>NZ_JAWDJH010000021.1:0-366314 GCF_032465635.1 Enterococcus sp. 2STP
GAATTATTTTGCTGAATCACCTTGACATTGCCTAACGCCAAATGTATTATTTCAATAACTTTCATTATCTTTTAATTATTTCAGGTGATTTATTAATTAAACATGTTGCGCAATTATCTGGTTAATAGGGGTTGAAAAGGGTGAAAGCAGTATAAATAAGAGGGGGATATACATTATATGAAAAAAGTTTTAGCTTTGCTTCTAGTAAGTGCCGTTATGCTGGGAGCATGCGGGAGTAATGCAAAAGGGTCTAGCTCTTCAAAGAAAAGTGACCTTGTATCAGAATATAGTTCTGTATATGTAACAGATCTTGAAACGCTAGATTACACATTCTCATCCCGTAAAACGAATAGTGACCACTATACTAACTTTGTGGAAGGTCTTTTGGAAAATGACCAATATGGGAACCTGAAAGGCGATATGGCTAAGTCATGGGAAGTTAGTGATGACGGGTTGACTTATACGTATCATCTTCGCAAAGGTGTTCCTTGGGTGGATAGTGAAGGAAATGAGTATGGGGCTGATGTGACAGCAAATGACTTTGTTACTGGGTTGAAACACGCGGTAGATGTACAATCAGAAACGTTATATATCGTGGCAGATAGTATCAAAGGCTTATCTGATTATATAGATGGTAAAACGAATGATTTTTCTACTGTTGGGGTAAAAGCAGTAGATGACTATACGTTGCAATACACATTGAATAAACCTGAACCATTCTGGAACTCCAAAACGACTTACGGTATCTTATATCCAATCAATGAAGAGTTCCTAAAATCAAAAGGGAAAGATTTCGGTAAACCAACACCAGACTCCATCCTTTATAATGGACCCTTCATCCTTGCAAACAATACAGCTAAATCAGTTATCGAATATACGAAGAATGAATCTTATTGGGATCCTAAAAATGTCCATTTAGACACAGTAAAATGGACCTACAATGATGGAAGTGATCCCGATGGGTTATTTAAATCTTACGAAAATGGAGAATTATCTCTTGCTCGTGTTTATCCAAATTCACCAGGATATAAAGACGTAACAAAAGCTTATCCAGATGGTGTGACTTGGTCTCAAACAGGTGGATCCACATACAATTTAACATTTAACTTTAACCGAGGTACATTTGATGCAACTTCAAAAACAACAGATAAAGAAAAAGAAGATACACAGAAAGCTATTTTAGACCGCAATTTCCGTTTAGCTATTCTATTCGGATTTGATAAGAAGAGCTATAACGCACAAAGTGTAGGAGAAGAAGGAGCCACTAAAGCATTACGTAATACACTTGTTCCTGCCGATTTTGTAGAAATTGGCGGAAAACCTTACGGTGATACAGTGGCAAGTAAATTAAAAGCACTGGATTCCGATGCTTTTGGCGATGTAAATTTATCTGATGGACAAGATGGGTATTATAACGCAGACAAAGCCAAAGAATATATGGAAAAAGCAAAAACAGAACTAGAAGCAAAAGGTGTGCAATTCCCTATTCATTTAGATATGCCAGTTGAGGAAACTTCTGAGATTAGTGTCAACATGGTCAAATCTTTGAAAAAATCAGTGGAAACTTCTTTAGGATCAGATAACGTAGTGGTTGATGTTCAACTATTGAATGAAGATAAATATTTAGCTGCTACTTATCAAGCGACGACCGGACAAGCTGGCGACTTTGACATTACAAATGCCTCTGGTTGGGGTCCAGACTACACTGATCCATCTTCTTACTTGAATATCTATGATTCACGCAAAGGGGATATGATCCATACACTTGGACTGGAAGCTTCTGCCGTAGTACAAGGAACGGATCCATCAACTGCTGCGAAAAAAGCAATGAACTTGTCTGAATACGACGCATTATTGGATAAAGCCGCTGCTATCACTGATGATTTAGATGCTCGTTACACTGCTTATGCAGATGCAGAAGCTTGGTTGTTAGATAATGCTTTGCAAGTACCAATTTATGCAGATGGTGGGACGCCGCGTGTCACAAATGTAGTACCATTTAGCGGACCATATGGTTGGGCAGGTATTGCTGCAAACAAATTGAAATATGTAGAAGTACAAAGCGATATCGTCACAACAGATCAATACGACAAAGCGAAGAAAGCTTGGGAAACGAAAAAAGAAGAAACTGCGAAAGAAGCAGAAACAACAAGTTCTAAGTAATTTAGCTGAATGAATAGTAAAAAAGGCTTTCAATTTCTATTGTAGCCTTTTTTACTTATATGATGAAAGAGAGGGAAAATTGTGAAAAGATACCTTTTATTTAGGGTCCTGCGCTCTATACTTAGTATTTTTCTTGTAACTACCTTAACCTATGCGGTGATCTATTCACTTGTTCCGAGAAAAACGATATTTCAAAATGATGTGAATTACGGAAAATTAAAGGCAAAACCAGATGAACTGGCAGATTATGAAAATACAGCCTTCAGCAAGATGGGTTATATCGAATACCACACGACGAAAGAACTGAAAAAAGAAGTAGGAAGCAGTTCATCAGAAAAAGCCTCTTCTGAGCAGTTAGAAGAAAAATACCAAGATTGGGCGAAGAAAAATGGTTGGACGCTCAAACAATTTCCAATCAGCAAAGAATATTATGCGACAAAAGATATTCCATTAGTAAAACGCGTAGTGAATTTCTATGCGAATATGATCCAAATCGATCACCCATGGAAAGTAAAAGATGCCAGCAATCCTAACTTAAAACATTCTCTGCGTATCGAAAACGATGAGTTGGTCGGTTGGGCACTTGTCGGTTCAGGAACACAATATAAATACCAAATCTATTTCAATGGACAATTTCCTTATATCCATCAAAATATCGTTCATTTGAATCTAGGCACTTCATATCCGACATTTGCCGGACAAGCGGTAACAAGCATCATCTCAGGAGGACAAGGGAAAACAGAAAGTACAGAGACAACATTTAATGATGATTTTACAGCACGCTCTTCTGCTAATATCTATCTCCGTCAATATCAGAAAACAAAAAACATCTCTTCACGAGACAAAAAATATTTTTCTGATAATTACGTCATCACAGACACGAATCACCAAGACCCATCGATGATCGGTACATCATTTCGTATGGGAGCTGTCGCTGTTATTATTGCTTATGCGATCGGTATACCTGCTGCGATGTTGATGGCTCGTTACAAAGGAAAGATACCAGATAAAGCAGGGATCGCTATCGTAACGGTGCTGATCTCCGTGCCAAGTCTAGCCTTTATCTATTTCTTCCGATTTATTGGAAGCAGCTGGTTTTCTTTGCCAGATTCCTTCCCAGCATTGGGCGCACAAGATATTCGCTCCTATATATTACCGACAGTGATTCTAGGACTATTGTCTGTTTCTGGAATCGTTATTTGGCTGAGACGTTACATGATCGACCAACAGTCTTCCGATTATGTTAAATTTGCGAAAGCAAAAGGTTTGAATGCGAAAGAAATTGCTAGAAAACACATTTTCAAAAATGCAGCTATCCCAATCGTCAATGGGATTCCAGGAAGTATCATCGGAGCGATTGCTGGGGCGACGATCACAGAAACAGTGTTTGCTGCACCAGGTATGGGGAAAATGCTCCCTGATGCGATCATTACCCATAACAATCCATTAGTTATCGCAATCGTTTTTGTCTTTACCACAGTATCCGTATTTTCAATCTTAGCCGGGGATATTGCGATGGCATTAGTCGATCCGCGAATCAAACTATCGTCAGGAGGAAAATAGCTTGGAAAATGTGAAAACAGAACAAATGAACGAATTCATTTTTGTAGAAACGAATTCGTTAGCTTCAGAAAAGATTGATACGCCGAAGTATTCGTATTGGCGTTCGGTCATGCGTAAATTCTTTTCAAACAAAGTTGCGATTTTTATGCTGATACTGATGCTGGCTGTCTTATTGATGAGCTTTATTCAGCCATTATTCAGCGGATACAAATTTATGGATGTAAAAGATATCAATGATTTTACGAAACGCTATAATCCACCAAGTGCAAAATTTTGGTTTGGTACGGATGCTAACGGCATGTCCTTATTCGATGCAGTTTGGGCAGGGGCAAAAACATCAATTTCCATCAGTGTCATTGCTACATTGATCACTACAGTTATTGGTGTAGTAGTAGGGGCGATTTGGGGAACATCGAAAGCAATTGACCGTTTCATGTTGGAAATTTACAACATCATCTCGAATGTGCCAACTTTACTGATCGTTATCGTTCTCTCGTATACATTTGGTTCCGGATTTTGGAATTTGATTTTTGCGATGTGTGTGACGAGCTGGCTGAGCGTAGCTTACTTTATTCGGGTACAAGTCATGATCATCCGCGACCGCGAGTATAATTTAGCCTCAAAAACACTAGGAACACCGACCTTGCGGATGATTTTTCGTAATATCCTACCTTATCTGATTTCTATCATCGTGACAGATGTATCTAGAGCGCTACCTTCGTTTATTTCATATGAAACCTTTCTTTCATTCTTAGGCGTTGGGTTAAGCAGTGATGTTCCTTCCCTCGGACGATTGATCGCAAAATATACGAATAACATGAGCAATTACCCTTATCTTTTCTGGATTCCTGTGACTGTACTGGCGTTAGTTTCTGTTTCTTTATACATCGTAGGACAAACTCTTGCAGATGCGGCAGATCCAAGAACACATATTTAGGAGGCAAACAATGGAGAAACAAACAATTTTATCAGTAGAAAACATCTCGGTCAGCTTCCATGTTCGTCACCGTGAATTAAAAGCGATCAGAAATGTCTCATTAGAGCTAAAAGAAAAAGAAACATTAGCCATCGTTGGTGAATCAGGATCAGGAAAATCAGTTCTGACAAAAACATTCACCGGGATGCTGGAACAAAACGGCAATATCACTTCAGGAACGATCCGCTATAAAGACAAGATATTAAGCGAATTGAAAAAGGATGAAGAATGGGAAGATATTCGGGGAAAAGAAATCGCGACGATCTTCCAAGATCCTATGACTTCACTGAATCCTATCAAAACAATTGGCTCACAAATCTCAGAAGTCATCATCAAACACCAGAAGAAATCAGCGAAAGAAGCGAAACGCTTAGCTGTCGAATTGATGGAAAAAACAGGAATCCCTAATGCGGCAAAAAGATATGATGAATATCCTTTCCAATACTCTGGTGGGATGAGACAACGGATCGTCATTGCTATTGCATTGGCTTGCCGACCTAAAATCTTGATTTGTGATGAACCGACAACCGCTTTGGATGTAACGATCCAAGCACAAATCTTGGAACTAATCAAAGAGCTTCAGGAAGAATATCAATTCACAACGATTTTTATCACCCATGATTTGGGCGTTGTCGCGGCTATAGCAGACAAAGTAGCTGTTATGTATGCTGGACAGATCATCGAAAGCGGAACAGTTGAAGAAATTTTTTATGATCCAAAACATCCCTATACATGGAGCTTGCTTTCTTCTTTACCACAATTAGCACAAAAAGGAGATGTGCTTTACTCTGTACCAGGAACACCACCTTCTTTATATAAAGATATCCAAGGAGATGCTTTTGCGCCTCGCAGCGCCTATGCGATGAAGGTCGATTTTACTAGTGAACCGCCTATGTTCCAAGTATCCGAAACCCATTTTGCGAAGACTTGGCTGCTGGATCCTCGTGCACCGAAAGTACTTAAACCAAAACAAATCGAAAATCTTCATGAAAAAATGATTGCTTTGGCTGCAGAATTGGATAGTGAAGAGCAAGACGGGGGGAAGCAAGTTGTCAGCTGATAAAAAAACTTTGTTAACTGTAAAAGATTTAGAAATCACTTTTGGAGAAGGAAAAAGCAAGTTCGTAGCTGTCCAAGACGCCAACTTTGATATTTATAAAGGAGAAACGTTCTCTCTCGTAGGAGAATCTGGTTCAGGCAAAACGACGATTGGCAGAGCAATCATTGGGTTAAATCCGACAAGCAAAGGGGATATTCTCTTTGAAGGGAAAAAGATCAATGGTCCCTTGTCGAAAAAAGAACAAGCAGAAAAAATCCGTAAGATCCAAATGATATTCCAAGACCCATCCGCATCGTTGAACGAACGGGCAACAGTAGAATATATTATCTCAGAAGGTCTCTATAATTTTAACCTGTTCCACTCGGAAGAAGAACGTTTGGAAAAGGTGGCAAAAATCATCAAAGAAGTCGGACTACTTCCAGAGCATATGTACCGCTATCCTCACGAATTTTCCGGCGGTCAAAGACAACGGATCGGGATCGCTCGTGCATTAGTGATGGAACCTGAATTAGTCGTAGCGGACGAACCAATCTCTGCTTTAGATGTTTCGATCCGTGCGCAAGTGTTGAACTTACTGAAAGATGCACAAAAAAAACGAGAAGTGACATATCTTTTTGTCGCTCATGATCTATCAGTCGTACGTTTTATTTCAGATAGGATCGCTGTGATCAGACAAGGACATATTTTAGAACTAGCTGAAACGGAAGAGTTATTCAACCATCCGCTTCATCCATATACAAAGGCATTGCTTTCAGCTGTGCCTATACCAGATCCTATTTTAGCAAGGAAAAGAAAATTACATGTGTATGATCCTAGCATACATGATTATACAAAAGACGGTCCGGTTTTCGAGGAAGTACGCCCCGGACATTTTGTATACGGGAATCAAAAGGAATTAGAAGCGTATCGAAAATTGTGAGATCTGCAGTTTGACTGGACACCGAAAGTCAGGTGATCAAACATGATAGTTAATCGATATTTTGGTAAAAGCAAGGGGAAGACAGAGAAGTCTTACCCCTTCTTAGTCCACAAAGGGGTGGATGAATTGGAGGATTGTTTATTTTGTAAAATAGTGAATGGAAGATTGCACCGAAGAAAAATAGTTGAGAGTGAAAATATTCTTGTATTTTTAGATAACGCAGGAGATGTCGATGGTCATATGATCGCTCTAGTCAAAAAACATCGGGTCAATTTAATTGATTGCGAGCAAGAACTATTTATTGAATTGATGAACGTCATTCGAGCGGTTTCTCTTCATTGCGTCGAAAATTGCGGTTTTGATGGCGTCAATTTGATCAAAGCAGAAGATGAGACAGTAGAAGAACATGTCTCTCACCTTCATTTCCATATTATTCCTAGAAAAAAACAAGATGGGGTGGATGCTTGGCCCTTATTTACCGGCGCGATGAATGATTTAGAGACTATGCACCAGCTTCTTGATATGAGACAAAGGACAGGAGAAAAATCCAGTGCATAAAAGAGAAGAATGTACGCTCTTAGATACGATTCATTCGGTTTTTAATAAAAAAAGATAAGGTAGCGAGTTGCTTAGAAAACTTGCTACCTTATCTTTTTTTGTTAATACGACTCGAATGTTCGTTCTTTGTTTTGACTTTTCCAAGCCTTTTTCTTCTTGATACTAATTTTATGAAAAATCAAGAAATAATTGTTATACTAGGTAATGCTGACAAACGGGATTGGTATTTCATTTTGATTCAGCTTCTTTTCAAATCACTAGGAAGGAGGGATAGATTGTTCAAGACTTATTTTCGTTTCAATAAAATACAAGATAATCCTTTTCGTATCATGAACCTGATGCTACTTATCTTTATCGTATTATGGTTAGGTTACATAAATCATGACTTTTTGATTTCAAGTTTTTCATCATTAGGGATCTTTACTTTTTTCTATTATCAAAACATACCGATGAAATCTTTGCTGAAACGTATGTTTTTGATCGGTTGTGGACTTTTGTTTGCTTTCGTTCTAGGGATTTTGTCAACTTATGTTTTATGGCTTGAACCATTTGCTGTAGCTTTGGTTGCTTTTTCCAGCAGATTCGTGTTGCGATTATTCCATATCTCTAAACCAGGTGGCTTGTTTTTTGCGATGCTTTCTGCCATGGGAACGAGTATGCAGCTGCCAATCGCTCAATTACCGATCGTCTCGCTTTATTTTTTTATGGGTGTCGTTTTTGCCCTGATTGCGGCAGTGATTACAAAATTACTGGATTCACGACCTGAGCAGACAATTGAAAAAGCGACTCTAAAAGAAAGGTTTCATGAAGAGCCTTTGGTGATCATTGATTCTGTTTTCTACAGTGCCGCCTTGTTTCTGTCCGTTTATGTCAGTCATGGCTTGAATCTGCATAATCCTTATTGGTTGACCTTGTCATGTGCATCGATTTTGCTGGCGGAAAATTTGGATGCGATGAAGCATCGACAAGTCCAATATCTGATTGGATCGATGGGTGGGTTATGTGTGTCAGCAGTCTTGTCATTTGTGCCGTTCACGCAACTGCAGACGATTTTTCTGATTACGTTTCTTTACGGAATCGCACAATTTCTAGTTGCTAGAAATTACGCAGTTGCTAATATTTTTCTTAATCCCATGGCGTTGATGCTATCTACACTTATTCGCGGGGCCTATCTGATGTCTTTGATCGAATATCGTTTTTTAGGAATCATCATAGGAAGTTTCATCGGTTTAGGTGTTGCGTGGGTAATGAATGTCGGGCTGCAACATTATTTAAATGTCGTTCGAAAGAAATTAGAATAGAAGGACAAATAGAAGTATATGTGCTAAAAAAGGTTGTGAAAAAGTCATTTTCACAACCTTTTTCTTAATACTCAAAACTGAGCGGCTTTTTCACAACCTCAATTAATCGAATGATACTTCAAAGCGGACAGAAGTAGGAAATTCCGCAATGATTTCGTTTAATATAGTTGGTTTCACGTTTTTTACCTCTTGTCTGTGTTTCCAAACTGGTCGCACTTTTTCTTCTGATGCAACGATTTTATGTCTATCCGAGTGAGCTACACGTTTCAAAAGATAAACGAAATTGATTTGCTGATAGGTTTTATCTGTGTTTTCTTCAATTGAAAAGGTACTTTCAATAAGGGCAAGCAAACGGACGATTTTTGTTTCATAACCAGTTTCCTCTAGCATCTCGCGAACAACGGCTTGTTGACTTGTCTCAAAACGTTTGACCGCTCCGCCAGGCAATACTTGGATGCCATGTTCATTGTTTTCCCTGCTCAAAAGAATAGCATCTGTTTCCTCATTCCATAAAATTCCAGATGCCCGTATATCAAATTGAAAATTCTCTTCTACCATACGCAAATCATTTGTTTCCATTCCAACGCCCACCAATCTTTTTCGCAAAAAAATTTTTATATTTATTTTATCATCAATTTTTGTTTATGTTGGCGGCTGGGCAAACTTTTTTGAGATAATCATCGCTTTACTTGAAAGTCGTACAGATATTCTTGCTTTCTCCATAGTGAAGGTTCTACACGTCGCTTTTCCGTAAGAGACAAGCTACTTAGGTCGAGTTCCCAGATGATTAGATTATTATTATGATCATGGGTAGCAATCGCTACGTGTTCATCATCAATCACGGAGACAATAAATACCCCACTAAGATCCATGTTTGTCGGGAGTTTTTTAGTAGTTTCTGCAGTCTCAAGATCAATAAAGTAGATCGTGCCGTTACTTGAAAAGTAAACAAGCTGATCTTTATAAATAAAACTTCCTTTTGAAAAACTGAATCCTATATCTTCCAGTATTATTTCTCGGTCTGTTTCTTTAAATGTATACGATGAATCTTTCAGCGAATAGCTAAATAATCCAGCTCGCCGATTATTAGCAAAATCAAAAGCCACTCCGTATAAGTGGTTTTCATGAACATTTAGCCGATAACCTATCAGATATTCACTCCCTTCTATATTGGGGAACGAACCAAGGTTCTCACTGATAAGCGTATCTTCAGAAAGATAGAGTCTATCAACAAATAATTTTCCTATTTCTTCGTCACGTAAAATATAGAGAGACTGCTCATCGTTTCCAGTCGAAAAAATATGCCCGTTGATAATCGTATAGTCATTATTAAAATAAAGATTGTTTTGATAAAGGATGTCATCGGTATCTGGATAGCCATGATTGAACAAAGTAACCAGCTTCCCGTCCAATATGACGCTGTCTATTCCTGTATGTTCTTTTGTTTGGCGCTTTTCCTTTTCGATTTTTCCTGAATGAGGTGTATAAACAAAGTCATGCGTTCGATCAGATAAAAAGACTTTTTGATCATGTTGTACGAAAGTGCCTAGTTCCAGTCCTTCTGTTTTTAAAATCACTTGATCCTTCTTTCCGATACCAACGAATCTGCCAGATGTTACAAACTTGTCCATTGTATTCGAAAAATAGAGATAATAATCATAATCACCTGAAAGATTTTTTCCTGAAGTAGAACATCCTGATAATAAAAGCAATCCAATAAAATAAAATAGATGTCTGATTTTCATTTCTACTCCTCGTTATCTAATTGTCTGATATGTTCTAGTCAAGTTCGAGTCTCGGATATCTAACGGATAGACACCAGTCCCTCCGTTTCTATCGATATCAATTCCTGCATTTAAGAGATAGGCGCTCCACACCAGTTTAGAACAATTTTTTGCACCAGTATGTGCTGTTTGTCGATTCGTAGCGAAATTATAAGAATAGCCATCAATACCTACTCTGGAATTTGCCCAATTAGCTGCCGCATTTCTTTTTGCTTGAGTAGTGGAAACAGATTGCATCACGGCATTTGGCTCTACATTTCTACCGACATAACTAATGTTTCTAACACCAGTTTCTGGAATAGATTCAACAATTCTGTTAAATGCATAATAAATACCTACATGACCATGTGGAATACCTAAAGTAGAAGAAGGAGTATAGAAAATATCGCCTTTATTAAGAGCAGTTCCTAGTTTCTTGTTTCCTGAACTTCCGCCGCGTAATTGCCGCATTTCTTTCTCTGTATCTTCGATAGCGCTTTCTAATTCCGATAGAGATATTTCAATAACTTCTTCTCTACTAATATTCATAGTTCTTGCAGTCTCATCAATACTAACTAATAATTCCGATTGTGATAATCCTGGTTGTAATTCAAGCAATCGATCAATTTTACTTATTTCAGTAGCTTGAACACCATTACTCATAAAAAACATTCCTAATATTATTCCACCTATTACCGATTTTTTCATTCTCTAACACTCCTTTTATTTTTTTATATTTCAACAATTACAGTGTATTCTAACTAGCAATCAAATGTAAGACACAAATCATTGCGCCATATATTCAATTCCTAAATTTTCCGTTATAGTTAATATGGGAGAGAATACTTAAATGAAAGGAGCGAGGGATGGAGATCCATCAGTGGTTGCGTGAGAAGAGAAGGGAAAAAGGGTATACTCAAAAATGGGTGTCACTTCAGTTACATATTACAAGACAAGGTTTGTCCAATTGGGAAAATGGCCGGTCATATCCAAGTTATGAGATGCTCTATAAATTGATTTGTTTGTATGGATGCTCAGCTAAAGAGATTTCAGAACTGTTTACAAGAGAAAGAGAAACAAAGAACTAGGGTACACCATTTCTTTTTTAAGATCCCAATCGTTATAGACTCTTTTCAATTACAAATGTTTCTAATATAGTTGATATTGAGGGAAATGGATGCGGTTTAACAACGAGGAGGATGCTTGGATGGTATTTGCTCGATGGCTGACAAAAAAAAGAAAAGACCGAAGTTATACACAAGATTTCGTTGCACGACAATTAGGTATCACAAGACAAACACTTTCCAAATGGGAAACAGGTCTATCGCGTCCCAGTTACGAGATGTTACAAAAAATTTTTCGTTTTTACGACTGTTCGCAAAAAGAAGTAGCTGAATTGTTTAAGACAATCGGAAACGGTAAGATGTGAATGTGGGAAGAATAATTGGTAGATCATATGTAATAATAAAACTTATTTCCGAAGTAGCACCTTTTGGAACACTATTCATTCGGAAAAAGTGATTGTGACACGACTTTTGCCATAGCCTCGTTTTAGCAGGTTGACTTTCTTTTTGACATTTGATACCATTCAAAATGCAAATCGTAATTATTTCGATTTGCATTCTTTAACATGACTACAATCAAAGAAGAAAGTGGGTCGTCTATATGGAAAAAACAGATATCTCAAGTGCGTATCGCCGTTTGAAAAGCCCAAATATCAAAACACGAAAACGTGCGTTGAAAATCATCAAAGATGTGAAACGAAATAGTGGAAAAAGGTAAGAAGAAGGAAACTTAATAAAAAAATGAGGTTGTGACAGAAGTGGTCAGCTTCAAGAAATAAGAAGGAATTGACGAAATTTACTTCTCACATTTTTGTGTAATTTCGGCTTATTTCCGAAGAAGCTACTTCTGGAACACCGGTTATTCGGAAAAAGGAACTGCGACACGATTTTTGTCACAGTTCTATTTTCAATTATTTTTGTTTATTCCCACTCAATAGCCTATTAGGAAGTAAGAAAATTCAACACTGATTTGTTGGGATTTTTAACGGTATAGCTAGCGTGATTAGATTTGAATTGAATTAAACTGTGACCAAAAGTGTGACCATAAACGTCTCATTTTTTGGATATATTATTCTATTCATGCGAATAACCTTGATTAAATGCGGGTGTTTATACTCCATTTTATTTTAGGTTGACACACTTGAGCTTTAAGAATATACTCTAAACGAATTGAATATTTCTTCGGGGCAGGGTGTAATTCCCGACCGACGGTGACGAGTTTACTCGAAGTCCGTGACCCACATTTTTGTGGTTGAGCCAGTGAAAATCTGGCACCGACAGTTAAAGTCTGGATGGGAGAAGAAAAGTTGACTGAAGGTCGGTTTTATTTATTAAAATCGATTTACCTTTAGGTTTGTTTAGTTATGCCCTGTGATTAAATTCGCAGGGCTTTTTTTGTTGAAAGGGGGAATTTATATGCACCAGTCTTTCATGCTAGCTGCGATTGCAGAAGCAAAAAAAGGAAAGGGAAATACCTTTACCAATCCATTAGTTGGAGCAGCAATTGTAAAAGAAGGAAAGCTAATCTCACTAGGTGCCCATTTACATTATGGCGAGTCCCACGCTGAAGTAAATGCTATTCAAAATTGTAGTTCCCCCGAAGAACTGTTTAATTCAACTTTATATGTTACTTTAGAACCTTGTAACCACCAAGGAAAACAGCCACCTTGTACGCAAGCCATTGTTCAGTCTGGTATCACAACAGTAGTCATAGGTCAGCTTGATCCGAATCCTTTAGTGGCAGGAAAAGGCAGAGAATTTCTACAAAAGCATGGAATCAAAGTAATTGTAGGTGTGGAAGAAGAGAAATGTAGAGCACTGAATCCTTTTTATAACCACTTTTTTGAAATGGATCGTCCCTATATCACACTAAAACAAGCCGTTACACTAGATGGGAAGATTTCTATAAAGAAAGGTTCTCGGCACTCAATAACAAGCCCAAGGGCAATTTCAAGAGTACGGAAAGAGCGAGGAGAATACCAAGGAATCGTGGTGGGGAGCGAAACTGTTCTAGTTGATAACCCTCATTTGTTGCCTGATGCTGAAAATATTTTCCCGCCAGTGCGCATCGTTTTGGATCGTAGAGGGCGGATTCTTAAAAGTCCTGAACTCAATCTTTTTCAAAAGACAACAAGTCCGGTTTGGATATTTACGGAAAATCATGAGCTAAAGGAAATATTCCCCCATGTAACAATTTTTTATACACCTAAGTTTTCTTTTGCCTTCTTTATTGAGACCATGAGAAAGAAAGGTGTTCAGTCGTTGTACGTAGAAGGAGGAGCGAAAATCCATGATGCTTTTTTAGCAGAAAGTCTCTGGGACGAAGTCATCAGTTATATTGCGCCCAAACTTTTTGGGGGAACAAGTCCGATGTCCTTTCATAGTGAACGTTTAGTCTCTAAAGACCAGCAATTAGAATTTTTGGAAGTTGAACAGCTTGGAGAAGACATTCGAGTGAGGGGGAAACGAAAGCAATGTTCACAGGATTAATCGCCGAACAAGGAATAGTCAAAGAAATTAGACGAAACCAGCAAATGATCCAACTCACTTTTCAGGCTTCCAACAGTATACTAAGTGATTACAACATTGGTGATAGTATGGCAGTCAATGGGGTATGTTTAACTGCTATTGAGGTTTCAAGTACATTTTTTAAAGCTGAAATAATGCCTGAAACTTTTAAACGGACCACTTTTTCCACCGTAAAAGTGGGCGATAGAGTCAATTTAGAACGAGCAGTTTTGATGATGCAACGTTTTGAAGGACATTTTGTTGCGGGACATATTGATACTGTTACAAGGTTGATTAAGAAAGTAGAGAATCAAAATGCATTAGTTTTGACGTTTGCTTATCCAACCAAATATGCAGGTGAAATCATTCCACAAGGATCAATTGCAATTAATGGAGTAAGTTTAACAGTGACGGAAACAACAACAGCAAGCTTTTCAGTTAGTCTGATTCCACATTCCAAATCCTTGACAAATCTGGGAAATTTAAGTGTAGGACATTTTGTGAATATAGAAACGGATATGGTTGGAAAATATGTAAAGGCACAGAGAAATAAATTTGAAATGTATAAGGAGAAGGACTTACTATGAGTAATATTACTGAAGCAATAAAGACCCTGAAAAAGGGTGGGCTAATCATTGTAGCTGATGATGAAGATAGAGAATCAGAAGGAGATCTGGTTGGTTTAGCCGAATATGTGACACCTGAGGCGGTCAATTTTATGACAAAGTTTGGTCGAGGATTAATTTGTGCGCCACTATCTAAGAGCATTGCGCAACGCTTATCTTTAGGAGAAATGACAGCTCATAATACGGATGCATTTGGTACAGCTTTTACGATTAGTGTGGATCATAAACATACGAAGACTGGTATTTCCGCATTTGATCGAGCAACTTCCATTCAAGCATTGGCTGATCCTCATTCGAAATCAAATGATTTTCTTAGACCAGGACATATTTTCCCTTTGATTAGTGTAGAGGGCGGAACGCTTGTACGTCGAGGACACACTGAAGCTGCGATTGATTTAGCGAAATTAGCTAATAGCGTAGAGGCTGCTTATATTTGCGAGATCCTAAAAGAGGATGGAACGATGGCAAGGATGAAAGACCTGACCCGTTTATCTGAAAAATGGCAGTTACCCTTAATTACTATTGATGAGTTGGTAAAATTTTTAGAAGAAAGTAGTCATATAACAGTAAACTTACCGACAGATTATGGTGATTTCAAATTGACGATTTATGAAGATGGAGAAAAGCGGGAGCATTTATTGTTAACAAAAGGAGATATTCAAAATAGTCAATCTCCTACATTAGTCCGAGTTCATTCAGAATGTTTAACCGGTGATGTCTTCGGGTCTCATCGTTGCGATTGTGGTGAACAGTTACATGAAGCGATGAGAATGATTGAGAAAGAGGGGACTGGGGCTATTCTTTATCTTCGTCAAGAAGGTCGTGGGATCGGATTGAGGAATAAGCTAAAAGCTTATCAATTACAAGAACAAGGACTTGATACTTATGAAGCAAATATTGAATTGGGGTTTGCTCCGGATGAACGAGATTATCACTTTGCAGCAGATATTTTAAAATCAATTGGTGCAACGTCCATTCGATTACTTACAAACAATCCCGATAAAGTAACAGAGCTACAACAGGATGGAATTACGATTGTCGATAGGGTACCCATTGAAACCGTTCCACAAAAGGAAAACCAAGCCTATTTAAAAACAAAAAGAGATAAGTTCCACCATTACTTATCAGTATAAAAATAAAGGAGCAAGAAAATGACAATTTATGAAGGAAATTATTCTCCAAGGGATCTTCGAATAGGAATTGTAGTCGCGCGATTTAATGAATTTATCAATCAAAAATTATTGCAAGGAGCATTGGATAATTTAAAAAGACACGGCGTTAAAGAAGAACAAATTGATATATATTGGGTACCAGGAGCTTTTGAAATTCCTTTTATTACCAAAAAACTCAGCAAAAAAGATAGTTATGATGGGTTGATTACGTTGGGAACAGTGATCAGAGGCGCAACTACTCATTATGAATTAGTTTCCAATGAGGTAGCAAAAGGAGTCGCACATATTAACCTAGAATCCGATATTCCCGTGATGTTCGGTGTATTAACCACAGAATCCATTGAGCAAGCAATTGAAAGAGCAGGGACGAAAGCAGGGAATAAAGGTAGTGAAGCTGCTCAAGGGTTAATTGAAATGATCTCTCTTTCACAACAAATTTGAAAATTCCTAATTTTTAGAGTATGACGAGTTTACTGCGAAAATATAAACCTTCAGTTTACTGAATACAACAAACGCAGTTATTAATATCAAAAGTGCCTGTCAAGGATTATCCTGACAGGTATTTTTGATAAGTAAAATGGTCACGTATGTAATTATAATTTCTGTAATATTTTGCCATCAAAAAGAAAAGTGAAAAAACAATGAAATTTAATACAAAAATTGATTTGTAAAATGATTTTCTTATGCGAATATACCTAGTGAATCTGGACTTTTTGTAAAAAAATTTTTATGAAATATATAAATAATACTTGTTTAGAGTTATTATAATTATATATTGTGAAACAAATTATTTATTAGGAGTAGTGCTTATGCTTAAAAGTTTTTTACAAAAAGTTACACATAAGACAGAAGAAATAAATTCAAAAGAAGTTTTATCTAAAAAGTATCGTGAAGTAAAAGGGTTATCTTTTGTACAAAGTGATGATGAAACCATAGTGATAGATTTTTTAAATAATATGGATAAAGAGTTTTCCGTAGGTAAAACTGGTTGGAGACAGCAGGGAGATTATTTTGAACAATTTTTAGCAGCTGTTTTTCGATTAGCTAATTATGAAGTCGAAGTAACAAAAAAAGAATATCAAAAAGATAGATATGTATATACAGGAGACAACAATATAGATTTAATTATAAAAAAAGATGATGAATGTATTGCAGTACAAGCAAAACATTACCGTTTAAATACTAAAGCCCCCAAAATTATTACAGTAGACTATATCAAACATTATTCTGGGATTTCAGATAAAGGTTGGACAAATAAACTATTTATCACTACTTCCCTATTTAATCCATATGTATACATGGAAATAGAAAAGAATGAAAAGGCACAAAATATTGAATGGTATGATAGATATGGATTGTTACAGCTATTGAATAACTTGATCCCAAAAACTATGGAAAAATATATTTTTTTAAAAAGTTTACCTGAAAAAGTTGTCAAATGTCCAAAATGTGAATCTGGCTTTATTGTAGATAAATGGAGTGAGAGCAACCATAGTTATTTTAGAGCTTGTACTATGTATCCTGAATGTAAGTATACAGAAAAGTCATTTAGTTAGTAAGGTATTAAAATAAGCATTATGTTGATAGAATATACTAAAAAATTCTTTGTTATTTCTGTATCTATAATTGTTTATTAAGCTTCGAGCATAATCGGGATGGCAATTTTTATTAAAAATTAAATACTCTGTTAATCGGTTGAATAAGGCTGATTTACTCATGAAAAAATATTTGCTACTTCTTCAAAAGAAGAGAATCGATAGAGCGCATATTTTAAAGCTGAGTCATTTGCCATTAAGATACTAGCTCCAACATTAGCGCGATATTCTTTAGGCAAGTCTTCTGATAAATAACCATTTTCTGAAATCATATCAGAAAATGTATGTCCTTCTCTCACATAAGGAATATCTTTATAAAGATGAACAATTTCATGCATTTCAGTGAAATTTCTTCTTTCACACATGTAAGAAACATATATGGGATTTTTCAGATGTCATTAGACCAAGCAGTGGTTTTGGGACTACTTGAAAAAATCCTGCAAAAGTTATTGGCAATGTGAAGAAAAAGAAAACTACAGTTGATTTTTGGACAAAAGAAGAATTTGAAAAAGTCATTTCAACTTTTTATATTGATGATTTGTACCAACATTGTGGTTTTATTTGTATTTGGTTACTGTTTATGACCGGTATGCGTTTGGGAGAAGCCACTGCATTAAGTTGGAAAGATATTGATTTTGAAAATAAAAACTTGCGTGTGAATAAACCACTCTATTATAAGAATGCCAAAACCTATGAGTTTGTAGAACCCAAAACAGCTTCTAGTATTCGTACAATCGAACAAGACGATGATACAATTACCTTTTTAAAAGATTGGAAGGAGCGTCAAGATTCAATAGGAGGCATGTCGTTTGTACTTTCTTATAATGGAATACCTACTCAGAAATATACAATCCGTCATATTATGAGAAGACATGCAACGATTGCTGGTGTTCATATAATCCGCATACATGGGTTAAGACATAGTCATGCTTCTTTGCTTATATCACAGCGAAAGGATGCACTTCGAATTAAGGAGAGACTAGGGCATGCTGATGTACAAACGACTTTAGGAACTTATGGTCATTTGTATCCCAATTCATTGAGAGAGATAGCGAATGATTTGACTGGATCTATCCAAATTAATTTTTCTAAAAGCAATCTGACACCTGAAACTAAGAATCAATTTACGACAGATAAAAAAAGGAACAACGAACACAAGTGTGACCAAAATGTGACCACACCAAAAGAAAACCGCTAGAAATCCTATAACATAGGCTTTCTAGCGTGTTGTTTCTTATTCCCATTCCACTGTTGCTGGTGGTTTAGAAGTGATGTCATACACGATGCGGTTGACATGGGCTACTTCGTTTACGATACGTACAGAGATTTTTTGCAAGACTTCCCATGGGATACGGGCAAAGTCAGCTGTCATTCCGTCGATTGAAGTCACCGCACGGATACCGACTGTGTAGTCGTAAGTACGTCCGTCCCCCATAACACCGACAGAGCGGATTCCTGGAAGAACAGTGAAATATTGCCAGATATCACGGTCAAGTCCAGCAGCTGCGATTTCTTCGCGCAAGATAGCATCAGATTCGCGTACGATTTCTAGCTTGTCTTCAGTGATTTCGCCAAGAACACGAATACCAAGACCAGGGCCAGGGAATGGCTGACGCCAAACGATTGAATCAGGCATGCCTAATTGAGTACCTAATTCACGGACTTCGTCTTTGAATAGTGTGTTTAATGGTTCGATCAATTCAAATTGCATATCTTCTGGCAGTCCACCTACATTATGGTGAGATTTGATCGTTTGTGCTGTTTCTGTACCAGATTCGATAACGTCAGTATACAACGTTCCTTGTGCTAAGAAAGAGACGCCTTCTTCACCAGCAAGTTTTGTTGCTTCGTCATCAAAAACATATACGAATTCATTCCCAATGATTTTACGTTTTTGTTCTGGGTCAGATACACCTTTCAACTTGTCTAAGAAGCGATCTCTTGCATCGACTTTGATGATGTTCAAGCCGAATTTTCCGCCTAGACTTTCCATTACTTGTTCCGCTTCGCCTTTGCGTAGCAGACCATGGTCAACGAAGATAGATGTCAATTGGTTACCAATCGCTTTTTGTAAAAGAACCCCAACGACACTAGAATCAACGCCGCCTGAGAGACCAAGCAAGACTTTTTTGTCACCAACTTGTTCACGGATTTTTTCTACTTGCATATCAATAAAGTTATCCATTGTCCAGTTACCTTCACAGTGGCAAACATCAAAGGCAAAGTGGCGCAACAATTCGATTCCGTATTCGGAATGACGTACTTCTGCATGGAATTGGATACCATAAAAATTACGTGTTGTGTCTTGGATAGAAGCAATCGGACAATCTTTGCTTGTTCCGACTGTTTCAAAGCCTTCAGGAACTTTAGTTACCAAGTCACCATGGCTCATCCATACTGTTTGTTGTTTTGGTGTTTCTTTAAACAAGACAGCTTGATCGCTTGTTACTTCTAACAAGGCTTTCCCATATTCGCGGTTTTTAGCAGGCTCTACGGAACCGCCAAGTTTGTATGTGATCAATTGCATACCATAGCAAATCCCTAATACAGGAATACCTAAATTGAAGATCTCAGGATCGATCCCAAATGCATTCTCATCATATACACTGTTTGGTCCGCCAGAAAGAATGATTCCCTTTGGATTCATCGCTTTTACTTCTTCTGCAGTAATGCGGTGGCTCAATAATTCGGAAAAGACTCCAAGATCACGAATACGTCTTGTGATCAATTGGTTATACTGACTACCGTAGTCTAATACGATAATCTTTTCAACGTTCGTCATATCGGCAACGTTTGTCAAATTTATTACCCCTATCCCTTTAAATTTTATCTCAAAATAGTCAAACTATTTTAAAATGCTAATATTTTCGCATGAAAATCGAATCGATAATATGATTTTCAGTTTTATGGAGAATTATATCGGCTCTTCCTCGTGTAGGCAAGATATATTCCTGTAAATTTTTCAAATTCACATTTTTCCATACATCTTTTGCCATTTTAAAGGCTTCTTCACGATCTCCGATAGCAAAACGATAATAATAATTCTCTGGATTTTGGAAAGCCGTATCCAGTAACGCGCCAAAACGATCCAAATACCATTTTTCGATCAGCACGGGATCGGCATCGACATAGACAGAAAAATCAAAAAAGTCGCTGACGTAGATTTGCTGATTCGCAGGTAATTGAAGCGTATTGATCCCCTCAACGATCAAGATATCAGGTTGCTGGATCAGCTCGTACTTATCTGGAATGATATCATATACATCATGTGAGTAAACAGGTACTTTTATCTCTTCCTGACCAGATTTTACACGATTCAAGAAGTCGATCAGCATCTCCATATCATAACTTTCAGGAAATCCTTTGCGATCCATGATTCCACGCTCTTTTAATATACGATTTGGATAAAGAAATCCATCAGTCGTGATCAGCTGAACATTTCTTCGTTTGAAGGTACGAGACAAAATCGTCTGCAGCAGTCTGGCTGTGGTACTTTTTCCAACGGCTACGCTTCCGGCAATCCCGATGATAAAAGGCGGTACTTCTACATATTTATGAAGAAATAAACCTTTACTCAAGAACAAAGATTCGAATTCTTTCATATATAGATATATCAGATGAGCAAGAGGTACGTAGATATCTCGAACATCCTGCATGGAAATGCGGTCATTCAAACTTTTGATATTATCTAGTTCATCTTGTGTCAAAGGTGCTTGCCCATTACGATAAAATTCTCGCCATTCTTCTCTTGCCACACGGTAGTAGTTCATTGGATCATTCATATTAGCCTCCTGCGTTCTCCCATCAATGGAACTATTTTAACACAAAATAAACACAAACCCCACCACTTAAGAGAGATTGCCAATCTTTTTGTACAATCTTTATAATAGAAAGAAAAGGAGTTTTATTCTTGACTTGCGTACGGATACATAAAAGGATAGACTGTTGACATGAAAGAAACGAGAAGGATGGAAGACATGACAAATCATTACTATTCTGAACGCCCAGATACGGCGCACGATTTTGAACAATGGGCTTTTAAGTTAAAAGGCAGAACCTTTCAATTTGTAACTGATTCTGGTGTATTTTCACGTGAAACAGTGGATTATGGTTCACGTGTCCTGATTGATGCTTTTGATTGGGAAGAGTTACCTGATGAAGGAAAGATCTTAGATGTGGGATGCGGGTATGGACCGATTGGGCTAGCTTTGGCATTTGCGACACAACGGTTTGTTGAAATGGTCGACATTAATGAGCGAGCAGTGAGTCTAGCGCAAGGAAACGCAAAGCGTAACCAAATCGAACAAGTGGACATCCATCAATCAAATATCTATGAAGTACTTCATGAAGAAACCTATGCAGCTATTGTCAGCAATCCGCCAATCCGTGCTGGAAAAAAAGTCGTACATGAAATCTTGACAGGCGCATATCCTCGGTTGAAGCAAGGCGGTACACTGACAATTGTGATCCAGAAGAAACAAGGAGCGCCGAGTGCGCAAAAGAAGATGGAAGAAACATTTGGCAATGCAGAAATCGTCACAAAAGATAAAGGATACTATATCATCAAAAGTGTGAAAGAATAACTAGCTGAAAAATAATAGAGCGACGAAAAAGTGGAACTGGGCGTGCATGTAAGGGTACGTATCAGTTCTTTTTTTGTTGAGAAGTTTTTAAAAACAAAGAACTATTTTTTTCTTCAAAAAGAAATAGTAGGAACAGAGTCGTTGTTTTTTACGATAAAATAAATAAGATACAGAACTTGTATAGAACGCTGCCAAGTTGGTAGATAAAGGAGATTTTTATCAAAAAACATACTTTCTTTTTTTCTCTATTCTTTTCTTGGGGGTTTTGGTACACTGATAGGGAATTTAGATAGAAGGGAGCCACTAGGGTGAAGCTGACCATCAGAGATATTGCAGAAATGGCAGGGGTATCAGTAACAACTGTCTCACAGATTTTGAATAACAAAGGAAGCCGATTTAGTGATAAGACAAGAAAAAAAGTGTTGTCGATCGTGAATGAACATCATTATAAACCCGATTATTTCGCTTCAAATGTGATCAATCGACATTCAAAGACCATCGGAATGATCGTCCCTGATGTCACTGATTTCTTCTTCTCCAAACTGATCGAAGGTGTAGAGAGCTATTTGAATCCTTTGGGCTATGTGATCATGTTATGCAATTCTCGTCATAGCCAAGAAAATGAGATCAAGTATTTACAAGAGCTTTCCCACCGCTCAGTGGATGGGATCTTGCTGGCAACACCAAATATTTTACCTGAGAAATACGCATTAGACAGCGGATTTTATCAAAAAATGCCGATTATTTTAATCGATCGCGGATTGAATCGTCGGGATAACGGACGGCTTATCGTAAAGGAATATGAGGGCGCCTATCAAGCCGTTTCACTATTTATTGAAAGCGGCCATACGAAGATCGGCATGCTGAAGGAAACCACTGGATACTATCAATTAGAAGAACGTTTCAACGGATATCGTCATGCGCTGAAAGATCATGGCCTGCCTTTTAATGGGAAATTTGTTGAACATGGAGAGTTGACTGTCCAAGGTGGCTATACTGCATCAAAAAAATTACTCAAACATAAAGATATCACGGCTATTTTTTGCGGGAATGATGCCATGGCGATCGGCTGCTATCAGGCGATAGATGAATTGGGCAAAAAAATCCCAGAAGATATCTCTGTCATAGGATTCGATGGATTAAAACTGTCAGAATACATGATTCCGCAATTGACGACAGTGCAGCAACCAAGTTTTGATATTGGATTTTATGCTGCGCGTTTCCTAATCGATACGATCGAATTTCCTCAAAGAAAAGTTCCGAACAAAGTGTTCGAAACAAAATTAATTATTCGTGAGAGCGTAAAAGTATTGACAAAGGGCTAACTCGGCGGTATATTGCTTATGTAAGCATTTACAAAGGCGAGTTAGTGCTTTTTTTATTTTTAGTAAACCAGTTTACTAAAGTGGTTTACCTTTCCTAAAAATAATGTATAATACCGAATGAAGACAAGGAGGATCAGGCAATGCGAATGGTGGATCTGATTGAAAAAAAGAGGGATGGAAACGAGCTGTCGAAAGAGGAAATCGAGTACATCGTCACGAACTATACGAATGGAAAGATTCCAGATTATCAAGTCAGTGCATTATTGATGGCAATTTTTTATCAAGACATGACAAATGAAGAAATCACGAACTTAACATTGGCGATTGCTAATTCTGGTGATGTCATCGATTTGAGTTCTCTTGAAGGAATAAAGGTAGATAAGCATTCGACAGGTGGCGTTGGTGACACGACCACATTGATTTTAGCCCCCCTAGTAGCTAGTGTCGGAGTGACAGTGGCTAAAATGTCTGGACGCGGTCTAGGTTACACAGGTGGCACATTAGATAAGCTAGAAGCAATTCCCGGATTTCAGATCGAGCTTTCGGATGAAGCATTCGTGCGCATTGTCAATGAAAGCAAAGTAGCAGTAATCGGTCAATCAGGAAACTTGGCACCGGCGGACAAAAAATTGTACGCTTTGCGTGACGTCACAGCGACCGTCGATTCTCTTCCGCTGATTGCCAGTTCGATCATGAGTAAAAAGATCGCGGCAGGAGCAGATGCAATCGTTTTGGATGTGACCACTGGAGACGGTGCTTTCATGAAGAATATCGAAGATGCAAGGCGTCTGGCAAAAACCATGACAAGCATTGGCAAACTAGCGAACCGAGAAACAGTGGCGGTAATCTCGGATATGTCAGAACCTCTTGGCGAAGCAATCGGAAATAGTCTAGAAGTTGTCGAGGCAATCGAAACATTACAAGGAAATGGTCCAGAAGATCTAGTAGAAATGTGCTACGCCTTAGGAAGCCAAATGGTTGTTCTTGCTGGCAAAGCTACGACAATCGATGAAGCAAGAACGTTGCTTCAAGAAGCTCTGGAATCAGGTAAAGCGTTAGCAAAATTCAAAGAAATGATCCAAAATCAAGGGGGAGACCCAACGATCGTGGAACAACCAGAACGAATTTTGACTGCACGTTACACAATGGAGCTTCCTGCTAAACAAAGCGGAGTCGTGTCAAAAATCGTGGCAAACGAATTAGGAATTGCTGCAATGATGCTAGGTGCTGGGCGTAAAACCAAAGAAGACGATATTGATTACGCCGTTGGATTGAAACTGCATAAAAAAATCGGGGACACTGTGACAAAGGGCGAGTCATTATTGACAATCTATAGTAATGATGAAGAAATCTCTTCGGTTGTTGAATTATTATATAAAAATATTGAAATTGGCGAGTCAGCAATGAAGCCAACATTGATTCATGACATTATCACAGAATAAAAGGAAAAAAGCGGATTTTACCGTTTGAAAGAAAAGGGGAAAAGAAATGGAACTAAACCGAATGATCGACCATACTATTTTGAAAGCAGACGCATCTAAAGAAGCTGTGATGCAAATTATCGAAGAAGCGAAAAAATATCATTTTTACTCTGTCTGCATCAATCCAGCATGGGTTGCGCTAGCAAAAGAACAATTACAAGGCGAACCAGTAGCCGTATGTACAGTGATCGGGTTTCCTTTAGGAGCAAACACATCCGAGACAAAAGCATTTGAAACGACAGATGCCATCAATAACGGTGCAGATGAAGTCGATATGGTCATCAATATCGGTGCGTTGAAATCAAAAGATGATCAAAAAGTTCAAAAAGATATCGAAGCAGTTGTTGAAGCAGCAAAAGATCGTGCACTTGTCAAAGTGATCATCGAAACATCTTTATTAGATAGAGAAGAAATCATCCGAGCATGCGAATTAGCAAAAGCTGCAGGCGCTGATTTTGTCAAAACATCAACTGGTTTCTCAACGGGTGGTGCAAAGGTAGAGGATGTCCGCTTGATGCGTGAAACGGTAGGACCAGAAATGGGCGTCAAAGCTTCTGGCGGTATCCATAACGAAGAAGAAGCAATGGCAATGATCGAAGCGGGTGCTACAAGAATCGGAACAAGCGCAGGAGTAGCAATCGTATCTGGTTCAACTGGCGAAGGCTATTAATTTTCAAAGGAGAAACTCATGGCAGAACTCAAACAAGAATGGATCAACACAGCTATTGAAGCGTTAGATAAAGCATACGTTCCTTATTCCCATTTTCCGGTAGGTGCTTGTCTCGTAACAGAATCAGGCAAGATTTATCAAGGTATCAACATCGAGAATGCATCATTTGGATTAACGAATTGTGCCGAGCGCACAGCTTTCTTCAAAGCCGTATCAGAAGGAGAAAGATCGTTTACCCATTTAGTCGTAGCAGGGCACACCCCTGATCCTATTTCTCCATGTGGTGCATGTCGGCAAGTAATGGCAGAGTTCTGCGCCCCTGATATGCCGGTTACGCTAGTGGGAGACAATGGTGTGACGAAGGCAACGACCGTTCGAGAACTACTGCCTTATGCATTTACTGAAAAAGATCTATAACTCATGTTCATTCAGTCAGCTGACTGTTGAAAAATAAAACAATTATTTTAGGAGGCTTTACAGAAATGAAAAAAGCAAAATTATTTGGTTTAGGTGCTGTCGCACTAGCAGCAGGGTTATTTTTAGGTGCATGCGGCAACAACGGCTCTACTGATTCATCCGGTGGCAAAAGCTCATCAGACACAACAACTGCAGCATTGATCACAGATACAGGTGGTGTAGACGACCGTTCATTCAACCAGTCAGCTTGGGAAGGATTACAAAAATGGGGGAAAGATCAAGGTCTTTCACGAGGCAATGATGGCTTCCAATACTTCCAATCTTCAAACGAATCAGATTATATCCCAAATATCGACCAAGCATTGAATGCTGGATTCAAAACGATTTTTGGTATTGGTTATAAACTAAAACCAGCGATCCAAGAACAAGCAACAAACAATACAGGTACGAACTTTGTTATCATCGATGATGTGATTGACGGATTAGATAACGTTGTATCTGCAACATTCAAAGACAACGAAGCTTCTTATCTTGCAGGGATTGCAGCAGCTTACACGACTGAAACAAACGTAGTCGGCTTTATCGGCGGCGTAAAAGGTGAAGTAATCGATCGTTTTGATGCTGGATTCAAAGCCGGTGTTGATGCAGGTGCGAAAGAACTAGGAAAAGAAATCAAAGTATTGAACCAATATGCTGGTGACTTCTCTGCTCCAGATAAAGGACGTTCAATTGCTCAAGGTATGTATGCACAAAATGCAGATATCATCTTCCATGCTTCAGGTGGTACAGGTAACGGTGTATTCCAAGAAGCAAAATCATTGAACGAATCAGGCGACAAAAAAGTTTGGGTTATCGGTGTTGACCGCGACCAATCAGACGAAGGCGAATACACATTGAACGGCGAAAAGAAAAACTTCACATTGACATCTACACTGAAAGCAGTTGGAACAGTAGTAGAAGATTTGGCACAAAAATCAGCTGACGGTAAATTCCCTGGTGGTGAACACACTGTTTATGGATTGAAAGAAGACGGTGTTGGTTTAACAGAAGGACAACTTTCTGATGAAGCGAAAAAAGCAGTGGATGAAGCAAAAGAAAAAATCATTTCAGGTGACGTAAAAGTTCCAGAAACTCCTGAAGAAAACTAAAACCATTTCTATAGCCTTGTTAGACACATGTTTGACAAGGCTATGGTTTGATTAGAACAAGAATTGTTCATTTATCCAAGCTGCCTTGAGACAGTTTGGATAAGGGAACAACTCCCTGAAGTAATGTTTGTTTCAAAAGAAGAACGCTCACTAAGCGTGAATCTTAGTCAATCGTTGCCCTAGATAGAAATCGTTAGGATGTGAAAAAAAGGTGGTTCAAGAAAATATTGTCATAGAAATGCAGAATATTACCAAAGAATTTGGAACATTCAAGGCAAATGACAACATCAATTTACAAGTAAAGGCAGGAGAGATTCATGCGTTGCTTGGAGAAAACGGTGCTGGCAAATCTACATTGATGAACGTGCTTTCCGGATTATTAGAGCCGACATCAGGGAAAATTTTGATGCGTGGGAAAGAAGTACAGATCACAAGCCCGACAAAAGCCAATCAATTAGGGATTGGGATGGTCCATCAGCACTTTATGCTTGTTGATGCCTTTACTGTAACAGAAAACATCGTGTTGGGAAGCGAACCTAGTCGTGCAGGGATGCTTGACCATAAAAAAGCGCGAAAAGAGATCCAAAAAGTTTCTGAACAATATGGATTATCAGTCAACCCGGATGCTTATGTTCGTGATATTTCAGTTGGGATGGAACAACGGGTAGAAATTTTAAAAACACTTTACCGAGGAGCAGATGTACTGATTTTTGATGAGCCGACAGCTGTATTGACCCCTCAGGAAATTGATGAATTAATCGTGATCATGAAGGAATTAGTCAAAGAAGGCAAGTCAATCATTTTGATTACGCATAAGTTAGATGAAATCAAAGCAGTAGCTGACCGTTGTACAGTTATCCGCCGTGGAAAAGGAATCGGTACAGTCAACGTTAAAGACGTTACCTCACAGCAATTAGCTGATATGATGGTCGGAAGAACGGTTTCATTCAAAACGATGAAAAAAGAAGCGAAGCCTCAAGAAGTCGTTTTGTCTATTGAAAATCTAGTGGTGAAAGAAAATCGTGGATTAGAAGCCGTGAAAAACCTGAACTTAGAGGTTCGTGCTGGCGAAGTACTTGGTATCGCCGGAATCGATGGAAACGGGCAGTCGGAGTTGATCCAAGCTTTGACTGGTTTGCGAAAGGCAGAAAGCGGACATATCAAGCTAAAAGGGGAAGACATCACCAATAAAAAACCTCGAAAGATCACTGAACATGGTGTAGGACATGTGCCAGAAGACCGTCATAAATACGGGTTGGTCCTAGATATGACATTGTCTGAAAACATTGCACTGCAAACGTATCATCAAAAACCTTACAGTAAAAACGGTATGCTGAATTATTCAGTGATAAATGAACATGCCAGAGAATTGATCGAAGAATATGATGTTCGAACAACGAATGAACTTGTTCCTGCAAAAGCTTTATCAGGCGGAAATCAGCAAAAAGCAATCATCGCTCGGGAAGTCGACCGAGATCCTGATCTGTTGATCGTTGCAAATCCAACTCGTGGGCTGGATGTAGGTGCAATCGAATTTATTCATAAACGTCTGATCGAACAAAGGGACAAATACAAAGCAGTGTTATTGATTAGTTTCGAACTAGAAGAAATTTTAAATGTTTCGGATCGTATTGCTGTTATCCATGAAGGAGAAATCGTCGGGATCGTTGATCCGAAAGAAACATCTGAAAATGAATTAGGTCTATTGATGGCGGGCTATACCTTAGAAGAAGCACGAAAAGAGTTAGAAAAGGGGGCTGGCGCACATGAATGATCGCAGCGAGAAATTCCGTAATTTATTAGTGCCTGTACTTTCAGTTGTTTTAGGATTGATCTTAGGCGCGATATTGATGGCTGCTTTCGGTTTTCAGCCCATCCAAGGTTATTCTTCTATGTTAGATGCAGCTCTTGGTTCGCAAAGAGGAATCGGTGAAACATTAAGGCAAGCAACGCCGTTGATTTTTACAGCATTAGGGTTTTCTGTAGCTAACTCAGCTGGGTTCTTCAATATCGGGCTTTCTGGACAAGCGCTTTGCGGATGGATCGTCAGTGTCTGGGTGGCACTTGCTTTTCCAGATCTTCCAAAAGTTGTTTTGCTTCCATTGTGCGTGATCTTAGGTGCCTTAGCAGGTGCGATGGCAGCGGCTGTTCCTGGGTTGCTACGAGCATTTTTTGGAACAAGTGAAGTGATCGTAACGATCATGATGAACTATATCTTATTATACGTAAGCACATTTGCTTTACATGAAGTGATGCCTGAAAGCTACCGATCAAGTTTGGACTCTTCCAATATGATCAGTCAAAATGCATCGTTGCGGTTACCTTGGTTAACACAAGCTTTTGGCGGCTCTCGCGTAAACTCAGGTTTGTTTTTAGCCATCATCGCGCTTATTTTCGTTTGGCTATTGATGAAGAAAACGACTTTAGGATTTGAGATCCGTTCCGTTGGTTTGAATCCTTTTGCTTCTGAGTATGCAGGGATGAGTAGTAAACGTACGATCGTTTTGTCGATGGTCATTTCTGGCGCTTTGGCAGGGCTTGGCGGTGTGGTTGAAGGATTAGGAACGTATCAAAACTTCTTCGTTCAAACGACCTCGCTATCTATTGGATTTGACGGAATGGCTGTCTCCTTACTTGGATCTGGATCAGCAATCGGTATTCTTTTATCAGCGATTTTGTTCAGTATTTTGAAGATCGGCGGACTTGGCATGCAGACAGGAGCTGGTGTTCCGTTTGAGATCGTCAATGTATCGATTGCTCTGATTATCTTCTTTGTTGGGATCAATTTCTTGATTCGTTTCGTCATGGCTAAGTTCTTCCAAGGAAAAAAACAAGAAGAAATCGTTGCGACAATCGAAGCGAAGCCAACGAATCAAAACCATGAAGGAGGCGAACTATAATGTCGACTATCGAATTAATTGCCTTGATTCTTACTTCAACACTGGTTTATTCAACACCGTTAATTCTAACATCACTAGGCGGAACGTTTTCTGAACGCAGCGGGATCGTAAACGTAGGGTTAGAGGGAATCATGGTAATGGGTGCTTTTAGTTCCATCGTTTTCAACTTGACGATGAGCCCCTCACTTGGTTCCATGACGCCATGGATCGCTATTTTAGTGGGTGGCGTCGTAGGTATCCTATTTTCTTTGATCCACGCAGTAGCAACAGTCAGCTTGCGTGCTGACCATATCATCAGCGGTACAGTGATCAATCTGATGGCACCAGCTTTAGGTGTTTTCTTGATCAAAGCATGGTATGGGAAAGGTCAAACAGATAACATCACGCAGAATCTGGGATATTTCTCTTTCCCAGGTTTGGCAGATATTCCGGTCATTGGACCAATTTTCTTCAAAAATACATTCTTGCCTGCTTATTGTGCAATTTTGATTGCTGTCATTGCTTGGGTGATCATCTTCAAGACGAAATTCGGCTTACGCCTCCGTTCAGTTGGTGAAAACCCTCAAGCTGCCGATACATTAGGTATCAATGTATATGCTATGCGTTATTCAGGCGTGCTGATTTCAGGCTTGTTAGGCGGTATGGGAGGTGCTGTTTTTGCTCAGTCGATTTCCGGTAACTTTTCAGCTGGGACGATCGTCGGACAAGGGTTCATTTCCATGGCTGCTATGATCTTTGGTAAATGGAATCCTTTAGGCGCAATGGGTGCCTCACTGTTCTTTGGTTTTGCACAAAGCTTGAGTATCATCGGTGCACAATTACCAGTTATTTCTTCGATTCCACCAGTATTGCTGCAAATTGCTCCATATTTGCTGACAATCATTGTGTTGGTTGTTTTCTTAGGGAAAGCTTCTGGACCAAAAGCAAACGGGAAGAACTATATCAAATCAAAATAATCTTTTAGCGAATAAAAAGGGTGGGTTACGGGAAGTGTTTTTCGTCTCGCCCTTTTTGTTTTAAAGGTAATAAAAATAAAAAGAAAGAAGGAATAATCATGTTTAAACGCGTACATCTGATCGTCATGGATTCAGTAGGAATTGGAGAAGCACCAGATGCCGAGAAGTTCGGTGACGTTGGTTCTGATACATTAGGACACATTGCAAAAGAAGCAGGATTGAACATTCCGCATTTAGAGCAGCTTGGTTTGGGAACGATTCGTCCTCTTGAAGGTGTGGAATCAGTGAAAGATCATCAAGGCTATGCGACGAAATTAGAAGAAGTTTCTGTAGGGAAAGATACGATGACAGGCCATTGGGAAATCATGGGATTGAATATCAAGACGCCGTTTCGTGTGTTTCCGAACGGATTCCCTGATGATCTGATCAAACAAATCGAAGAGTTTTCTGGCCGTAAAGTCGTATGCAACAAACCATATAGCGGAACGGCTGTGATTGACGATTACGGTGAACACCAAATGAAAACAGGTGATTTAATCGTATATACTTCTGCTGATCCTGTCCTTCAGATCGCGGCACATGAAGAAATCATTCCTTTAGAAGAACTATACCGGGTTTGCCAATTCGTTCGTGATATAACAAAAGATGACCCGTACATGATTGGTCGAATCATTGCACGTCCATATGTGGGAGAACCAGGAGACTTCACACGAACAAGCAATCGTCATGATTATGCGTTGGATCCATTCGGACACACCGTCCTCGATTCTTTGAAAGAAGCAGGAAAAGACGTGATTGCTGTAGGAAAGATCAACGATATTTTCAATGGACAAGGAATCACTGAATCTGTCCGCACGAAAAGTAATATGGATGGCGTCGACCAGTTGCTGAACGTTATGAAAAAAGAGTTTACAGGTATCAGCTTTACCAATTTAGTAGATTTTGATGCATTATACGGTCATCGCCGGGATGTAGTCGGTTATGCGCATGCGATTGAAGAATTTGACTTGCGGATCCCAGAACTGCTTGAAGCCATGGAAGAAGACGACTTGCTAATGATTACAGCCGATCACGGAAACGATCCGACATTTACTGGTACCGATCATACGCGAGAATATGTACCGTTATTGGTCTACAGTAAAAAAATGAAAGAACAAGGGGCGTTGCCTCAAGGGTATTATTCTGATATCTCCGCAACGATTGCTGAGAACTTTAGTGTTTCTTCGACTGAAAATGGCGAAAGCTTCTTAAAATTATTAAAATAATCTTTTTAAAATAGGAGAAAGCAAATGACCAAGTTAAGCGAGATGTTACAAGAAACGACCCAGTTTATCCTTGATAAAGGAGTAAAAGAAATTGATTTTGGTTTGATCCTAGGTTCAGGATTAGGTGAATTAGCAGATGAAATCGAAGATGCTGTAATGATTTCTTATGATGAGATCCCGTTCTTTCCTGTTTCGACAGTAGTTGGACATGCAGGACGGCTGGTTTACGGATCTCTAGCAGGCAAAAAAGTGTTAGCCATGCAAGGAAGATTCCACTACTATGAAGGTCATTCCATGCAAACAGTGACCTATCCAGTACGTGTGATGGCCGGACTAGGTGCCCATTCAGTCATTGTGACCAACGCATGTGGCGGTGTCAATGAATCCTTCGTACCAGGAGATTTGATGCTGATTACCGATCACATCAATTTTACTGGTGAAAATCCTTTGATCGGCCCGAATGAAGATGAAATGGGTCCTAGATTCCCAGATATGAGTCAAGCTTATACGCCTGACTATCAAGCAACAGCAAAAGCAGCTGCAGAAAAACTAGGTTTGGATCTTAAAGAAGGCGTATATATGGGCTATTCTGGCCCAACTTATGAAACGCCTGCTGAGATTCGGATGTCTCGGACAATAGGAGCCGATGCAGTAGGGATGTCGACTGTTCCAGAAGTCATCGTAGCAGCTCACAGCGGATTAAAAGTGTTAGGAATCTCTTGTATTACCAACTTAGCAGCAGGCATGCAGGCGAATCTGAGCCATGAAGAAGTTGTAGAAACAACTCAGAGAGTCAAACAATCTTTTAAAGCATTGGTTAAAGAAACATTGACATTATTGTAATAGGAGGAGCAACAAAATGAGTGTGCATATCGAAGCGAAAGAAGGCGAGATCGCCGATAAGATTTTACTTCCGGGAGACCCTTTACGAGCTAAATATATTGCGGAGACTTTTTTGGAAGAGCCAGTTTGCTACAATCAGGTCCGTGGTATGCTAGGCTTTACCGGCAAATATAAAGGCGAACGTATTTCTGTTCAAGGAACAGGGATGGGGATGCCATCAGCCACCATCTATGCCCATGAATTGATCCAGTCATATGGCATAAAGAAATTGATCCGAGTAGGTACATGCGGGGCATTGTCAAAAGATGTCCATGTTCGTGATTTGGTACTAGCGCAAGGCGCAGCAACCAGCTCTTCGATGATCGAAAAAAATTTCCAAGCCTTTCATTTTCCGCCAATCAGTGATTTCAATCTATTACTGAAAGCATATGAGATAGCTAAAGAAAAGGGCTATACGGTTCATGTAGGAAATGTCCTTTCGGAAGATTCTTTCTACAAAGATGATTTGACAGAGACATTCCAATTAGCTGAGCTTGGCGTATTAGGAGTGGAAATGGAAGCAGCGGCTCTTTATTACTTAGGCGCGAAATACCATGTGCAGACATTAAGTTTGATGACCGTTAGCGACCATTTGATTACTGGGGAAGAAACAACAGCTGCAGAACGTCAATCGACGTTCAATGAAATGATCGAAGTAGGATTGGAAACGGCGATTCAAGGGTAAAGTAATAGTTAAATAGCAAGAAAGTGTGACTGCCTAAACTTCTATTAATAGAAATTTGGCAGTCACATTTTTTTGCAGAAACTGTCTCACATAACCTGAAATCAATGACAACCGTTGCTTCAGTTACTTCGAGAGTCCTTCTAAAGTCAACCATTTGAATGTCTAAAATGTGAATCGACATTCCTTTTAAATTGCAGACGAATGGCACAATCTTAATCAAATAAAAAAGAACAGAAAGAAGCGAGTTACGCTCTTTCTGTTCCGAACTAGGCCACCAACAGGATGTGACAAATGAGTCATCTCCTGTTGGTAGCTTCGTCTAGATGAATACCTTAATCATTCAATTGCTCATGTGATGATGCTTGAAGAATGAAAAATTCAACTTAAATCAAGTCTGCATCAATAATAAGTGTTTCGAATAATACAGCGTGCTCAAGTGAGGTGCTTGATCCAGGACGTCCTGGTAGGCGATATACTTCTACTCGCTGTCCTGCTTTTCCAGGAAATATTTGACTTTGACGTATTTGAATATTACCATCAACTATTCTTGGAATGCCATAGAATGCTGTGCCGTCAAATGTTTCAAAATGATATTTTCCATCAATGTAAACGCCCCATCTTTCTTGACTGTAAAAACGTTCAGGTGTCAATGTTAAATAAGCAAATGCTCGAGAGCCTTCTCGCCCTACAGACAACATGTTTGTTTCTGTTACGCCTGTTTCCACTTGGATATTGTCATATTTCGCCCAACCATTCCATGTAGAAGCAAATCGTATAAGGTATGTATTTTCATCGTCTGGAGTCGTAAAAGTAAGTTTGCCACGTTCTCAGTTCTCATTATTATGTTCACTGCTCTCTAATACATCAAAACCGACATCATGATTCATGATCCCTAATTCAACACGTCCGGGTGCTGATTCGCTTGCTGCAACATCATAACTAAATGTATACGTGGTACTTGGTTTTAATGTCACGTATTGATGAACATTTTCACCATTTCTTGCTAAAGCAAAGTTATTTCCATTAACGGTTTGAAGTATGGGATTATTTGGCTCTTGGCCACTAGTGATCCAATGATCAAACCCGTCGTTAAAGTCACCATTATGGATATACAATTGTTGCTCAATGGCCTGTTTACTTGTACTAACGAAGTCAGTTGTTGATAGATTTGTTGCGAATGTCGAAACGGATCCTCCTAAACTTAAAAATACCATACCTGCTGCCATCACTGTTTTTAAATTACTTTTGATCATCTTGTCTCTCCTCACTCTATATTTTTATTTTTTGATTTTGTTTGTAAGATGCAGCCGTGTAGTCTGTCTGTATCTCACAAATTAATCATAACCGAGAAAATAGCGGTCGTGTAAACACTTTTTTCTATATAACATTCATCATTAGAAAAAAATGATAAAACAAATAGTTTTATGAGGTTGACTTTTATCTAAACTTCATTTATTAGCAACATAAGAAAAGATGGAGAGTTGTGGTGATAGCTCATACAAATGAAAACTTCCTCTTAGAAACAGGATAAAAGAATGAAATTTAAATAAGTTTCTACAAAAAATGTTCGCTCCACATCTGAATGATTGTCAGACATTCTTTTTTCTCTCAATGCTACGCCTTCTCTCTTCATTTTTTGTTTATTCAAACAGTACTTACTATTATAATCATATAGTTATTATGTAAATTGATGTCATTCGCATTAGATAGCCAAGACAACCGTCTTCCAATATCTAAAAAAACAGCCCCTTCATCTCTTACAATAATAGGAGGTGAGAGGGCTGTCTTATTTACAATAGAGTATCTATTATAGGTAGTATTTTTTAGCCACTGTTAAGTCATCATTTAATTCATAAACAAGTGGTTGACCTGTTGGGATTTCAAGATCCATGATGTCTTCGTCAGAGATACCTTCGATATGTTTAGCTAGAGCGCGTAATGAGTTACCGTGTGCAGCTACTAAAACAGTTTTGTTGTCTAGTAATGCTGGAGCAATTTCATCTTGCCAGAATGGCAAAGCACGTTCTAATGTCACTTTCAAGTTTTCGCCACCAGGAATATCGCGTTTGTCTAACATTGCGTAACGACGGTCGTTTGCTGCAGAACCTTCGTCAGTTTCTTCCATTAATGGAGGAAGAGTATCGTAAGAACGACGCCAGATGTGTACTTGTTCGTCGCCGTATTTTTCAGCTGTTTCTTTTTTGTTCAAACCTTGTAATTTACCATAGTGACGTTCGTTCAAGCGCCATGATTTGATTTGTGGTACCCAAAGTTGATCTGAATATTCTAAGATCAAGTTACATGTTTTGATTGCACGAGTTAAAACAGAAGTATAGGCAACATCAAATTCGATTCCAGCTTCTTTGATTTTGCGTCCGCCTTCTTTTGCTTCTTCGATTCCTTCTGGTGCTAGGTTTACATCAGCCCAACCAGTAAATTGGTTCAATGCATTCCATTCACTAAGACCGTGACGAGAAAAAACTAATTTTGGCATGTTTAGCTCTCCTTTAAGATAGGTTTATATTTCTGAAAATTTCAGTTCTGTTTTATTGTACAATTTTTTGGAAGAGATTTCCATCGAAAAATTGGATAAGATTCTATGAGAAAACGAGTAGAGAAGATAAAAAAACGAACAGCTGCGAAAGCACTGTTCGTTTTTAGGCATTAGATGCATAATTGCTCGATTTCTTTTTCAGGCAAATTGATATATTTATAACATGTTCCAACTGAAACACCGCATTTTGAAGAAATAAATTGGATTGTTTCTTTTTTTTCATAATAGAGACGTCGGATTTTTTTGATCGTTTTTGCATCGATTTTTGGTCTTCCGCCGATTTTTCCTTTTTTACGAGCTTCATCTAATCCAACTAATGTACGTTCTTTGATCAATGCGCACTCCATGTTTGCCAGGTTTTCCATCAATTGGAAATAGATTTTCCCCATTTCGCGCGTATCGATTCCTTCATCAATGCTAACCAAGTGCAGCCCGCGGTCTTTGAATAATTGCGTAAGTTCTGTTAATTGCCGTGTAGATTTGCCCAATCGATGAAGTTGGCAGACGACTAGTGCATCGCCTTGCTGCATGTCAGCAATCACTGACTCCAAATGAACAGCAGTAGCATCGTTTTGTTCCACTTCATATGTCTCATGGAAAATTTCTTGACAACCAAAGTCAGATAATTGTTCAACCTGAGTTGTTAAATCAACATCATTTATGGTTGTGCGTGCATAACCAATAATTTTCATGGTGATTCCTTTCTAGCAGTGATTTTCTAACTGGATATAACAGTAAAAATGTAGCATAAAGTACGTCAAAAAGATAGTTTTTTCGCAAATTTTCCGCTGTCTTTTTTTATTGGATGATCAAGCAATTTTTCTTTATTTATGGCGGATGGCATCAAGAATCTCAACACCTTTTTCTGAGCCAACAACAACTTTTGAAACCATATTTAGGAAAAGTCCATGTTCGACTACCCCAACAAGTTCATCTAAATAGGTAGCTAAGCTTTCTGGTTGTTCAATAACTTCTAGATGCAGATCAATGATATAATGACCACCATCTGTAGTTAGGACTTCGCCGTTTTCGTCTGTACGCAAAACAGGTTGGAATCCTTTTTCGTCAAAAATATGAAGTAGCTGTTGGGAGCCATAAGGGATGACTTCAACTGGGAGTGGGAACTTCCCAAGTTTATGGACTAATTTAGAAGAATCAACGATCCAAATCGTTTCTTTTGAGTACGTAGCGACTATTTTCTCGAAAAGCAAAGCAGCACCGCCGCCTTTTATCCCTTGAAAATCAGCACTGATTTCATCAGCACCATCTATCGTCAGATCGACTACTGGGACTTCATCGATACTCTTTAGCGGTATTCCTAATTTTTCCGCTTGTTCTTTTGTCGCATTTGAAGTAGTGACTCCTGTGATACGTAATCCTTCTTCACGCATACGGCGACCAATCTCTTCTACCATATAATAGGCGGTTGAACCGGTCCCGAGACCAACGATCATCCCGTCCTTTACGAATTTCGCGGCTTCAATGCCAGCTAATTGTTTTAAATTCATCTTTGCATCCACCTTTTTTTAGTTTGAGCTTCGTGCTTTCCTCACTATTTTAGCGTGATTTACGGCAAAAAGATACCATTCTTTTTTATTGCAATAAAGCTTTTTCAAAAAAAATTGCATCTCTTGTTGACATGTTTTTTCATTCGTGATATTCTAACAAAGGTGCTTTATCTACAGGTTTCTGTGAAGAAACGTGCTGACTGTTTATCAAAGCATATTTGATAAGGATGCAGACATTGCATTTATTTTTTATCGCAAAAAAAGAACCACCTGGATGTGTGGAACTAGACGCAAATCGTGGGAAGGAGGAAACAAGGAATGCCTACAATTAACCAATTAGTACGTAAACCTCGTAAATCAAAGGTGGAAAAATCTAATTCACCTGCTTTGAACAAAGGATATAACAGCTTTAAGAAAACTCAAACTAACGTAAACTCACCTCAAAAACGTGGGGTAGCAACTCGTGTGGGTACAATGACACCTAAAAAACCGAACTCAGCTTTACGTAAATATGCACGTGTTCGTTTGTCAAACTTAATTGAAGTTACTGCTTATATCCCAGGGATTGGTCATAACTTACAAGAACACAGTGTTGTATTATTACGCGGTGGTCGTGTAAAAGACTTACCAGGGGTACGTTACCATATCGTTCGCGGTGCTTTAGATACTGCTGGTGTTAACGACCGTAAACAAAGCCGTTCTAAATACGGAACTAAAAAACCTAAAGCTTAATTTTAATTATTAAACAAATGAAACTTGCTTCTATTATATAGAAGTAATTACTATGAACAATATTTCGGAAGGAGGAGTTACGGATGCCACGTAAAGGTCCTGTTGCAAAACGTGATGTTTTACCAGATCCTATTTATAACTCAAAATTAGTAACTCGCTTGATCAACCGTGTAATGGTTGACGGAAAACGCGGGATTGCAGCTAACATTATCTATAATGCCTTTGATTTGATCAAAGAATCTACAGGTAACGATCCATTAGAAGTGTTTGAACAAGCAATGAAAAACGTTCAACCTGTTCTTGAAGTTAAAGCACGTCGTGTTGGGGGTTCAAACTACCAAGTACCAGTTGAAGTTCGCCCTGAACGCCGCGTTACTCTAGGTCTTCGTTGGGTAGTAAACTACGCTCGCTTGCGCGGTGAACACACAATGGAAGAACGCTTAGCAAAAGAAATCATGGATGCTGCAAACAACACAGGTGCTTCTGTTAAAAAACGTGAAGACACTCATAAAATGGCTGATGCCAACCGTGCGTTTGCTCACTATCGCTGGTAAGATTCTCTCTGTTTGGTCGGCTTTTATAAGTCGACCTCAGATAGTGTCCTTATTTTTAGCAACTAGATAGTAAAGAGAGGAGAAACAAGGAGAATGACCAGAGAATTTTCTTTACAAAACACTCGTAATATCGGTATCATGGCCCACATCGATGCTGGTAAAACGACTGCTACTGAACGTATCTTGTACTATACTGGTAAAATCCATAAAATTGGTGAAACTCATGAAGGAGCTTCACAAATGGACTGGATGGAACAAGAACAAGAACGTGGTATTACGATCACTTCTGCTGCTACTACAGCACAATGGAAGGGTCATCGAATCAACATCATCGACACACCAGGACACGTAGACTTCACAGTTGAAGTTGAACGTTCATTGCGTGTACTTGATGGTGCTGTAACTGTTCTTGATGCACAATCAGGTGTTGAACCTCAAACTGAAACAGTTTGGCGTCAAGCAACAACTTACGGTGTACCTCGTATCGTATTTGCAAACAAAATGGACAAGATCGGTGCTGACTTCTTATATTCAGTATCAACTTTACATGACCGTTTGCAAGCAAACGCTCACCCAATCCAATTACCAATTGGTGCGGAAGACGACTTCACAGGAATTATCGACCTTGTAACAATGAAGGCTGAAATGTATACAAACGATCTTGGAACAGAGATCGAAGAAACAGAAATTCCTGAAGAATACCGCGAATTAGCTGAAGAATGGCGCGAAAAATTGGTTGAAGCTGTAGCTGAAACTGATGAAGAACTTACTTTGAAATACTTAGAAGGTGAAGAAATCACTGAAGCTGAGTTAAAAGAAGGTATCCGCCGCGCAACAGTTAACGTAGAATTCTACCCAGTACTATGTGGTTCAGCATTTAAGAACAAAGGGGTTCAATTACTATTGGACGCTGTTCTTGATTACTTGCCATCACCGTTAGATATCCCAGCTATCAAAGGGATTGACCCTAAAACTGATGAAGAAGTAGAACGTCCTGCAGACGACAGCGCTCCTTTCTCAGCTTTAGCATTTAAAGTTATGACTGACCCATTCGTAGGTCGTTTAACTTTCTTCCGTGTGTACTCTGGTGTTTTAAAATCAGGTTCATACGTACAAAACGCAACAAAAGGCAAACGCGAACGTGTTGGTCGTATCTTACAGATGCATGCCAACTCTCGTTCAGAAATCTCTGAAGTTTACGCTGGAGATATCGCTGCTGCTGTTGGTTTGAAAGACACAACTACTGGGGACACACTATGTGATGAAAAGAATCTAGTTATTCTTGAATCAATGGAATTCCCAGAACCAGTTATCCAAGTCGCTATTGAACCTAAATCAAAAGCTGACCAAGATAAAATGGGTGTGGCTTTACAAAAACTATCTGAAGAAGATCCTACTTTCCGTGCTGAAACAAACGTGGAAACAGGCGAAACAATCATCGCTGGTATGGGTGAACTTCACTTAGATATCATCGTTGACCGTATGCGTCGTGAATTCAAAGTTGAAGCTAACGTAGGTGCGCCTCAAGTATCTTACCGTGAAACTTTCCGTGCTGGCACTCAAGCCGAAGGTAAGTTTGTACGTCAGTCTGGTGGTAAAGGTCAATACGGTCACGTATGGATCGAATTTACACCAAACGAAGAAGGTGCTGGTTTCGAATTTGAAAATGCGATCGTCGGTGGGGTTGTTCCTCGTGAATACATTCCAGCTGTTGAAACTGGTTTGAAAGATGCTATGGAAAATGGTGTCTTAGCTGGCTATCCATTAGTAGATATCAAAGCTAAACTTTACGATGGTTCATACCATGATGTCGATTCAAATGAAACTGCCTTCCGTGTTGCTGCTTCTATGGCATTACGTGCAGCAGCTAAGAAAGCTAATCCAGTAATCCTTGAACCAATCATGGCTGTAGAAGTTGTTATCCCTGAAGATTACTTAGGTGATGTTATGGGCCACGTAACTGCTCGTCGTGGACGTGTTGAAGGTATGGAAGCTCGCGCTGGCGGCCAACAAGTTGTTCGTGCGATGGTTCCACTTGCTGAAATGTTTGGTTATGCTACAACTCTTCGTTCTGCTACTCAAGGTCGTGGTACATTTACAATGACATTTGACCACTACGAAGATGTACCAAAATCAGTACAAGAAGAAATCATTAAGAAAAACGGCGGAAAAGCTGAATAATTTCTTAAAACCGGATAGTCCTGCAAAGAGATTATCCAAAGAGACTATATTTTTAATATAGTTTCGTGTAAAATAATTATCGATGATATGGGCATGTGGTGTACCTTGTGTACATCATATACCTATCAGACAAATAAAAAATATATTGTATTTTTAGGAGGACATTTTAAAATGGCAAAAGAAAAATTTGACCGTTCTAAACCACACGTTAACATTGGTACTATCGGACACGTTGACCATGGTAAAACTACATTAACAGCTGCAATCACAACTGTACTATCTAAGAAAAACGGCGGCCAAGCTATGGCTTACGATCAAATCGATGGTGCTCCAGAAGAACGCGAACGCGGAATCACAATCTCAACAGCTCACGTTGAGTATGAAACAGATACACGCCACTACGCTCACGTTGACTGCCCAGGACACGCGGACTACGTTAAAAACATGATCACTGGTGCTGCTCAAATGGACGGAGCTATCTTGGTAGTTTCTGCTGCTGATGGCCCAATGCCTCAAACTCGTGAACACATCCTATTGTCTCGTCAAGTTGGTGTTCCTTACATCGTTGTATTCTTGAACAAAGTAGACATGGTTGATGACGAAGAATTACTAGAATTAGTTGAAATGGAAGTTCGTGACCTATTAACAGAATACGAATTCCCTGGTGACGATGTTCCTGTAGTTGCTGGATCAGCTTTGAAAGCTTTAGAAGGCGACGCTTCATACGAAGAAAAAATTCTTGAATTGATGGCTGCAGTTGACGAATACATCCCAACTCCAGAACGTGACAACGACAAACCATTCATGATGCCAGTTGAAGACGTGTTCTCAATCACTGGACGTGGTACTGTTGCTACAGGTCGTGTTGAACGTGGACAAGTTCGCGTTGGTGACGAAGTTGAAGTTGTTGGTATTGCTGAAGAAACTTCAAAAACAACAGTTACTGGTGTTGAAATGTTCCGTAAATTGTTAGACTACGCTGAAGCTGGAGACAACATTGGTGCTTTACTACGTGGTGTTGCACGTGAAGACATCCAACGTGGACAAGTTTTAGCTAAACCAGGTACAATCACACCTCATACAAAATTCTCTGCAGAAGTATATGTGTTGACAAAAGAAGAAGGTGGACGTCATACTCCATTCTTCACTAACTACCGTCCACAATTCTACTTCCGTACAACTGACGTAACAGGTGTTGTTGAATTACCAGAAGGAACTGAAATGGTTATGCCTGGCGACAACGTAACAATGGAAGTTGAATTAATCCACCCAATCGCTATCGAAAACGGTACTAAATTCTCAATCCGTGAAGGCGGACGTACAGTTGGTGCCGGTGTCGTTACAGAAATCAAAGCTTAATTGAATTAAGCAAAACTAAGCAACATTTATTCGGACGTAATCGCTCGGAATGAAGATCTCAGGATCTTTGTTCCGAGCTTTTTTATTTATTGCAGGATCAGGAAAGAAAAGACAGGGCATTATAATAGAAGGAACGCGAAATAAAAGAATCAGTGTTTTCTAAATGAAACTTTATGAAAACAAAATGTTTTTTACAAGAAAAAGCCTTGCGTTGTGAGTTTATATATATTATAATGACAAAGGTGCGTTTACTTTAGTGAATTGCACAGACGTAATCAGAATGATTTCGTCGGCTAAGAAACGAGAGGTTGCGACACGCCCGGACGCTTTGCCACGAACGAGCGTGACGGAAATTTTCGTGGAGCTATGTCTACTTTTCAAAATAGGCGAAGGAGGGAACAAGATGGCAAAACAAAAAATTCGTATCCGTTTAAAAGCGTATGAACACCGTATTTTAGATCAATCAGCGGATAAAATCGTGGAAACTGCAAAAAGAACTGGAGCTAGCGTGTCTGGTCCAATTCCATTACCAACTGAACGCAGTCTTTACACAATCATTCGTGCGACTCATAAATACAAAGATTCACGCGAACAATTCGAAATGCGTACACACAAACGTCTTATCGACATTGTGAACCCAACACCAAAAACTGTTGATGCTTTGATGAAGCTAGACTTACCATCTGGTGTAAACATCGAAATCAAATTATAAAACTAAAACAAAAATAATGGAGGTGTACTCATGACCAAAGGAATCTTAGGGAAAAAAGTGGGAATGACACAAATCTTCACTGAATCTGGTGAATTAATTCCAGTTACTGTTGTAGAAGCTACGCCAAACGTAGTACTACAAGTGAAAACAATGGAAACGGATGGCTACGAAGCTATTCAAGTTGGTTACCAAGATATGCGTGAAGTTTTATCAAACAAACCTGCGAAAGGTCATGTTGCAAAAGCAAACACGGCTCCTAAGCGCTTCATTCGTGAATTCAAAAATGTTGAGCTAGGAGAATATGAAGTAGGAAAAGAAATTACAGTAGATGTTTTCCAAGCAGGAGACATTATTGATGTAACAGGTACTACGAAAGGTAAAGGATTCCAAGGGGTTATCAAACGCCACGGACAAAGCCGCGGACCAATGGCTCACGGTTCTCGTTACCATCGTCGTCCTGGGTCAATGGGTCCAGTTGCACCTAACCGTGTATTCAAAAACAAACGTCTTGCTGGCCGTATGGGTGGCAACCGCGTAACTATCCAAAACTTGGAAGTTGTACGTGTAGATGCAGAAAGAAATGTTATCTTGATCAAAGGTAATGTTCCTGGAGCGAAAAAATCTTTAATCACTATCAAATCAGCTGTGAAAGCTAAATAATTGTAGGAAGAAAGGAGGAACTAAGGAATGCCGAATGTAGCATTATTCAAACAAGATGGAAGCCAAAACGGTGAAATCACACTTAACGAAGAAATCTTCGGAATTGAACCTAATGAAAGTGTTGTTTACGATGCAATCGTAATGCAACGTGCGTCATTAAGACAAGGAACACACGCGGTTAAAAACCGTAGCGCTGTTCGTGGCGGTGGACGTAAACCATGGCGTCAAAAAGGAACAGGTCGTGCACGTCAAGGATCTATCCGCTCACCACAATGGCGTGGAGGTGGCGTAGTCTTTGGACCAACACCACGTTCTTACAGCTACAAACTTCCTAAAAAAGTTCGTCGTTTAGCAATGAAATCTGTATTGTCAGAAAAAGTTGCTGAAAACAACTTGGTAGCAATCGAAGGCTTGAACTTCGACGCACCAAAAACAAAAGAATTCAAACAAGTTCTTGCTAACTTATCTATCGACTCTAAAGTATTGGTTGTTCTAGAAAAAGGTAACGACTTTGCTGCTTTATCAGCACGTAACTTACCAAACGTTTCTGTAGTAACTTCTGATAATGTGAGTGTGCTAGACGTTGTATCAAATACAAAAGTGTTAGCAACACAAACTGCTCTTACTCAAATTGAGGAGGTGCTTGCATAATGAACTTACTAGACGTAATCAAACGCCCAGTGATCACTGAAAAATCAATGCTTGCCATGGATGACAAGAAATACACTTTTGAAGTGGACACTCGCGCAAACAAAACTTTAGTAAAACAAGCGGTAGAAGCTGCTTTTGACGTTAAAGTCAAAAACGTGAACATCGTGAACGTACGTGCGAAATTCAAACGTATGGGCAAATATGCAGGATATACAAAAAAACGTCGCAAAGCGATCGTTACATTGACTGAAGATTCAAAAGAAATCCAATTATTCGAAGCTGCTGAATAAGCACTAATAGATAACTCATTAAATTAGGAGGGAAAAACGTGGCGATTAAAAAGTACAAACCTACCTCAAATGGTCGTCGTAACATGACAGGTTCTGATTTTGCTGAAATCACAACATCAACACCTGAAAAATCATTGTTACAACCATTGAAAAACCATGCTGGACGTAACAACAACGGCCGCATCACTGTACGTCATCAAGGTGGCGGACACAAACGCCAATATCGCGTGATCGACTTCAAACGTAACAAAGACAACGTTGTTGCAACTGTTCAAACGATCGAATATGATCCAAACCGTTCAGCTAACATCGCGTTAGTACACTATGAAGATGGAGTGAAAGCTTACATCTTAGCACCTAAAGGACTAGAAGTGGGTATGAAACTTGTTTCAGGTCCAGAAGCAGATATCAAAGTCGGAAATGCTCTTCCATTAGAAAACATTCCAGTTGGTACTGTTATCCACAACATTGAAATGAAACCTGGTAAAGGTGGACAATTGATCCGTTCTGCTGGTACAAGTGCTCAAGTACTTGGTAAAGAAGGCAAATACGTATTGATCCGCTTGAACTCTGGTGAAGTTCGTATGATCTTAGCTGCATGCCGCGCAACAATCGGTTCTGTAGGTAACGAACAACACGAATTAATCAATATCGGTAAAGCTGGACGCTCTCGTTGGATGCGTAAACGCCCAACTGTACGTGGTAGCGTAATGAACCCTAATGATCACCCACACGGTGGTGGTGAAGGTAAAGCTCCTATCGGACGTAAAGCACCAGTTTCTCCTTGGGGTCAACCAGCTCTTGGTTACAAAACTCGTAACAAAAAAGCTAAATCAGACAAACTTATTGTTCGTCGTCGCAAAAATAAATAATTACTTTGACCATGTGTCGCACATTTTGAGAGGAGGTTCACCATGGGTCGTAGTTTAAAGAAAGGACCTTTTGTCGATGAGCATTTAATGAAAAAAGTTGAAGCTCAAGCAGGGGTTGAAAAGAAAAAAGTTATCAAAACTTGGTCACGCCGTTCAACAGTTTTCCCAAGTTTTGTTGGATATACCATCGCAGTTTATGATGGACGTAAACATGTACCAGTTTACATCCAAGAAGACATGGTAGGACACAAATTAGGTGAATTTGCACCTACAAGAACTTATCGTGGACATGCTGCTGACGATAAGAAAACGAAACGCTAATTTGAGGGGAGGATAAATCCAAATGGCAGAACAAATCACATCAGCTAAAGCAACTGCAAAAACAGTTCGCACTTCACCTCGAAAAGCCCGTTTAGTAATTGACCTTATCAGAGGTAAAAGTGTCGCAGATGCAATTTCAATCTTGAAATTCACACCAAACAAATCTGCTGGAATCATTGAAAAAGTATTGATGTCAGCAGTTGCGAATGCAGAAAATAACTTTGACTTAGATGTTGAAAACTTGGTAGTAACCGAAGCTTTTGTTAACGAAGGACCTACAATGAAACGTTTCCGTCCTCGTGCAAAAGGATCAGCTTCTCCAATCAACAAACGTACAAGTCATATCACGGTAGTCGTATCAGAAAAATAAGGAGGGATAATCAGTGGGTCAAAAAGTACATCCAATTGGAATGCGTGTAGGCATCATCCGCGACTGGGATGCTAAATGGTATGCTGAAAAAGAGTATGCTGAGTTCTTACACGAAGATTTAAGAATCCGTAAATTTATTTCAACTAAACTTGCTGATGCTGCTGTATCAACAGTTGAAATCGAACGTGCAACAGGTCGCGTAAACATTTCAATTCACACAGCTAAACCAGGTATGGTTATTGGTAAAGGCGGTTCTGAAGTCGAAAGCCTAAGAAAAGAATTAAACAAATTAACTGGTAAAAGAATCCACATCAACATCGTGGAAATCAAAAAACCAGATCTAGATGCAAAATTAGTAGGTGAAGGAATCGCACGTCAATTAGAAAACCGTGTTGCTTTCCGTCGCGCTCAAAAACAAGCGATCCAACGCTCAATGCGTGCTGGCGCTCAAGGGATCAAAACTCAAGTATCTGGTCGTCTAAACGGAGCAGATATCGCTCGTTCAGAAGGATACTCAGAGGGAACTGTTCCTCTTCATACTTTACGTGCGGACATTGATTACGCATGGGAAGAAGCAGATACAACATACGGAAAACTAGGAGTTAAAGTGTGGATCTATCGTGGAGAAATTCTTCCAACTAAAAAAAACACTGAGAAAGGAGGGAAATAATCATGTTAGTACCTAAACGTGTAAAACACCGTCGTGAATTCCGCGGAAAAATGCGCGGGGAAGCTAAAGGCGGAAAAGAAGTAGCATTCGGTGAATACGGTTTGCAAGCTGTTGATTCACATTGGATCACAAACCGCCAAATCGAAGCTGCTCGTATCGCAATGACTCGTTACATGAAACGTGGTGGGAAAGTATGGATTAAAATTTTCCCTCACAAATCTTATACTGCCAAAGCAATTGGGGTACGTATGGGTTCTGGTAAAGGGGCACCTGAAGGATGGGTTGCACCAGTAAAACGTGGTAAAATCATGTTTGAAATCGCAGGCGTTCCTGAAGAAGTAGCTCGTGAAGCGTTACGTCTAGCTTCTCACAAATTACCAATGAAAACTAAGATCGTAAAACGTGAGGAAATGGGTGGTGAATCGAATGAAGGTTAAAGAAATCAGAGAATTAACCACTGCCGAAATGCTTGATCAAGAAAAACAATTAAAAGAAGAATTGTTTAATCTTAGATTCCAATTAGCAACAGGTCAATTAGAAAACACTGCACGTATTAAAGAAGTACGTAAATCGATTGCACGCATCAAAACTGTGTTGCGTGAACAAGCTAAGTAATTATGGAAGGAGGCCATTAAGCGTATGACTGAAGGAAGAAATCAACGCAAAGTTTATCAAGGTCGCGTGGTTTCAGACAAAATGGATAAAACAATTACCGTTGCTGTCGAAACAAAGAAAAACCACCCTATCTATGGCAAACGCATGAACTATTCTAAGAAATACAAAGTGCATGATGAAAACAACACAGCAAAAGTTGGCGACATCGTGAGAATTATGGAAACTCGTCCATTATCAGCTACAAAACGTTTCCGTTTGTTGGAAGTAGTCGAAGAAGCAGTTATTATCTAATAACACGAGATTTTCCTATATAGATTGAATGCAAAATCTGAAAGGAGGATACACAACGTGATCCAAGCAGAAAGTCGTTTAAAAGTCGCTGATAACTCAGGCGCACGTGAAATTTTGACGATCAAAGTCCTTGGTGGATCTGGTCGTAAAACTGCTAACATCGGTGATGTGATCGTTGCTACGGTTAAACAAGCAACGCCAGGTGGGGTTGTCAAAAAAGGTGACGTCGTTAAAGCCGTTATCGTTCGAACAAAATCAGGAGCTCGTCGTACAGACGGTTCATATATTAAATTTGATGAAAATGCTGCAGTGATTATTCGTGATGATAAAAGCCCTCGTGGAACACGTATCTTTGGGCCAGTTGCACGTGAACTACGTGAAAACAACTTCATGAAGATCGTTTCACTAGCACCAGAAGTTTTATAATCTTGAGACACTTATCAAAGGAGGTGCGAAACAGTTATGTTTGTTAAAAAAGGCGATAAAGTTAAAGTTATCACTGGAAAAGACAAAAACAAAGAAGGCGTTGTACTAGCAGCGTTCCCGAAAAAAGATAAAGTTATTGTCGAAGGTGTAAATGTCGTTAAAAAACACCAAAAACCTTCTCAAGCTGCTCCTCAAGGTGGAATTGTTGAGATGGAAGCGCCAATTCATGTTTCTAACGTGATGGTGGTTGACTCTACTGGTGTAGCTGGCCGAGTTGGCTACAAAGAAGTAGACGGCAAAAAAGTCCGTGTTTCTAAAAAAACCGGTGAAGTTTTAGATAAATAAAAGTTTAAGGAAGGAGGGTCTTACTGAATGAACCGCCTAAAAGAAAAATATCTTAAAGAAGTAACTCCATCATTGATGGAAAAATTTAACTATAGCTCTGTTATGCAAACACCTAAAGTTGAAAAAATCGTCATCAACATGGGTGTTGGTGATGCGGTATCAAACGCTAAAAACTTAGATAAAGCAGTTGAAGAATTAACTTTGATCACTGGTCAAAAACCAATGATTACAAAAGCTAAAAAATCAATCGCTGGATTCCGTTTACGTGAAGGAATGCCAATTGGTGCAAAAGTTACATTGCGCGGAGAAAGAATGTACGAATTCTTAGACAAATTGGTTTCAGTTTCACTACCACGTGTACGTGACTTCCATGGTGTAAGTAAAAAAGCCTTTGACGGTCGTGGAAACTATACTTTAGGTATTAAAGAACAATTGATCTTCCCAGAAGTAGATTATGATTTAGTAGATAAAGTACGTGGTATGGACATCGTTATTGTAACAACAGCAAACTCTGATGAAGAATCTCGTGAGTTGTTGACACAATTAGGCATGCCATTCCAAAAATAATTAAAGGAGGCGAACTACGTGGCTAAAAAATCAATGATTGCTAAAAACAAACGTCCTGCAAAATTTTCAACACAAGCTTATACTCGTTGCGAACGTTGCGGACGTCCACATTCAGTTTATCGTAAGTTCCATCTTTGCCGTATTTGCTTCCGCGAACTTGCCTATAAAGGTCAAATTCCCGGCGTGAAGAAAGCTAGCTGGTAAAAAGTAAATTCGCATAAGAAGGAGGTAAAAGATCAATGGTCATGACAGATCCAATTGCAGATTTTCTAACTCGTATCCGTAACGCAAACATGGTTAAACATGAGTCTTTAGAAGTACCTGCATCAAAAATTAAACGTGACATCGCTGAAATCTTGAAACGTGAAGGTTTCGTTCGTGATGTTGAATACATCGAAGATGACAAACAAGGCGTGATCCGTGTTTTCCTAAAATTTGGTAAAAACGGCGAACGTGTTATCACAAACTTAAAACGTATCTCTAAACCAGGTTTGCGTGCTTATGTCAAAGCTGACGAAGTACCAAAAGTATTGAACGGTTTAGGTATCGCAATCATTTCGACTTCTGAAGGTGTTGTCACTGATAAAGAAGCTCGTGAAAAAAATATCGGCGGCGAAGTTATCGCTTACGTATGGTAATCAAGTAGAATCTACAAGGAGGTGTCTTTAAGTGAGCCGTATCGGAAATAAAGTCGTTGTGATCCCTGAAGGAGTAACAGTTACTCAAGAAGGAAACAACGTTACAGTTAAAGGACCAAAAGGTGAATTGACTCGTACTTTCTCAGCAGATATCAAAATGAATATCGAAGGAAACGAAGTGACTTTCACTCGTCCAAACGACAGTAAAGAAATGAAAACAATTCATGGAACAACTCGTGCGAACTTCAACAACATGGTTGTAGGTGTCAGCGAAGGATTCCAAAAAGCGTTAGAACTAATCGGGGTTGGGTACCGTGCACAATTACAAGGATCAAAACTTGTATTGAACGTTGGTTACTCACATCCAGTAGAAATCACACCACCAGCTGGAGTAACTGTTGAAGTACCAGCTAACACACAAGTAATTGTTAAAGGTGCGAACAAAGAAGAAGTTGGCGAATTAGCTGCAAATATTCGCGGAACTCGTCCTCCAGAACCTTATAAAGGTAAAGGTATTCGTTATGTTGGCGAATATGTACGCCGTAAAGAAGGTAAAACTGGTAAATAATCGTTTAGAAAAATTGCATAGAAGCCAGCAGCAGGAAAAAGGTATTTGGCTGAAGTTTACCTTCAAAAAAATAAATTTCTACTTGTGCCGCAGCTTCTATTTTTCGAAACGTATTTACTGCTTGAAATAGTAGTACAATAAAATAAAGAGGTGACAATTGTGATTACAAAACCAGATAAGAACAAAACACGTCAAAAGAGACATCGTCGTGTACGTAACAATATCTCTGGTACTGCTGAGCGCCCACGCTTGAACGTTTTTCGTTCTAACAAAAACATCTACGCTCAAATTATTGATGACGTAGCGGGTGTAACGCTAGCAAGTGCCTCTACCTTGGATAAAGAAATCTCAGGTGGAACAAAAACAGAAGCAGCACAAGCTGTCGGTAAACTAGTTGCTGAACGTGCAGCTGAAAAAGGCATTAAAGTAGTAGTCTTTGACCGTGGTGGATACCTTTACCATGGCCGTGTGCAAGCTTTAGCTGAAGCAGCTCGCGAAAATGGACTAGAATTTTAGAAGAAGGAGGAATACCATTCATGGTTTATATCGATCCAAAACATTTGGAATTAGAAGACCGCGTTGTTGCAATTAACCGTGTAACAAAAGTTGTTAAAGGTGGACGTCGTCTACGTTTTGCTGCTTTAGTTGTTGTCGGTGACAAAAACGGACACGTAGGATTTGGTACAGGTAAAGCTCAAGAAGTTCCTGAAGCAATCCGTAAAGCAATTGAAGATGCGAAGAAAAACTTAGTTGAAGTACCTATGGTTGGTTCAACAATCCCACACGAAGTAATCGGTGCTTTTAGTGGTGGTAGAATCCTAATGAAACCTGCTGTAGAAGGTTCTGGGGTTGCTGCTGGCGGACCAGTTCGTGCCGTATTAGAATTAGCTGGGGTAGCAGATATCACTTCTAAATCTTTAGGCTCAAATACACCAATCAACGTTGTTCGCGCAACAGTTGAAGGTTTGAAACAATTGAAACGTGCAGAAGAAGTTGCAGAACTTCGCGGCAAATCAGTTGAAGAATTAATCGGATAAGGAGGACAACAATAATGGCTGAATTAAAAGTTACTTTAAAACGCAGTATTATCGGACGTCCTCAAAACCAACGCGATACAGTTAAAGCGTTAGGTCTTACAAAGATTAACAGTTCAGTGGTTAAGCCTTCTAATGAAGCAATTAAAGGCATGATCAATACTGTTTCTCACCTAGTGGACGTTGAAGAAGTTTAATTAAAAAAAATCAGAACTAGAACATTAAGGAGGTGCCAAACCTATGAAACTTCATGAATTAAAACCTGCTGAAGGTTCACGCCAAGTACGTAACCGTGTTGGTCGTGGTACTTCATCTGGTAACGGAAAAACTGCCGGACGCGGACAAAAAGGACAAAAAGCCCGTTCAGGCGGTGGTGTGCGTTTAGGATTTGAAGGGGGACAAACACCATTGTTCCGTCGTTTACCAAAACGAGGATTCACAAACGTGAACCGTAAAGACTATGCAGTCATCAATCTTGATGTATTGAACCGCTTTGAAGACGGAGCTGAAGTAACTCCTGTTGCTTTAGTTGAAGCTGGAATCGTGAAAAACGAAAAAGCTGGAATCAAAGTATTAGCTAACGGGGAACTAAACAAGAAATTAACTGTGAAAGCAGCAAAATTCTCTAAAGCAGCTCAAGAAGCAATTGAAGCGGCTGGTGGATCAATCGAGGTGATCTAATGTTTAGACTATTAAAAGATGCTTTTAAAGTAAAAGACATTAGATCGAAAATCCTATTTACTGTATTTGTGTTGTTTGTATTTCGCCTAGGTGCACATATCACTGTACCAGGCGTAAATGCTGCTTCATTGCAAAACCTTTCTTCTTTGCCATTTTTCAACATGTTGAACTTGGTAAGTGGTAGTGCGATGCAAAACTTCTCCATTTTCTCAATGGGGGTTTCACCATACATTACTGCTTCTATCGTCATTCAGCTTCTTCAAATGGACATCGTGCCTCGATTTGTTGAATGGTCGAAACAAGGGGAAGTGGGTCGTAAAAAATTGAATCAAGCCACTCGATATCTGACATTAGTATTGGCATTTATCCAATCTGTCGGTATCACTGCTGGATTCAACCAATACGCTCAATTAGGTTTCGTGAATAATCCTAACGTAGCAACTTACGTAACGATCGGTTTGATTCTAACAGCCGGTACGATGTTTGTTACTTGGCTAGGAGAACAGATCACAGAAAAAGGTATCGGAAATGGCGTATCAATGATCATTTTTGCAGGTATCATTTCTAGATTGCCTGAAAGTATCAGAGAAATTTATGAAGATTACTTTATAAATATCGATCCTTCAGACATATGGAAATCTGCTATTTTTGTGGCCATTTTATTAGTAGCGGTCTTATTGATCGTGACATTCGTAACATTTTTCCAACAAGCTGAACGCAAGATCCCGATCCAATATACGAAACGTGTCGCTGGCGCGCCTACAAGCAGCTATCTGCCGTTGAAAGTAAATGCAGCTGGAGTTATTCCAGTTATCTTTGCTAGTTCGTTTATTGCTACGCCAAATGCTGTTTTACAAGCATTGAGTGGTAGATTCGGTTCTGAAAACTGGTATAAAGTGATGATGGAGATCTTTAACTATAATACAGCACCTGGTGCTACGATTTATACGATTCTGATCGTTGCCTTCACTTTCTTCTACGCCTTTGTACAAGTAAACCCTGAGAAATTAGCGGAAAACTTGCAAAAGCAAGGAAGTTATATACCAAGCGTACGCCCTGGTAAGGGGACTGAAGAGTATGTCTCAAGATTACTGATGCGTTTAAGTACAGTTGGTGCAGTCTTCCTTGGTTTAGTGGCATTACTTCCAATCATTGCTCAAATGGTTTGGGATCTTCCACAATCAATCGGATTAGGCGGTACAAGCTTACTGATCGTTATCGGTGTAGCTTTAGAAACTGCGAAACAGTTAGAAGGCTTAATGCTGAAACGTAAATATGTTGGATTCATTGAGTAAGAAAGCGTGTTGAGGTTCTTCCTCAACACACGTTCTCACACATTTATTAGGAGGGAAAACAATGAACCTCATTTTAATGGGGCTGCCAGGCGCAGGTAAAGGAACACAAGCTGAAAAAATCATTGACGCTTATGGTATTCCGCACATCTCAACAGGAGATATGTTCCGCGCAGCGATGCAAAACGAAACAGCTCTTGGCCTGGAAGCAAAGTCTTATATGGATAAAGGTGCATTAGTTCCTGATGAAGTAACAAATGGAATCGTGAAAGAGCGACTAGCTGAACCAGATACAGAGAAAGGCTTCTTATTAGACGGCTTTCCACGTACACTAGATCAAGCAAAAGCTCTGGACGCAATGCTAAAAGATTTGAATAAAAAAATTGATGCTGTCATCGATATCCATGTTGGTGAAGAAATCTTGGTCGAACGTCTAGCCGGCCGATTTATCTGCAGCAATTGTGGAGCAACTTACCATAAAATTTTCAACCCTACAAAAGTTGAAGACACATGTGATCGTTGCGGTGGGCATGAATTCTATCAAAGAGAAGATGATAAACCTGAGACGGTTAAAAATCGTCTGGCTATCAACATCAAAAATAGTGAACCAATCTTGGCTTATTATAAAGAACAAGGTTTGCTAAACACTATTGATGGTGCTCGTGAAATCGATGCTGTATTTGCAGATGTACAAAAAATCATTGAAAAATAGCACGATTGCCCGTAGCCGACTTGCATTATGCAGTTACTCTTGTCAAGTTCAATAAATTATGATAGAATATGTCAGTCCGACTTCTAGAGAATCCTCTAGATGATCCATTTTGAGAATTTTGAGGTGGGAACTGCAGTTTCCGCCATTTTATCGTGTGAAAATGCGAAACAAGTACAAGGAGGTACTGTGCGTGGCAAAAGAAGATATGATTGAAGTCGAAGGTACAGTCGTCGAAACTTTGCCGAATGCAATGTTTAAAGTTGAACTAGAAAACGGACACCAAGTTCTTGCTACTGTTTCAGGTAAAATTCGTATGCATTACATCCGTATCTTACCTGGTGACAAAGTAACGGTTGAATTGTCTCCATACGATCTTAACCGTGGCCGTATTACTTATCGCTTTAAATAATTGTACTCCGTAAAACTACAGGAGGTATTATCATGAAAGTAAGACCATCAGTAAAACCAATGTGCGAACATTGTAAAGTAATTCGTCGTAAAGGACGCGTTATGGTGATTTGCCCAGCAAATCCAAAACATAAACAACGTCAAGGATAATTGGAGGTGCTATAAATATGGCTCGTATTGCAGGAGTAGATATTCCTCGTGATAAACGTGTGGTAGTTTCACTTACTTATATCTATGGTATTGGTAACACTACTGCTAAAAAGATCTTAGCTGATGCTGGTGTATCTGAAGATGTTCGCGTTCGTGAATTAACGAATGAACAAACAGATGCTATCCGTGCAGAAGTAGATAAATTAAAAGTTGAAGGGGATCTTCGTCGTGAAGTGAACTTGAACATCAAACGTTTGATGGAAATCGGTTCTTACCGTGGAATCCGTCATCGCCGTGGATTGCCTGTTCGTGGACAAAACACGAAAAACAATGCACGTACTCGTAAAGGCCCAGCTCGCGCTATCGCTGGCAAGAAAAAATAATTCTTAAGTGAAGGAGGTTAAAACTTCATGGCAGCAAAAAAAGTGAATCGTAAACGCCGTGTGAAGAAGAATATAGAAGCAGGTATTGCACATATCCATTCTACATTCAATAACACTATCATCATGATCACTGATACTCACGGAAATGCATTAGCGTGGTCATCAGCTGGTTCATTAGGTTTCAAAGGAAGCAAAAAATCAACTCCTTTTGCCGCTCAAATGGCAGCAGAAACTGCTACAAAAGCAGCAATGGAACACGGATTAAAGACTGTTGAAGTAACAGTTAAAGGACCTGGTTCTGGACGTGAAGCAGCAATTCGTTCATTACAAGCTACAGGTTTAGAAGTGACTGCAATTCGTGACGTGACTCCAGTTCCTCATAATGGTGCCCGCCCTCCAAAACGCCGTCGTGTTTAATGAGTGCCGCTCATTTTGAGTTTTATCAGTAACGTCATTGAACAAGACACTTTTCGTTTTGAAAGGGGTAAAGATAAGAATGATTGAGTTCGAAAAACCAAGAATCGCAAAAATTGATGAAGAAAAAGATTATGGCAAGTTCATCGTTGAACCTCTTGAAAGAGGGTATGGGACTACTTTAGGGAATTCCCTACGTCGTATTTTATTATCTTCTTTGCCAGGTGCTGCCATCACTAATATTCAAATCGATGGTGTACTGCATGAATTCTCTACCATCAAAGGTGTTAGAGAAGACGTCACTCAAATCATCTTGAACATTAAAGGCTTAGCGCTGAAAATGTATGGCCAAGAAGAAAAAACCCTTGAAATCGATATTACCGGACCTGCTACAGTAACTGCTGGCGATATTATCGTTGATAGTGATGTAGAAATTCTTAACAAAGATATGTACATCTGTAGTGTCTCTGAAGGAGCTACGTTCCATGCTCGCTTAACAGTGAAACCTGGACGTGGTTATGTTCAAGCAGATGAAAATAAAAAAGAAGATATGCCAATTGGCGTTCTTCCAGTCGATTCAATCTACACACCTGTTCGTCGTGTGAACTATCAAGTTGAGAACACACGTGTTGGACACCGTGAAGATTTTGATAAATTGACGATGGAGATTTGGACAGATGGTTCAATCGAACCGTTAGAAGCAATGAGTTTATCTGCGAAAATCATGACTGAACATTTGGATATTTTTGTGAACTTAACTGATGAAGCAAAAAATGCTGAAATCATGGTCGAAAAAGAAGAAACACAAAAAGAAAAAATGTTGGAAATGACGATCGAAGAGTTAGACTTGTCTGTTCGCTCTTACAATTGTTTGAAACGTGCAGGAATCAATACTGTACAAGAACTTACAAATAAATCTGAGCCTGAAATGATCAAAGTCCGTAACTTAGGACGTAAATCATTAGAAGAAGTTAAAGCAAAATTGCACGACTTAGGTTTAGGTTTACGTAAAGAAGATTAAAACCTTTTACGAAGGAGGGAAACCAACGTGAGTTATCGTAAACTAGGACGCACATCTAGCCAACGTAAAGCGATGTTGCGTGATTTAACAACTGATTTATTAATCAACGAACGTATTGTGACTACTGAAGCTCGTGCGAAAGAAGTTCGCTCAACTGCAGAAAAAATGATCACTTTAGGTAAACGCGGAGATTTGCATGCACGTCGTCAAGCTGCGGCTTTCGTACGTAATGAAGTTGCCAGCGTGCGTGAAGAAAATGAGGACATCGTCATTGAATCAGCTTTACAAAAACTATTCAACGATATTGCACCTCGTTACGCAGAACGTCAAGGCGGATACACACGCATTTTGAAGACAGAACCAAGACGCGGTGATGGTGCACCAATGGTTGTCTTAGAACTTGTCTAAAATCACACTAATAACATCACTTTATAGATGATTCTTTTAGAGTGTTATGATGTTGGAAGATATTTTTCCGAGTCTAGCTCAGCGCTGCTCCTCAAGCGAATATCGCTTGGGGAGTAAGCACTCATCATAAAGTGTTTTTTTATACCTTCAATTAACTGTCATGACAGCTCTGCTTGAAGGCATAAAAAAACATTTTAAGCGAGAAATAATTGAAAATTTTGTCTTTTTTTGATAGTGTTAGTAGGAACTTTAGGATGAAGAAGGAGTAATCATGGAGCCAATTATTGAATTAGAGAAAATAAATTACAAATACCAGCCAGATGATCTTCGCCCCGCATTGAAAGATGTCTCCTTTACAATTGATAAAGGTGAGTGGATCGCTATTATTGGACACAACGGTTCAGGAAAATCGACACTTGCCAAAACAATCAATGGGCTACTTCTGCCAGAATCAGGGGTCGTGAAAGTCGGAAATCAAGTATTGGATGAAGAAAACATTTGGACGATCCGGCAAATGGTTGGAATGGTTTTTCAAAATCCAGACAATCAGTTCGTTGGTTCGACAGTAGAAGATGACGTTGCGTTTGGTCTTGAAAATCAAGGGATTCCCAGAGAAGAAATGCTGATACGTGTGAAAGATGCACTTGAGAAAGTTAGAATGGCTGAGTTTGCTACACGCGAGCCTGCTCGTTTATCAGGAGGACAAAAACAACGTGTTGCTATTGCCGGCGTGGTTGCCTTACGACCTGATATCATTATTTTAGATGAAGCGACAAGTATGCTAGATCCAGAAGGCCGTGAAGAAGTGATTTCTACGATCAAGAAGATCAAAGAAGAAAGTCAATTGACCGTTATATCTATCACTCATGATATTGATGAGGCAGCTAATGCTAATCGGATACTAGTGATGAGGCAAGGAGAACTTGTCCGCGAAGGTACACCAAAAGAAATCTTTTCTGCAGGTCCTGAACTGATCGATTTAGGTCTAGATCTACCATTTCCTGAAAAACTGAAGCGTGCACTGAAAGAACGTGGGGTAGATGTGCCAAGTGAATATATGACAGAAGAAAGGATGGTGGATTGGTTATGGACATCCGTTTTGAACAAGTAGACTTCACTTATCAGCCGAATACACCATTTGAACAACGAGCCTTATTTGACATCAATATGACGATCAAAGAAAACAGTTATACTGCATTAGTAGGGCATACCGGAAGCGGGAAATCAACTTTACTCCAACATTTGAATGCGCTTGTTAAGCCAACAAGCGGTACCGTCCATATTGGAGAACGCGACATTCAGCCAGATACGGATAATAAAAATCTAAAGCCTATCCGAAAAAAAGTCGGCATCGTCTTTCAGTTTCCAGAAGCACAGCTATTCGAAGAAACAGTGGCAAAAGATATTACCTTCGGCCCTAAAAACTTTGGTGTCAGTGAAGAAGAAGCGCTGATACTAGCAAAAGAAACATTAGAACAAGTTGGACTGGATGAAAGCTATTTGGAACGTTCACCATTTGAACTTTCAGGAGGGCAAATGCGTAGAGTAGCAATCGCTGGTGTGCTTGCCATGAAGCCTGAAGTACTTGTATTGGATGAACCAACGGCAGGACTTGATCCTCAGGGCAGAAAAGAAATGATGGAGATGTTTTGGCGTCTTCATAAGGAACAACAGATTACTATTGTTTTAGTGACGCATTTAATGGATGATGTAGCTAATTTTGCAGACTATGTCTATGTACTGGAGAAGGGGCGAATCGTTAATAGCGGGCAGCCCAAAGAGGTTTTTCAAAACATCGAATGGCTAAAAGAAAAACAGTTAGGTGTACCTACTGCCACAGAATTTGCAGAAGAATTAATGGCTAAAGGGATGGACTTCACTACCTTACCTTTGACAGCTGAAGAATTAGCAGACGCCATCATCCATTCTGCTGGAGGAAATGCCCATGATGAATAAATTGATATTTGGTCGTTATATGCCAGGAGATTCCTTGATCCATCGATTGGATCCCCGAGCCAAATTATTAGCCAGTTTTTATTTTATTGGTATCATTTTTTTAGCAAATAATTGGGAAACATATCTTGTATTGGCAGTTTTCACATTATTTTCTGTCTTTTTATCAAAAGTAGACTTGAAATTTTTTATCCGAGGTATTCGCCCATTGATTTGGCTGATCCTCTTTACTGTAGCTTTGCAAGTCTTGTTTACTAGTGGCGGAGAAACTTATTGGAGTTGGGGTGTTTTCCATATCACTGAATTTGGTGTGATGAACGGTCTCTTTATTTTCTGCCGATTCGTGTTGATTATTTTTATGTCGACGCTACTCACGCTTACTACACCGCCTTTGGAATTATCTGATGCGATTGAGTACTTGCTTCGTCCATTGAAAGCCGTACGGTTCCCAGTCCACGAAATTTCTTTGATGCTGTCGATTGCGCTTCGTTTTGTGCCTACATTGATGGATGAAACAGAAAAGATCATGAACGCTCAGCGCGCGCGTGGTGTTGACTTTGGTGAAGGCAATCTAGTTCAGAAAATGAAAGCAGTCATTCCTTTGCTGATTCCTTTATTTGTCAGCAGTTTCAACCGAGCGGAAGATCTTGCGACCGCTATGGAAGCAAGGGGCTACAAGGGCGGGGAAGGAAGAACGAAATATCGTGTCTTGCATTGGCATAATAGAGACACGATGGTTATCATTGCTTTTATATTATTAACCGTGCTGCTGATCTTTTTAAGAGGATAAACGTTCAGTGGACCGCTGTCTATCCTTTTCTTGCTAATCTATTTGCAAGAAAAGATGCGAACAGTGTATGACAAGAAGCATTAGGGTCTGTGGCAGACTAATGTCACAGGCCTCTTTCTTTTATTTGAAAAAAAGAACAAACAACATTATCTGGAAAAACCACTATTTCTAGACAACTTTTTAGAAACAAAGGAGAGAAAACCATGGTACGTTACAAAGCAATCATTGCATACGACGGAACAAATTTCAATGGGTTCCAGAAACAGCCAAATGGACGTACTGTTCAAGAAGAAGTAGAAAAAACATTACAAAAAATGGCAAATGGGAAAGAAATCACGGTCTTTGGTTCGGGAAGGACAGATGCCGGAGTACATGCAATCGGGCAAGTGATCCATTTTGATTATCCAGAAGAACGCCCGTTAGAACGAATGCGTTTTGCGTTAGATACCCAGTCACCAGAGGATATCGCTGTAAGACAAGTAGAAATCGTTTCAGAAGAATTCCATGCAAGATATTTGGTCAAAGAAAAAACTTATCAATTTCGAGTGGATATAGGCAAGCCACGCAGTCCCTTTCGACGTCATTATGCCAGTTATTATCCTTACCCACTTGATTTGGGAAAAATCCAGCGGGCGCTACCTGATTTATTGGGGACCCACGATTTCACCTCTTTTTGTGCATCAGGAAGCTCGATAGAGGATAAAGTACGTACGATCTATGAGGCTAAGATGGAGGTCAATGAAACAAAAGACGAACTGTTGTTTACTTTTAGAGGAAATGGCTTCTTGTATAAGATGATACGTATCTTAGTAGGAACGCTATTGAAAATTGGTAATGGCCGATTGCCTGAAGATAGTATCCCAGCGATTATTGCGAAAAAAGATCGTAATGCAGCAGGACCTACAGCACACCCTGAAGGACTTTATTTGTATGAAGTGAAATATGAATAAGAGGTTGTAAAAAAGCTGTCTTACATCAAGCAATAAGAACAGCCAAACCAAAATAGCTCCTCGTATTTTTCGTTTGGTTGGGCTTATTGCCGCAGATGCAAGTTTTTGAACACCGTTTAAGGAAGAGGTTGTGAGCCTGCCGTTTAACTCTGAGTCACAAGAAACAATTTCAAAAAACAGCTTCTCACGTTTGATGAATATCGCGACTTGTGAACGAAGCATGGATAAGTGAACCTTCTTTTTGCCACACTACTTTTTTGTAACCAAAAAACGATGGAACGTTGTTTTGATTGCCCTTGATGCGGACAGTCTGAACAGGTTCCATCGTTTCTTTATTTTCTTCGTCTTCTTCTGTGTGTATTTCGCGGTTTTTCTTCTATTGTTGGATCAATCGTGCCATAAAAGGGGCGATTGCGGTCAAGGTACCAGACATAAAGAATAAACAATGCAATACATAGTACAAAAAGGATTGCACCTATCATAAATCCTTCAGGCAAGTAGCTGAAAGTAACCGTGTGTTTACCTGCTGGAACTTTTAGCATCAAGAATGCGTTTTTGAAGTTGCTGACTTTGACTGGCTTCCCATCGATCTCGGCTTTCCATCCTTTGTCGTAAGGAATAGTTGTCACCAACATAGAATCTTCTGCGGTATCTACAGTTCCAGAAGCTTTTCTGCCAGAGGCTTCCATTTCGACACCTTTTTCTTTGATCTGATTCATTGCGGCTTGATAGGCTACAACATCTAGACCAACGACTTTCGGCTCCATGAAACTTACTTCTTTCGTCCCATAAAAACTTGCAGTAAATGTCACCGTTGTCTCTTGGGGGTAATAGCCAAGATCATAGTATTGTCCAGAAATATTGATTTGCGTTTTCCTTGATGTACCATTGACAGTGATCGTTGCACTAGAACTTTCTAATTGTGCAAAATTGGTTGGGAATAAGCTTAAGTAAGCTTGTGTATTTGCAGGTACATGGACTTCCCATGTGAGCTCTTTCGGTTGATTATCTGCCGTCTCTGAATAAGTCACGCCAGTCGTTGTTTTTGTGATCGTCGTATTTAACTGATTCTTCAAAGTAGGCGTATAGAATGTAAAATACTGTTCATTTAGACCAGATAATGTATTGATCAAGTTTGTCTGACTAGTTAAATTATCTGTTACGGGCTGCTCAATATCATTAACGGATAACGGTGCGGTAAATGCCAGTGGCAATGCATTGACATTCTGATACAGTGTATAGTCGCCGCTTTGACCAGCTTGGCGGAAGCCATATTTGCTGAACGTGCTTTCGTTCTTAGAAATGTTGTATTTGATTCCTGTAAAGCCATCCATCAGCAAAGTATTATTATTGTAGCGGATATTCAAATTTGTTCCTCTTGAACGGAACCCTAATGTATCCAGATAAGAGGAAGAATTACGATTTCTTATAGAAGAAAACAAGCTGATGCCGCTGTAACCGTAGTTGATCGAATCATTTGGCGATACCGGATCCAGATTTTCCAAGCGGTAAAACGAGTCAGAATCTTCTTTTGTTTCATTTACAAGAGCTTTCAAGTCAGGATAAGGATCCGTATACAAACTGCGGGAAGCATAATTCCAATCATCAAGGATACCATGGATCATGCTGTTCGTATTGACTAATGCCTCAGCGGACATGATCAATAACAACAATATACTTAGATGGTTGAAGGAAAGTTTTTTATGCTGATAAAATCCCACAGCAAAAGCATAGATCCCTAAGAAAACAACTGTCAATACAAAGGAAGTCATCGTCACATAGGTGTAGCTTCCTTCAGGTTTGATGCCCCATGCCACCGCAAAGAGAGCAGCTACGACCAAAATGATTCCTAACAACAGCCCACGATCGTCTTGTTCTATCCTTTCCCATCCTTTTCCTGCAAGCAGGAGAACTAAGAAAGAGAATAGATAGGCATAACGGAATAAAAACATATTCGGTGCATGCATACCATGCCAAAACAAATTCAATGGAACAAGATAAAAACTTGCGATAAGTATGGCGAAAAGACCACCGTACAAAAACTTATTTTTCAACGGTACTTTCCGACTGGCAAAATAAAACAAGCAAAGGACCAGCGGAAGCAGACCTGCGTAAATGAACGGAATCGAACCGTATTTTGTTGTGTCATAAACACCAATCATGTTTTTCATGATCAGATCCAGATAAGAAGTCGCTTCTGTTTTCAACGTAGTGATTTGACTCAATGCTTCGCCATTTGACCGAAGATCCAGTACTGCTGGCAATACAATGATCATTGAAGCGCCGCCTGCCAGTAAAGAAGTGATCCCATAAGGAACAATCGATTTTTTGTATTCTGACCAGTTTGTCAATAGACGAGCAATAAAATATAAGAAAGAAAAGACACCAATCATGAAGCCCATATAAAAACTGGATAGAAACAAGAGCAAATAGCTGATGAATAAAAGTTTCGGCCGTTTCAGATCCATGACACGATGAATCCCCAAAATCACTAATGGAAGATAAACAAAAGCATCCAGCCACATGATGATCTCCGAATGTGCAGTAATGAATGAGATCAATGCGTAACTGACGCTAAGTGCAACATGCCCCCAGCGAGGAATCTTGAACGTGCGTGCAAGAAACCAAAAAGCTAATCCGGCACAGCCGACTTTAAGCAAAGTCAGAACATAAAGTGCATCTGGCATCATCTGGTTTGGAAAGAAGAAAACCAGTGGCGTGAAGATCCCGCCGAGATAATAAGAAATCAAAGACAGATAATTCAAGCCCAGAGAAGCATTCCATGTATAGAAAATACTTTGCTTTCCAAGAAGGACATTTCGGAAGCTTGCATGAAAATTAGAAAATTGTGAAAAGGCATCACTTGCCAAAATACTTCTGCTGCTCCCGGGATAGATCCCGATACTTAGATAAACAAGTGCTAAAATCAAAAACGGAATCAGGAAACTAGCTGCTGCGTAGCGTCCGTTTTCTCTAAAAAATGACTTTAAGTTTTTTTTCATATTTATTTTCCACCAAATTTCTATGAAGTTGTATTTAGTTTATCATATCCTTGTTTTTCTCTGCTTAAAAAGAGTCTAGTTTTCATAAAAAAATAAAATTTGGGAATAAATAACTTCATAATTTGTTCGTATAACAAAAATAAACACAAAAAAAGGGGAGGAATCAAAAATTCCACCCGCCAAAATTTTTATTAAATAAAAAACCGTTCACTATCTGAACGGTCCAAGTATCATTCAATTAAACGCGTTCAACTTTTCCTGATTTCAAAGCACGAGTTGACACCCAAACTTTTTTAGGTTTTCCGTCGACCATAACGCGAACTTTTTGTAAGTTAGGTTTAACAGTACGTTTTGTTGAGTTCATAGCGTGTGAACGGTTGTTTCCACTTTTTGTCTTGCGACCTGTAAAGTAACAAACTTTTGCCATGGTAATTTCCTCCTTTGCCTTGATTTGGAGCAATAGAATAATTCAGCTCATACCAGACTAACATATCATATAGATTGGAAATTTGCAAGTACATTTTCATGGATACAATTGACATTTATGAAGAATAATTGTAAATTAAACAGGGTTATACCTGAAATTTTGCAAGGTTTTTGAGTACTTTGGGTAACTGCCTTTTATTTCAAGTTGCGCTATGATAAAATATGATAGAAGAAAAATGGGAGTATTTTACCCGTTAAGGAGGCTCATTCATGGCTGTAAAAATTCAAACGTCAGCTGGAACCATTGAAATTACCAATGATGTAATTGCAACAGTTGTTGGTGGCGCCGCGACAGATGTGTTCGGTGTTGTAGGAATGGCCAGCAAAAATCAAATTAAAGATAATATTACTGAGATTTTGCGTAAAGAAAATTACTCAAGAGGAGTAGTTGTCCGCCAAGAAGATAATGGTATTGCTGTAGATGTTTATACGATTATCAGCTATGGTACGAAAATCTCTGAAGTTTCTCGCAACGTCCAAGAAAAAGTGAAATACAATCTAGAGGCATTATTAGGCGTAGCTGCCAATTCAGTTAATGTCTTTGTACAAGGTGTTCGTGTACTGCCAGACTAGGCAGGAGACTGGCTGATAACTCAGCAGTCGATCTGAAGGAGGATTATCTAGGTGAGTGTAACAGAAATAAGTGCAAGCCAGTTCCAGGAAATGGTGCAGGCTGGTGCGAATCGTCTGCAAGTAAATGCAGAATACGTCAATTCATTAAATGTATTCCCTGTGCCAGATGGCGATACGGGAACAAATATGAATCTATCTATGACTAGTGGAGCGAAGGCAGTAGTAGATTCAACCTCAGAAAAAGTAGGAGAATTAGCAGCAATGCTTTCAAAAGGATTGCTGATGGGTGCGCGCGGAAATTCCGGCGTTATTTTGTCTCAATTGTTCCGAGGATTTTCTAAGCAAATTCCAGATGTTGTCTCATTAAATGCTTCTGATCTTGCTGCAGCATTCACTCATGGTGTTGAAACTGCGTATAAAGCAGTAATGAAACCAGTAGAAGGAACGATTTTGACAGTAGCTAGAGAAGCAGCAAAAGCTGGAGAAAAGAAAGCGAAGAGTACAGACGATGTCGTTGAAGTGATGACAGCTGTTGTAAAAGGAGCAAAACGTGCTTTAGCTAAAACCCCAGACTTGCTTCCAGTCCTAAAAGAAGTCGGTGTTGTAGACAGTGGAGGACAAGGATTACTGTTTGTTTATGAGGGCTTTTTAAGCGCATTGAATGGAGAATTCCAAGCGGATGAAACATATGAACCTTCTCCAGCAGAAATGGATGATATGGTCAATGCAGAGCACCATCGCAGTGTCCAAGGACAAATGGCGACAGAAGATATCCATTTTGGTTATTGTACAGAGATCATGGTGAAAATCGGTGAAGGACCTACTGTTGATAGCACGTTCGACTACGAAGAATTCCGTAACTATTTAGATGGTATTGGAGATTCTTTACTTGTGGTCAATGATGACGAGATCATCAAAGTCCACGTGCATACAGAAAACCCAGGAGAAGTCTTGAACTATGGACAAAAATTCGGTTCATTAGTCAAAATCAAAGTCGACAACATGCGCTTGCAGCATGAGACGATTTTGGAACACGATGAAGAAGTGAACGAGTTTGCGAAAAAAGAAACACCACGTATCCCGTATGGTATCGTAGCAATCGCTGCTGGTAAAGGCGTCCAAGAGCTGTTTGAAAGTTTAGGCGCTAATTATGTTATCAGTGGTGGGCAAACAATGAACCCAAGTACGGAAGACATCGTTAAAGCCATCCAAGAAGTGAACGCAGATAAAGTGATTGTCTTACCGAACAACAAAAACATCTTCATGGCAGCTGATCAAGCGGCAGAAGTAGCAGATATCCCAGTAGCAGTTGTTCCTTCAAGAACGATTTCTCAAGGATTGACGGCTATGCTTTCATTCAATGATCAAGCTTCTTTAGAAGAAAACAAAGAAACGATGACAGAAATGTTGTCTAGCGTCGTAAGTGGTCAAGTCACTCACGCAATCAGAGATACCTCAATCGACGGTGTAGAGATCAAAGAAGGCGACTTTTTAGGCATGATCGATGGAAAAATCATGATCTCTAACCCAGATATCACAGCAACAGCGTTAAGTACACTAGAACAAATGATCAATGAGGACACAGAGATCGTAACGATCTTAGCAGGTGATGAAGGAACAGTTGAACAAGCAAATGAATTTGCTGAGAAACTAACAGAAAAACATCCTGATTTGGAAATCGAGATCCACCAAGGAGATCAGCCTGTCTATCCTTATCTATTTTCTGCTGAATAATTCCTGTGACAGAATATCTTTCTAACACAGTATTCATTCATAAAAGGCCTTCGGTTAGTGATCAGGTATGATCACTGACCAAGTCCTTTTTTTGTTAAAGGAGGGAGGAAAAAATATATGCGTTCTTTAGATGATCCAATCACTATGCTGGCAGGAGTCGGAGAAAAAAGAGCGGCTAGTCTTGCCAGCTTGGGCATCCAAACGATTGAAGACTTACTGACTTATTATCCTTTTCGCTACGAAGATATTCAGGAAAGAAATCTAAACGAGATCCAAGATCAAGAAAAGGTTACTTTGAAAGGAATCGTAGTCTCTCCTCCTGTGATGAATCGATTTGGTTATAAAAAAAGCCGATTGCAATTTCGAATGATGCAAGAACATGATGTGTTCAACGTTTCTTTTTTTAATCAACCTTATCTAAAAGAAAAAGTCATTTTATCGGAGGAAATCGCTGTATACGGTAAATGGGATGCAAAGCGTAAAGCCTTGAACGGGATGAAGATTTTAGGTTCTCAAACAATGGATGACTTTTCGCCGATATATCACGTCAACAAATCAATTCGTCAAACGACATTAGTTGATCTAATCAAAAAAGGGTTTCAAGAATACGGCACATTAATCGAAGAAAACCTGCCGAACAACCTTGTGGAGAAATATCGACTACTTGACCGAGCTTCTGCTGTAAGAAGTATGCACTTTCCGAAAAACCACGAAGAAAATCACCAAGCCAAACGACGTGTCGTTTTTGAAGAATTCTTTTTATTTCAAATGCGTCTTCAAGGATTGAAAAAAGCAGAAAAAGCAGAAACGAATGGCTTGGAGATCCTTTATGATGTCCAAAAATTAAAAGAATTTACTCAAAAGTTGCCTTTTGAACTGACAAATGCCCAAAAACGGGTAACGAATGAAATCTGTCGGGATCTTCGCAGTCCTCAACATATGCAGCGACTTTTGCAGGGAGATGTAGGTAGCGGAAAAACAGTGGTTGCCGCAATCGCATTATATGCCACCGTTACAGCGGGTTTCCAAGGTGCGTTGATGGTGCCTACCGAAATCTTGGCACAACAGCACATGGAAAGTTTGCAACAGCTGTTTGATCCCAATGAAGTAACGGTCGCATTGCTTACAGGGTCAACGAAAACAAAAGAACGACGGGAACTCCTTGAAAAACTAGAACGAGGAGAAATCAACGTCGTGATCGGTACACATGCATTGATCCAAGATGGAGTTGAATTTCAGAATTTAGGTCTAGTTATTACGGATGAACAGCACCGTTTTGGTGTGAATCAGCGGAAAGTCCTTCGTGAAAAAGGCTGGCGACCTGATGTCTTGTTTATGACAGCCACTCCGATCCCTAGAACGCTAGCTATCACAGCGTACGGTGAAATGGATGTATCGATCATTGATGAACTTCCAGCTGGACGTATCCCGATTGAAACACGCTGGGTAAGAACACCTCAATTAGACAGTGTACTGGATTGGACAAGGAAAGAACTGGCAAGAGGACATCAAATGTATGTCATCTGTCCACTGATCGAAGAATCAGAAGCATTAGACGTAAAAAACGCAGTGGAAATCTATGAAAAACTTCGTGAACTATTTGCACCAAAATATGAAGTTGGCTTGTTACATGGTAAAATGAAGAATCAGGAAAAAGAAGTGATCATGGAAGCTTTCAAAGATAACCAGATGCAGATATTAGTTTCTACTACGGTAATAGAAGTAGGGGTAAACGTGCCAAACGCAACCGTCATGCTGATTATGGATGCGGATCGATTTGGTTTGGCACAGCTGCATCAGCTTCGTGGACGTGTTGGACGCGGAAGTGATGCTTCCTACTGTATCTTAGTTGCTAATCCCAAAAATGAACTAGGCGTGGAGCGGATGAAAATCATGACAGAGACCACCAATGGTTTTGTACTAAGTGAAAAAGATCTGGAATTACGCGGTCCCGGTGAAGTATTCGGCTTCCGACAATCTGGTTTACCTCAATTTGCGATTGCTGACTTGGTGACAGATGGAAATGTTTTGGAGGTAGCCAGAGAAGAGGCTGCAGCTCTTTGGCAGATAAAGAATTGGCAGATGCTGCCTGAGTATCAGCCTCTAGCACAAAGCCTCCAGATAGAAAATCAGGATAATCGTTATTTCGATTAGCAGACTATGCTATACTTTATAATGATGATGGAAAAAGGAGTGGGAACAATGAAAATTGCCGTAGATGCAATGGGCGGAGATCACGCACCTCAAGCAATTGTAGAAGGCGTGGCTTTAGCGCAGCAAGATTTTCCAGAAGTAGAATTCTTACTTTACGGAAAAGAAGCAGAAATCAAGAAATACTTAATAAATGAAAAAAACATCACGATTATCCATACAGACGAAAAAATCAATAGTGATGATGAGCCAGTAAAAGCGATCCGACGGAAAAAGACTGCTTCAATGGTCCTTGCTGCACAAGCAGTGAAAAACGGCGAAGCGGATGCTATATTTTCAGCAGGGAATACAGGTGCGCTGCTAGCAGCGGGTTTATTCATCGTAGGACGTATCAAAAATATCGAACGCCCTGGCTTGATGTCTACCTTGCCAGTAGTAGGAAAAGAAGGTGCCGGTTTCGATATGCTGGATCTTGGCGCTAACGCAGAAAACAAACCAGAACATTTGTTGCAATACGGTATTTTAGGTTCTTTCTATGCCCGTAAAGTCCGAGGGATCGGACGTCCCCGCGTTGCTCTTTTAAACAACGGAACAGAAGCCACAAAAGGTAGTGAAGTGACGAAAAAAGCCTATGAACTTCTTCAGAATGAAACAAGTTTGAATTTCATTGGAAATGTAGAAGCGCGCGAGTTGCTCAATGGTGTGGCTGACGTAGTAGTCACAGATGGATTTACAGGCAATGCTGTTTTGAAATCCATTGAAGGAACGGCAATGAATATGATGGATCTATTAAAATCCGCTATTCTAAACGAAGGGATCAAAGGGAAAATGGGCGCCATGCTTTTAAAAGACGGCTTGCGTTCTTTAAAATCTGAAATGGATTATTCCAAACATGGCGGAGCTGTTTTGTTTGGCTTGAAAGCACCAGTCATTAAAACCCACGGAGCAACAGGTCCTGATGCTGTCCGCTATACGATCCGCCAAATCCACACGATGCTTGAAACAAATGTAGTAGGACAGTTAGTCGAACAATTTGAAAAAAGCGAAGAATAATATTCAGATAGCTGAGGCAATCCGGTTCGTTAAAAAAAGGTGGACATTCCTGAAAAATGTCAGTAAAATTAGCCATGGTGTAGGTAATTGACAAGTGTATGATTCTTGGAGGTGAAAAAGTTGACTCGCGAAGAAGTATTTAACAAAGTAGCGAAAATTATTTCAAATCATTTTGAGATAGATACCGATAAAGTGACGGATGAATTGAACATCAAAGATGATTTAAAAGCTGATTCAATTAGTATTATGGAGTTCGTTTTAGAACTTGAAGATGAATTCGGTACAGAAATTTCAGATGAAGACGCTGAACAAATTGAAACAGTTGGCGGCGCAGTAGATTATATCAGCAGCCATCTCAAATAATTTCAATAAAAGCAAAGAAGGATAAAAAGTTGCATACAACTTTTTATCCTTCTTTTTTTAATCTTTTTGACACGGAAAAGACATTTTTCTGATAATTCTGGCGATAATTAGAAATTATGTTGCAAAGTAAAGCGGTTTTCTATATAATTATTAATAATTCATTACACAAAGATAAGAATAACCTTTGTTATAAAACGCTTTATTCTGTGTAATGTTCTTTTTTTACTAAGAAAAACTTCCGTTTAGGAAGCAGAGAGGGGTATTCGATTGTCAGATAATCAATTATTAGAAGTTCAGAACCTACATACAGGCTTCCGACTCAAAGATGACTATTACGATGCAGTAGATGATGTTTCATTTACTTTAGACAAAAACGAGATCTTAGCAATCGTTGGGGAATCTGGGTGCGGGAAAAGTACATTAGCTACTACGATTATGGGATTACTTGATCCTAATAACACAAAAATTACAGGTGAAATTTTATATAACGATCTGAATTTAATCGAACTGAACGAAACGCTTTATAATAAAATCCGCGGAAATGATATCGGAATGATTTTCCAAGATCCGTTGTCTGCATTAAATCCTCTCATGAGAATCGAAGACCAGATCAAAGAAGGACTTTCCTATCACACAAAGATGAATGCAGAACAGCGTCAAGCTCGCGCACTGGAATTACTAGAACAAGTAGGGATTCCTAATCCAGCAAGAGTTGGACGTCAATATCCCCATGAATTATCAGGCGGTATGAGACAACGTGTCATCATCGCGATCGCAATCGCCTGCAAACCTCCAATCGTCATTGCAGATGAACCGACGACAGCCCTAGATGTAACCATCCAAGCCCAGATTCTTGATTTACTGAAAGATCTTCAGGAAGAAACAAAAACAGGGATCATCCTGATCACTCATGACTTAGGAGTCGTAGCAGAAATGGCTGATCGAGTGGCAGTGATGTACGGCGGACAGTTTGTTGAAGTAGCGGGTGTAAAAGAACTGTTTGATCATCCGAAACATCCTTATACGCGCTCTTTATTGAACTCTATACCTCAAGAAGGAAATCATGATGCAGAACTCCATGTGATCGAAGGTGTCGTTCCTTCTCTGAAAAACATGCCTCGTAAAGGGTGCCGATTTGCTCCACGTATTCCGTGGATACCAGCAAGTGACCACGAAGAAGATCCTATCCTTCATGAAGTCGCTCCGAACCATTTGGTACGTTGCTCTTGCTACAAGCATTTCCACTTTAGAGACGAAAAAGGAGAGGTGTAGATGACAGAATTAATCACAATCAAAGACCTGAAAGTTCATTACCCTATTCGCAGTGGATTCTTCAATCGAGTAACGGATCATGTATATGCTGTAGATGGTGTGGATTTTATTATCGAAAAAGGAAAGACATATGGTTTGGTGGGAGAGTCCGGTTCCGGAAAATCCACTACAGGAAAAGCAGTCGTTGGTTTAGAAAAGACGACAGCTGGACAAATCATGTATGAAGGAAAAGATGTAACGAAGCGAAGCAACCGAAAAAAAATGGGTTATAACAAAGACGTACAAATGATCTTCCAAGATTCAATGTCTAGTTTGAATCCTAAAAAACGAGTATTGGATATCATTGCAGAACCTATCCGAAATTTTGAACGGTTAAGCGATCAAGAAGAAAAGAAGAAGGTAAAAGGATTGCTAGATATCGTTGGGATGCCGGAAGATGCACTTTACAAATATCCTCATGAATTTTCAGGGGGACAACGCCAACGTCTAGGAGTAGCCCGCGCTGTTGCTACTAATCCAAAATTAATCGTGGCCGATGAACCGGTATCTGCTCTGGATCTATCTGTTCAAGCGCAAGTATTGAATTTCATGAAACGGATCCAGCAAGAATACGGTCTCAGCTATTTATTTATTTCTCATGATTTAGGTGTAGTAAAACATATGTGCGACAACATCGCAATTATGTACAAAGGTCGATTTGTAGAAATCGGTACAAGAGAGGACATTTATAATGACCCGCGCCACATCTATACGAAACGTCTGCTTTCAGCAATTCCGCAAATCGATGTAGAAAATCGGGAAAGCCACAAAGAAAATCGCCGAAAAGTAGAACAAGAGTATATCCAAAACCAAAGAGAATACTATGATGCGACTGGCCGAGTCTACGATTTGCGTACGATCACAACTACACATAAAGTGGCGTTGAAAGATGGAGGTGCGAGCTAATGTGGAAAACGATTCTGCGACGTGTTTTATTGATGATCCCGCAAGTTATTATTTTAAGTGTTCTGATCTTCTTATTAGCCCAAGCGATGCCAGGGGATCCATTTACTGGTTTGATCAACCCAAACCAAGATCCGGCAGTGATCGAACAAATGCGACAATCAGCTGGATTGAATGACCCATGGTATGTCCAGTACTTCCGTTGGATCGGAAATGCTTTGCAAGGCGATTTTGGTCAAAGTTTCTTATACAAACGCTCTGTTGCTGACCTAATCGGTGAACGGATCATCAACACGTTATATCTATCGATCTTGACAGTTGTCCTTACTTATTTGATTGCTGTGCCTCTAGGGATGCTAGCAGGCCGGTATCAAAATTCGATCTTGGATAAGATCGTCGTGATTTATAACTTCTTTAGTTTTGCTGTTCCGTTATTTATCTTCGGCTTGATCATGCTGTTTGTTTTTGGTTATCGTTTAGGCTGGTTCCCAACCAGCGGTTCTCAAACACTAGGTTTGCAAGGGGGATTTATCACTCAGTGGATAGATCGCTTGAAATATATTCTGCTACCATCGATTACCCAAGCATTTCTGGCGACTGCCGTTACGATCCAATATCTGCGAAGCGAAGTAATCGATTCGAAGTCGCTTGATTTTGTCAGAACAGCCCGTTCCAAAGGGGTACCGACGAATAAAGTATTCAGTAGACATATCTTCCGGAATGCAGCGTTGCCGATGGCTTCGCAAATGGGGTATGAAATCACTTCGTTGATTGCTGGTTCTGTAGTTATCGAAAAGATTTTTGGCTATCCAGGAGTCGGGAAACTATTTATTGACTCTATTGGTCAACGAGACTACACCGTGATCACATCCTTAGTATTGATTTTAGGAATCGCGACGCTAGTGGGGACATTACTGTCAGATATCATTATGAGTATCGTTGACCCGCGTATTCGGATTCAATAAAACCAATCAGAAAGGAGAATGGATCGATGAGTGAAAAAAACAATACAGCAGTTCAAGAAAGTATCCCTCCTATGGGGATACGAATGATTGCTCGAGAATTTAAAAAAGATAAGATCGCTATTTTTTCATTAGGTTTGCTAGTGGTTTTATTATTAGTGATTTTTATCGGTGCGATGCTGACCGATCAGGATAAAGTGATGTATGTTAGTATTTTTGACAAATATGCTGCCCCAGGAGCAGTTTCGACACAAGGACAAAAGTTCATTCTGGGAGCAGATGAAGGCGGACGTGATGTATTAGGTCAATTGATCATAGGTGCTAGAAACTCTGTTACGATCGGATTTGCGATCACGATCCTTACTTCGATCATCGGGGTTGGATTAGGGATCATCTCTGGCTACTACGGAGGGATCATTGACAATATCTTGATGCGAATCGTTGATTTTATCATGATTCTACCGATCATGTTGATCATCATCGTCTTCGTATCGATTATTTCCAGATACAATGTCTGGTCCTTTATTTTCATCATGAGTGCATTTTATTGGGTAGCTAAAGCCCGGTTATTCCGAAGCAAGACATTATCTGAAGCAAGAAGAGATTATGTCAGTGCCTCAAAAACAATGGGAACAAGTGATTTTAAAATCATGTTCCGCGAAATCATGCCGAATCTAAGTTCATTGATCATTACGAACTTGACAATGAACTTTGCGGCAAACATCGGTATCGAGACAACTTTGACTTTCTTAGGTTTCGGTTTGCCGGCAAATGTACCTAGTTTAGGTACACTGATCGGTTATGCAAGTAATGGAGAAGTCTTAGTGAATCGGCAATGGATCTGGTTACCCGCATCAATCCTCATTTTAGTTTTGATGTTGAGTATCAATTATGTTGGACAGGCATTCAAGCGTTCTGCAGATGCACGCCAACGGTTAGGCTAGTTATAGAAGCGAAGGGGGAAATAGGAATGAAGAAAACGATTTTTGGATTTGCAACGCTGATGTCTGCTGTCGTTCTTGCAGCATGCGGGGGCGGAGGTACAGATACTTCTGGAAATAACTCTGGAGGCAACAGCAATAACAAAGAGGAATTAACTTTTCCAATCGCAACAAAAAACAATGATGATGCAATCGAAGACGGTGAATTAGAAGCTGCGGTCGCAACGGACAGTCAGTTCAAAGGATTGTTCCAGTGGGAGTTTTATCAAGATTCATATGATGCAGCGTTTATGGCACCCTCTCACGAACCATTGTTTGCAAACGATGATGATTTTAGAATCACAGATGACGGAGCTGCAACACTTGATCTAGACGAAGATACGAAAAAAGCGACAATCAAAGTAAAAGACAATGTTAAATGGTCAGATGGTGAAGATGTAACGGCGGACGATGTGATTTTCCCTTACGAAATCATTGGGAATAAAGATTACACTGGTATTCGTTATGACGACACTTTCCGTAACATCGTAGGTATGGAAGAATATCATGATGGAAGTGCCGATACGATCTCTGGAATCAAAAAGATAGACGACAAAACAGTTGAAATCGAATATAAAGAAGTAAATCCAAGCATGCTTCAATCGGGTGGCGGTATCTGGACATATGCAGCACCGAAACATACGTTAGAAGGTGTAGCAATCAAAGACATGGAATCAAGCGATCAAGTACGTAAAAATCCAGTGACTTTCGGCCCTTATTACATGAGTAATATTGTTGCAGGAGAATCAGTAGAGTACTTACCAAACGAGCACTACTGGAACGGTACGCCTAAATTGAAAAAGATCACGATGAAATCTGTACCGATGGCTAGTGCAACTGAAGCATTGAACTCTAAGCTATATGACATGATTTTCCAAATGCCAACAGATACTTATGATACGTATAAAGAAATTGCTGGCTATACAAACTTAGGACGTGAACAAACTTCTTATACTTATCTAGGATTCAAGTTAGGTAAATGGAATTCAGATACAAAGAGTGTGGAATACAATCCAGATTCAAAAATGGCTGATAAATCATTACGTCAAGCCATGGGCTATGCATTAGATAACAATGCAGTAGGTGAACGTTTCTATGCAGGTTTGAGAAGCAATGCGACTTCATTGATCCCACCAGTATTCCAGTCATATCACGATGATGAAATGAAAGGATTCACACAAGATTTAGACAAAGCGAAAAAACTATTGGATGATGCCGGCTACAAAGATGTGGACGACGATGGTTTAAGAGAAGACAAAGATGGAAACAAATTAACCATCAACTTTGCTTCGATGTCCGGTGGAGAAACAGCGCAACCATTGGCAGATTACTATATCCAACAATGGAAAGAAATCGGTTTGGATGTCCAATACACAACAGGTCGTCTGATTGAATTCAACTCCTTCTACGATAAATTAGAAAACGATGATCCTGAAATCGATGTTTACCAAGCTGCTTGGAATACAGGAACTGATCCAAATCCAAGTGGACTATGGGGACCAAATGCAGCATTCAACTACACTCGTTATGAATCAGAAGAAAATACAAAATTGATCAACGATATCAGTTCAAGCAAAGCATTTGATGAAGACTATTTGAAAGAAGCCTATCAAAAATGGCAACAATATGCGTTTGAAGAAGCATTTGCGATTCCAACGTTGTTCCGTAACGAAGTATTGCCAGTCAACGACCGTGTCAAAGACTGGGATTGGTCCTATGATGTACCAAACCCATGGGCAAATGTTTCTGTTACAGCAGATTCACGTTCATAATCAAAAAAAAATGACCGAAAAAGGACGATGTCCTTTTTCGGTTTTTTTGTTCATCGTTATTTTTATATAGCAAATAAAAATAAATATAGTTTTTTAAAATTTTATTTTAAAAACACGTTGAACATAAATGTGTTATTATATATAATTTAAATAGATTTTAAAGAAGAAAATTGTATAAAATATTTGTTATTTAATTTAAGTTGAATAAAAAATATTGTTATTTTAAATTGATGGGAATCTTTCGCGTAGTTAATAAAAGAGAAGGTTCACACTTATCTCTTTTTAAAATAAAAAAAGGGGGACCGAACGACTGTCGCCTTGTTGCTTGTTCAAGTATGTTTCAATAGTCACTCGTGAGACACTTTAGGCACTCAAAAAAGGGAGCGGATACAAAATGAAGAGAAATGTGAAAAAGATGATAGCAAGTTCATGTACACTTATTGCCTTGAGCAGCTGGATCGCACCAATCAATGCCGTTAGTGCGGCTGATCCAGCCGCTTCTTTCTTCTAAACGATGAAAAAAATCTATCGCTTCTTTTTTCTATTCACAGTCACCAGTTTTTTATATGCTATTTCTTTTGCTGGAACCGAAATGATCAAATCAGCGATTCCAGAAATCCATTCATCGATCATCATCGAAGCAGCGAGTGGTGAAGAAAATCAGCAGGAAATGTACCAGACGATTGCGAAATATGCTAGAGAAAAGCAATTGGATCTCCATAAGATCCTCTTTCGAATCGGCAAAGATGGGGAAACGTATAAAGATATCTATACGTTTGGTAAAGAAGGGTATTCGACCTATAGCTTTTCCCCTATAGCATCCGATTATCCTATCAATTTTTATGATTCTTCGAAACTATCTACTGAAGAAGTACTTGGCGGTTATATGATCACAGAGGAACCGCCTGCCAATATGATCGAAGAATTTTACGATATGGGGATGGAAATAACGATTGAAAGGGCACAATGGCCGCTTTATCTAGCTTCAGGTTTGCTATTAAGTATCGGTCAATTGTTCTGTATGCTTTTCTTGTGCTTATTCTTAGCTCTATTATTCTATAAGTCCTCTATGAGAAAGAAAGTCGGGATTCTCGAAACACTTGGACGAAGCAAAGCAAAACTAGTGTGTAAAGATAGTTTGATAGATGCGGCCATCTTCACGGTTATTTTAGCTGGCTTTGCATGGTTTTATCCCTATCTGCACTTTCTTTATCCCCAGATTCTGTTATGGGGGATCGTTGGAATCATCATCATGCACATATCAAGCAGCTGGGTGATTTATTCATGGGGATCGATCGCCGATAAAATAAAGGGACATAAACCGTATAGATGGCTGTTCTACACGAATCACCTTATCAAGGCCGCCTTGCTTGTATTTATCGTAGTAAGCGGGAATATGATCTTGTCTAGTATGGATGAGAACAAACAACTAGAACAACAATTAGCTTATTGGAATGACATTCCTGATTATTATCACTTGAGATTTAGTAATATCACGACCAAATTACCAGATAATTCTAGAAATTTTACGAGAGAAGAAAGAAAAAAAGAAGCGAAAAGGATCAATCAGGACATGCTTCCTTTATTAGAACGAGCAGAACAATCAGGTGGGATCCTTTTGAGGGATAATGAATTTGGCCATACGAGTGACGTTCTTACCTACATTCAAAATGATGCTTATTGGTTAGTCAACCATAATGCCGTACACGAATTGAAAGTCAAAGATATACACGGAAAACCAATCTATCCATTAGAAGATGCCTTCTTCTATGTGTTGATTCCAGAAAATAAAAAGCAATACACGGATCTGATCGTTAAAATGGCAGAAGATGAAATCACTTTTTACCAGAATTCCTTCGAGTATGAACAAGACGAGTATCAGGGGGAATTAAAGGTGATCTATACCCAATCGAATCAAATTATCTTTAATTATAATTTTGATTTACTTGAGAATATCTTTTCTTTCAATCCGATCATTGTGTCCATTTCTTTGCCTTTGATCCAACCTAATATAGAGATATGGATAAGTGAGGTATCGAACGGCTCCTATTTGTTTCGAAATGGTCGAGAAGTTCAAGTGTTTATTGAAGAGAATGGCATTGAAGATGATTTTTACGGCCTAACATCTGTGAAAGACAGAATCAGCGAAGTAATTGCAAAAGCGCGTTCAGAATTTTACACAGCGCTAGTCGTCTTCTTACTGATTCTTATCAGTTTTATTGCTATTGAACTATATGCGAGCATGATTTATGCAGAAGTAAATAAGAAAAAATCATTTTTAGCGTACATTACTGGTAAACCGCTGTTCCAGCGTCACAAAACTTACTATTTCATGACGGCGGGGATATCTTCAGGTGTTTTAGGGATCTTACTGATATGGCAGAAGGACTTATGGCCGATTGCACTGGCTGTATTCAGCTTTGAGCTGTTTTTGCTGCTCCCAACGACTTATCTATCTGAGAAAAAGCAACGGCTGGAGGTGATCAAAAATGATTGATGTTAGAAAAATCACAAAAAAATACAAAGAGAAAACGATTTTTGAACACCTTTCTTTTTCTGTGCCCGCGGGTTCTATGCTTGCCATCACAGGAGAAAGTGGGATAGGTAAAACGACTTTATTGAATTGTTTAGGCCAGCTGGAAACGATAAATGAAGGGGAAATCTTGATCAATGGCCAAAAAATCAGCCGAAAAAACAGAAAAACATTTTTTCGGGAACAAGCTGGTTTTTTATTTCAAAACTATGCACTGATCGACAACGAAACAGTGAAGCAAAACTTGACCTTGGTCTCAAAAGATGAGCAGAAAATCAAAGAATCCCTCGAAAAATTTCAGGTAGACCATTTGATAGACAAAAAAATATTTCTCTTAAGCGGAGGAGAACAGCAGCGAGTTGCTCTTGCTCGTTTATTTTTGAAAGAACCAAAGATCATCTTTGCAGATGAGCCAACAGCCTCTCTTGATCAAAAGAACAAAGGAATCGTCCTTCAAGCATTACAAGAACTGAATGCAAAAGGAGCTACGGTCCTTGTGGTCACCCATGATCCAACATTGGCAGCAGAATTTGATCATGTGTTGGACATGAATGAATGGAAGAAATCAATCCAATAAACCTTATTTATGTGTTCATTCTGTTGGTTTTGTTTGATAGTTTACAAGTGATTGGACTGTTTTTTTCAATCGTTTTATTGAAAAGTCATCAGCCAAAGATTCACCCACGATGGATAAAATGGTGTGTGTTCATTTTGCTCCTTTTTCAAGTGTTACTAACGGTGATTCTTCTATTGAGCATTCATGTTTCAGAGGTTCAGCTAGGACCCGTTCAAGAAGTCATTGAAAACATACGAGAATAAGGGATTGTACAAAAAAAGGAATGTGACAATAGTCGTGTCACATCCTTTTTTTGTATGAACAGTGTTCAATCAGCTATTCCACGGTATTCGTTCAAGAAACGGCAAAATATGAGAAGCTGTCTTTCTGTTTATTTCTCTAATACTCCGAACTAAACGGCTTTTTCACAACCTCTCGTCAATCACTAGGATTATTAAAGCTTTACTTACCTTTTACCCGAACCATTTCAAATTTAACAAAAAACCAGTATAATAAGGAAGTATCGAAAAAATATCCATAAAAGGAATGTGGAAAATGGACAACCAGCTGACAAAAGAACTAAAAGAAAATTATAACATCGTTTTTCACGATCTAAATTTGCTTGAACAAGCTTTTACCCATTCATCCTATGTGAATGAGCATCGCAATCTGCAATTATCGGATAATGAACGACTTGAATTTTTAGGAGATGCCGTTTTAGAATTGATGGTTTCTCAGTATTTATTCCGTTTATATCCTCATTTGCCAGAAGGAAAATTGACAAAAACACGAGCAGCGATCGTTCGCGAAGACAGCTTATCGAAATTTGCCAAAGAATGTCACTTTGATCAATATGTTCTGTTGGGCAAGGGAGAAGAGAATTCAGGAGGACGTACGCGACCAGCATTGCTTTGCGACCTATTCGAAGCTTTTTTAGGCGCGTTATATCTTGACCAAGGATTCGACACGACCCATGCGTTCATCGAAAAAGTGATTTTTCCTAAAGTCAAAGCAGGTGCTTTTTCACATGAGATGGATCATAAAACAAAATTGCAAGAAGTCTTGCAAAAATCAGGTGATGTATCGATCGAATACCGATTGATCAATGAAGAAGGTCCAGCTCATGAACGAGTATTTTGGATCGAAGTTTACGTAGATGATCAATTGATTGGCACTGGACAAGGAAAATCGAAAAAATTAGCAGAACAAGCTGCGGCGGAAAATGCATTGGCAGCACTGTAAAAGTAAGTGAGGGAAAGCTTTGTATTTGAAACGAATTGAAATAGCCGGTTTTAAATCATTTGCAGACAAGACAGTCATTGATTTTGAAAACAGCGTCACAGCAGTGGTTGGACCAAATGGCAGCGGAAAAAGCAATATTACAGAAGCTATCCGCTGGGTATTAGGAGAACAATCTGCTAAAAGTTTGCGAGGCGGAAAAATGCCGGATATCATCTTTGCCGGTTCCGATACCCGTAAGCAGCTGAATATTGCAGAAGTCACAGTGATTTTAGACAATAGTGATCATTATCTGCCATTGGAGTACAATGAGATCAGTGTAACCCGCCGTTATCGACGGACTGGGGAAAGCGAGTTTTTCATCAATAAACAAAGCTGCAGATTAAAAGATATCCAAGAATTGTTCTTAGATTCTGGATTAGGAAAAGAATCATTCTCGATCATTTCTCAAGGAAAAGTAGAAGCGATTTTCAGTAGTAAACCGGAAGACCGTCGTGGGATCTTTGAAGAAGCAGCTGGTGTGTTGAAATACAAGCAGCGGAAAAAGAAAGCAGAACAAAAGCTTTTTGAAACAGAAGACAACCTCAGCCGCGTCCAAGACATCATCCATGAATTGGAAGAACAGTTAACTCCTTTGGCCGCCCAGAGTGAGGCAGCAAAGGAGTTTTTACGGCTAAAAGAAACACTGACTCAAACCGATGTTTCTTTGATGGTTGCTGAAATCAAGACAGCAAAAAAAGATTGGGACAACAAACAAGCACAGCTTGCGAAATTCAATCTAGAATTAGGCAAACTATCTGAGTCGATCCAAGAACAAGAATCCATTTTGGCGAAGCAGCGTAAAGAAAATGCGCAAGCCGACCGTCTGATCGAAAAAAATCAGCAAGTATTATTAGATCTTTCGGAAAAACTGAAGCAGACAGAAGGACAAAAAGATGTTTTGCAGGAGCGGACAAAGCATACACAAAAAAGCTCGCAAGAATATCAAACTTCATTAGCAGAAGCACAAAAAAAGGTTAAACATTTTGAAAAGCTTCAAGAAAGCTTGATGAAAGAAGCAGCAGAAAAAGAAACAGAGATCCAAAAAGCTGAAGCAAATCTCATAAAAACACAGCAAGAATTAGAAAAATACCAAAAATCAACGAAAGAATTATTGGCAGAACTAAGAGATCAATATGTTGATTTGATGCAAGAACAAGCAGCTGTAGGAAACGAACTGAAGTATCTGGAACGTCAATATGTACAAGAAACAGCAAAAAGCAAGCAGACGTTAGCCAAGCAATCGGAAGTAGAAGCATCAGTAGATCGATTGATCTTACAAAAAGAAGAATTGACACAAAAGCAGGCGCAGCTAAAATCATCTTTAACTGAAACAAAAGAGAAGTTAGAACTGATCCAACGAAACGGGAAAAAGTTCCAAGAAGCATTAGCAAAAGAACAGCCTAAAATGTATCAATTGATGAATCAAGTCCAGCAGCTGCGTGCTCGTCAGAAAAGCCTTCAAGAAATCCAAGAAAACTATTTTGGTTTTTACCAAGGCGTTCGATTGGTCTTGCAGCATAAACAGCAGCTTTCCGGTATTGTCGGAGCAGTGGCTGAACTGATCGACGTCCCTGCAGATTTCACGTTAGCCATTGAAACAGCTTTAGGTGGAGCAGCTCAACATGTCATCGTTGAAAATGAAAAAGATGCTCGGCAAGCCATCACGTATTTGAAACAGCAAAGAGGAGGAAGAGCAACATTCCTTCCGCTGACGACAATCAAACCAAGACAGTTACCAGCTCATATATTGACACAAGCAGCAGCTATAGAAGGGTTTATAGGGATTGCCAGTGAACAAGTTGCTTATCCTGATCAAATCCAAACAGTGGTTCAAAACCTGTTAGGAACGATCCTTTTAGCAAAAGACTTAACTAGTGCTAATGCGATCGCGCAAACGATCCGCTATCAATACCGAGTGGTTTCCTTAGAAGGCGACGTGATGAATGCCGGAGGATCCATGACAGGTGGAGCGAACAAACGAGGAAACCAAGGCAGTTTGTTTGTACAAAACCAAGAATTGAAACAGTTGACTAGTGAATTCGAAGAAGCAGATAAACAACTTCAAGTGCAAGAAAAGAAAGTTCAGGAGCTGCAGCAAGAAACAGCTCGTTTAGCCGAAGAACAAGAAGTTTTGCGTACACGAGGCGAACAATTACGTTTCGAAGAACAAGAAGCGACAAATCAGTTGCAAAACATCATAAACGAACTTGAACGTTTTGAAAAAGAAAAGCAAATCTCAACTTTTGAGACACGTGAGCTACAGCAGTTTATCGAAGATTACGAAAAACAAACGAACGAGTTGAAAGACAAACAAACAGATCTTGAAACGCAACGTCAACAAATCGACGAAGAGATCAAATCTTTAAGTCAAGAAAGTGACCAGATGGAAGCAAGAAGAGCACAAGTGCAAAGTCAAAAAGCACAAGAACAAGCAGATCTTGCTGTCTTGAAAGAGCAGTTTAATCATCTGCAGATCCAGCTCCGCGGTGCCCGAGTCCAAAAAGCAGAGGCAATCGAACGTCAAGAAGCGATAGAAAAACAGTTGGCGACATTGACAGCAGACTTTTCTGATCATGAAGTCACAGAAGAAAGTTTGGAAAAACAAATTAACGAATTATCTGCTCAGCGAGAAACATTGAAAGCCGAGTTGGCAAAAGCCAAGGAGCAGCGAGATAGAAGGCAAAGGGAGATCGATGAGCTTGAAGCAGTCTTGGCAGAGCGTAATCGTGAGCAAAAAGCACGACTGTCGGAACAATCCAAATTAGAAGTCCAAAAAGACCGAGCTGAAATGATTTTAGATAATCATTTGACCTATCTGCAGTCAGAATATCAGCTGACATTTGAGAAAGCTTCCCACGACTATCAAGAAACAACCGATATCGAAGACAGCAGAATAAAGGTTGCCTCCTTAAAAGAACAAATTGAAAAGCTAGGGCCAGTAAACTTAAATTCAATCGAACAATACGAACAAGTCAGTGAAAGACATACCTTCTTAGCGACACAGCGAGATGATCTGTTAGCAGCGAAAAACCAGTTGTTTGAAACGATGGATGAGATGGATGATGAAGTGCGGACAAGATTCAAAGAAGTATTTGAAGCTATCCGTCAAGAATTCAAAATTGTCTTTCCAAATATGTTTGGCGGCGGTAAAGCTGAATTAGTATTGACAGAACCAACGGATCTGCTGAAAACAGGTATTGAGATTGAAGTACAACCTCCTGGCAAGAAACTGCAAAGTTTAAGTTTGCTTTCCGGAGGAGAACGAGCACTTACAGCCATTGCGCTGCTCTTTTCTATTATCCGTGTCTGTCCTGTTCCGTTTTGTATCTTAGATGAGGTAGAAGCAGCGTTAGATGAAGCAAATGTGAAACGTTTTGGTCGTTACTTAAGCGACTTCCAAGATGACACACAATTTATCGTAGTCACACACCGCAAAGGAACGATGGTCGCAGCAGATGTACTGTACGGAGTGACGATGCAGGAATCCGGTGTATCAAAAATCGTTTCTGTACGGATGGAAGATATCAATGAAGAGGCGAAAATCAACGAAACGAAAGTGTAGGAACGAAAATGATCAAATTAGTAGCAATCGATTTGGATGGTACATTATTAAATGAACAAAAGCTGATTTCAGATGAGAATAAACAAGCATTAGCACAAGCAAAACAGCAAGGGGTCAAGATCGTTCTATGTACAGGACGCCCCTTAGCTGCGATGGCGCATTATCTGCAAGAATTAGGGCTGGTAGATGAGGGTGATTACAGCATCACTTTCAACGGCGGTTTGGTACAAAAAAACGATACTGGTGAAATCATGGAAAAGAAAGTGATGGAAGTATCAGATATCCAACGCTTATACAAATTGGCTCAGCAATTGGATCTGCCACTAGATGTTTTGTCTGACAATGTGGTTTTACAGCTGCCTAGTGCCCCAAGAAAGCAATCCTTGTACAATGTGTTGAATAAGCTGCTGCAATTCCAACCAGCGGATATAAGCGATATTACAGATGAATTTGTGCTTAATAAGGCAGTAATCGCTTATGACCAAGAAGAATTAGATCCTAAAATCAAAGAAATACCAGCAGAATTCCATGAAATGTATGAGATCATCAAAACGAGAAGTATGCTTTTGGAATTTATGCCAAAAGGTGTCACAAAAGCTTATGGTATTTCTTTATTGGCAAAAGATCTTGGTTTGAAACAAGAAGAAATCATGGCAATCGGTGATGAAGAAAATGATTTACCGATGATCCAATACGCTGGTCTAGGCGTAGCGATGGAGAATGCTGTGCCTTTCGTCAAAGAAGCAGCAGATTTTGTGACAGCCAGCAATGAAGAAAATGGCGTAGCCAAAGTGATCCAAAAATTTGTATTAGAGTAGGGGGGAGTCAAATGGGATTTTTTGATAAAATCAAGCGTGCTTTTACTGGCGAAGAGAAAACGGAAGAAGTTGAAGTACAGGAGAAGTACGACAAGGGTTTAGAAAAGACGCGTAAAACATTTGGTGAACGGATGAATGAGCTGTTTGCCAATTTTCGAACAGTCGATGAAGACTTTTTTGAAGAATTAGAAGAAACACTTATCGGGGCAGATGTAGGTTTTGAAACAGCGATACGAATCACCGAAGCGTTACGTCAAGAAGTGAAACTCAGAAATGCGAAAAAATCGGCAGAAGTCCAAAATGCGATCATCGAGAAACTTGTGGATCTCTATGAAGCGGAAGGAATCAATGAAGTAAATGAACTAAATATCCAAGAAGACGGACTAACAGTTATTTTGTTTGTCGGCGTCAATGGTGTAGGGAAAACAACAAGTATTGGTAAACTTGCCCATCAGTTCAAAAACGAAGGTAAAAAAGTATTGATGGCAGCAGCAGATACCTTCCGTGCTGGAGCAATCGACCAATTAGTTGTCTGGGGCGAACGCGCTGGTGTTGAAGTTGTTCGTGGCAATGCAGGCGGCGATCCAGCAGCTGTCGTATTCGATGCTTTGGAAAGAGCAAAGACAGAGCAGGCAGATGTTTTACTAGTTGATACTGCAGGCCGACTGCAAAATAAAGTGAACTTGATGAACGAATTAGAAAAAATAAAACGAGTAATCCAGCGGGAATTACCAGAAGCACCCCAAGAAACACTACTTGTATTAGATGCAACAACTGGTCAAAACGCGATGGTTCAAGCAAAACAATTTAAAGAAACAACAGATGTGACCGGTCTTGTTTTGACAAAATTAGATGGTACAGCAAAAGGCGGTATCGTACTTGCTATCCGTAATGAATTGCATTTACCAGTGAAATTGGTCGGGTTGGGTGAAGGAATCGATGACTTGGAGCCGTTTGATCCAAACGATTTTGTCGTTGGTTTATTCAAAGGATTACTAAAAGAAGAATAACCCATGTCTAAAAAGCAGGAGCTGTGACCAAAGTTGCAGCTCCTTGTTTGAATGATTGTTTTTAACATAGCTGTGTTTTTGATGCCTTCATTTTTATACTTATTTGTAAGCGGTTCTCAAACAATTTCGTTCTTTTTCTTATACTTTTTGATTATAATTAGATTCATATGAATTGGAGGTCACTTAATGATGAATTTTAAGCAATTATTATTGCATGACAATGCGCGCCCTTTTATCGACCAAGCTCGATTTGGTATAGAACGAGAAGGACAGCGGGTTGATCTTGCAGGAAATCTAGCAAAAACCGATCATCCAGCAATCTTTGGCGATCGTTCCTATCACCCCTATATCCAAACAGATTTTAGCGAAACACAAACAGAGATGATCACCCCTGTTACCGATTCTATTCCCGAATTATTTCAGTATCTGGCTGCTGTTTATGATGTGACTGCTCGTTCTATACCGAAAGAAGAGATGATCTGGCCATTAAGTATGCCACCTGCCTTACCGGAAAAAGACGAAGAAATCATTATTGCAAAATTAAAAAATTTCGAAGATGTCTTGTATCGACGTTATTTAGCAAAAGAATACGGGAAGCGAAAACAGATGGTAAGCGGCATCCATTTCAATTTTGAATTTGGTGACGAATTGTTAAGAACATTGTTCAGCCATCAGGAAGAATTTCAGGATTTTTCTGAATTCAAAACAGAACTTTATTTGAAAACAGCGAGAAATTTTTTACGCTATCGCTGGATGATCACTTATTTGTTTGGTGCTTCACCGATGAGTGAGAAAAACTATTTTATAAATGAATCGCATCCGCAAGAACCTGTTCGCAGTATTCGAAACAGTGCGCTAGGCTACACGAATCATCCAAATGTGAAAGTTTCCTATGCTTCCATGAAACAGTATTTAGCAGATATTGAGCGAATGATCGAAGAAGGAAAACTTTCGGAGGAGAAAGAATTTTATACACCGCTTCGTTTCCGAGGCGGAAAGAAAGTCGCAGATCTGGCAAAAACAGGGGTTCGTTATATTGAATTGCGGAATATCGATCTGAACCCTTACGCAAGGCTGGGAATCAATCCGGAACAAGTTCGTTTCTTACAATTATTCCTGATGTACATGCTATGGACAGAAGAAAAAGAAGACAGTGACCAATGGGTGGCAGAAGGTACGACTCGAAATAACAAAGTAGCACTAGAACAACCATCACATCAGACTGAATTTCATCAAGAAGGTAAAGAAATCCTTGAAGGGATGAAGCAAATGCTGGTTGAATTGGATTGGTTGGATTCTCTTTATTTAGTGGAGGAAGCATTGACTCAAATGGATCATCCCGAACAAACGTTAGCAGCGAAACTCTATCAAGAAGCACAGCTATCGAGTCAGCAAGAAGTTGCTGTGGCATTGGGGCATCAATATTATAAAGAAAGTCATGAACGTCCCTATCAGTTGGCCGGTTTTCGCGAAATGGAACTTTCTACTCAGATATTTATGTTCGATGCCATCCAAAAAGGTGTCCAAGTCAAAGTATTAGATGAGTCGGATCAATTTTTGCGTCTGCAATACCAAGACCATGTAGAATATGTGAAAAATGCAAACATGACAAGTAAGGACAGCTATATCGTTCCACTTATCATGGAAAACAAAACAGTAACGAAAAAAGTTTTAAAAGAAACTGGGTTCCGAGTACCAGGAGGCGCAGAATTTTCATCCATGGAAGAAGCCGTAAAAGCTTATCCAAGATTTGCCGATCAGGCCTTTGTGATCAAACCTAAGTCCACAAATTACGGGTTAGGTATCACGATTTTCAAGGAAGGGGCTGATCTGGAGGATTATCAAGCAGGATTGGCGATTGCTTTTCGTGAAGACAGCTCGGTTTTAGTAGAAGAATTTATGCCGGGAACGGAATATCGTTTCTTTGTAATTGATGGAGAAGTCCAAGCCATCATGTTGCGAGTCCCTGCTAATGTTATTGGTGACGGTATCCGAACAGTGAAAGAACTTGTTGAAGAAAAAAATAGTGACCCTTTGCGTGGAACGAATCATCGTGCACCGTTGGAATTGATCCAATTAGGCGAATTAGAACAATTGATGTTGAAAGAACAAGGGTTAACGATCGAATCAGTTCCCCAAGCCAATCAAATTGTTTATCTAAGGGAGAACTCAAATATCAGTACGGGCGGTGATTCGATCGATATGACGGATGAATTTTCTGAAGCTTACAAAAAAATCGCCGTTTCTGCGGTAGAAGCACTAGGAGCTAAAATCAGTGGTATTGATTTGATCATACCAGATAAAGAAATCGATCCTACAACCGATAAAAAAGCATACGGGATCATCGAAGCAAATTTCAATCCAGCGATGCATATGCATGTTTATCCTTTTGCAGGAAAAGGCAGAAGATTGACGATGAATGTATTGAAATTGTTATATCCTGAAATATTTTAAACGAAAAAGCTTTTGACAGATTGTCCTATTTGATGTCAATCTGTTCAAAAGCTTTTTTGCATGTAAAAATTTATGTGTTTTTTCGTTTTAAAATAAACGATTCCAGAAGCTTTTTTTCTTTTTTGGTTTTTCTTTTTCAGCTGGCGAAGAGTTTTCTTCTGGGTATTTTTTTTCGATATCGATCACAGGTTCATTTACTGCTTCTTTTGCTGTTAAGAGCAATCCGAATTCCTCAGGATTTGCAGTGACGTGATCGTTGACTACAGTGAAACGGCTATTGTTTTTCGTTGCTAGCTGGATATATTGGTTTTGGACAGAAAGGGGTAGAGCCCCATTCAAGAGTATGGAAGCATCTGGATGTTTTTTGAGTTCTTTTAAAAAGTTTTCTTTGTTTTTCGGTTGGATCATTTCAGCAACAGTCATACTAAGATAGCAACGTTCCCTGAATGTTCCTAAATATTTATGCTGTTCTTCAGGGTTCACTAAAGGTGTACCATAAAGTCCCTTATCCAAATGGCTTTTTACATCATCTTGTGCCATAAAAAATACCCTCCTTCTTCTCTTTGTCTTTCTTACGATTATAGCATATTCCCAATAATACCTAAAACATATGAAAAAGCGGTTGCTTTTGTTCAACGATTCACTTAAAATAAGAATGAAAATCATTCTCAATTAGAAAGGTGGATTGGATGCGCTACGGACGACTAGTAGCATTATTAGTTATTTTAAGTAGTATTTCATTGTTCATCGGAGTATCGAATGTACAATTGTCAGAACTGCTCCAGTTAGATGGGCAAAGCTTACAAATCTTGCTAGCGACTCGTTTGCCACGAACGATTTGTTTGATCCTTGTGGGAGCGACCAGTAGTATTTGTGGGTTGATTATGCAACATTTGACCCAAAATAAATTTGTTTCACCGACGACTGCGGGCACGATGGATAGTGCGCGTTTAGGTATTTTAGTGGCCATGATTTTCCTACCTGGTGCATCCTTGATCGTCCGATCCTTGACTGCATTTTGCTTTGCTTTCGCAGGAACATTGCTTTTTTTATCCCTTACGCGATTGTTCCCCCAGAAAAATCAATTGATGCTTCCGTTGATTGGGGTCATGTTAGGGAATATCATTGGTTCAGTTGCTACTTTTTTTGCTTATCAATTCCAGTTGGTACAAAATATGACTTCGTGGCTTCAAGGGAATTTTGCGACTGTGATACGAGGAAATTATGAGTTATTGTATGCTGTTGTTCCATTGTTGTTCTTGGTTTGGCTATTTGCTTACCGATTTACGATCATTGGTCTGGGCGAATCGTTTGCAGTAAATTTGGGAATAGATTACCAGAAGATGCAGCTTTTAGGTATTGGCTTGGTTTCATTGGCTAGTGCAGTCATGTTGATCATGGTAGGAAGCATTCCTTTTATCGGAGTGATCATTCCGAATCTTGTCTCTAAAATATATGGAGATCAAGTGCACAAAACCATTGGCGTAACTGCTTTAGCAGGTAGTTTGTTCTTAGTATTTTGCGATCTTGTCGCTCGTGTGTTGATTTTTCCTTATGAAATACCAGTCAGTGTGATCGTTGGAATCATCGGTGGGGCTATCTTCCTTTATCTTCTGATAAGGGGGCGACGATATGCTTAAAAAGCCGTCTATTTTTATTGGTATGCTTGTTCTAGTTCTATTTGTTACAGGAGTGTACTTGACGATCCATACATATGGAAACTGGCATTTTGCGTGGGCATTGAGGAGTAAGAAAATTTTTGCATTTATCCTTGTCTCGCTAGCTGTCAGCAGTGCTACGATCAGCTTTCAGACAATTACGCATAACCAGTTTTTGACTCCTTCCGTATTGGGACTTGAGTCGTTATATGTCCTTGTCCAAACGGTCCTTTTCTTCTTTATCGGAGGAGTGACGATGCTTCAGCAGACAGGTACAGGTTTTTTCTTATTGAACGTTGGGCTGATGGTCGGGTTGAGTCTGTTGTTATTTTTCTTTCTTTTGAAAAAAATGAAAGCAAATCTTTTTTTGTTACTGATGTCAGGGATGATTTTAGGCACGCTTTTTGGTAGTGTCAGTACCTTTTTACAAGTCATCATGGATCCGAATGAATATGATTTGCTTCAAGGGAGATTATTTGCAAGTTTTGGCAATATCCAAAGCCAGTATCTTTTGCCTGCTTCTTTGATCATTATCGGCTGCTGGTACCTGTTATTTCGATATCGACATGTGCTAGACGTTTTCCATCTCGGAAATGAACAAGCAGTAAACCTCGGGATAGACACAAATCGTTTTGAATTTTTGATTTTATGTTGTGTCAGTCTTTTGACAGGGACATCAACGGCTCTTGTGGGTCCAGTTACTTTTTTAGGGTTTATTGTCGCAAATGTCAGTTACCGTGTATTTTCTACTTATCGTCATGGTCAGCTATTTATCGGAAGCTTTCTGGTAGCTATGCTGTTTCTGACAGGCGGACAGCTCGCAGTAGAGCAGATTTTCGGCTGGAATACAACAGTGAGTGTCGTTGTTGAATTTGTCGGAGGAATTTATTTTGTCACAAAATTGATTCGCGAAAGGAAGAGTATCTTATGATCGATTTACAAAAGGTCAATAAACTGTACCATGGAAAATCAGTGGTCAAAGATGTACAGTTAACGATTCCTGAAAAGAAGTTGACTGCTTTTATCGGTCCAAATGGTGCTGGAAAGTCAACGGTGTTGTCGATGATCAGTCGTTTGATACCAAAAGATACAGGTGAAATCTATTTAGACCATAACGAAGTAAAGGCTTGGAAATCCAATGAATTAGCCAAAAAATTATCGATCCTACGACAATCGAATGAAATAAATGTCCAAATTACTGTGAAAGAATTAGTAGAATTTGGACGATTTCCTTATACGAAAGGAAAATTGACGACAAAAGATCAAAAAATCGTTCAGGAATCACTGGAACACCTCGGGTTAGAAGAAATAGCAGATCAATCGATTGACACTCTTTCAGGAGGTCAACTCCAACGTGCGTATATTGCAATGGTACTAGCGCAAGACACGGATTATATTTTACTGGATGAACCTTTGAACAATCTAGATATGAATTTTGCTGTTCAAATCATGCAGATCTTAAAAAAGTTAGTACAAGAAATTGGGAAAACAATCGTTATCGTTCTTCATGATATCAACTTTGCTGCAAGTTATGCAGATGAGATCGTTGCAATGAAAGAGGGGCAGTTATTTACGCAAGGAACGACCCAAGAAATGATAAAAAAAGATGTATTGGATGAATTGTACGAAATGGACATACGGATTTGTGAGATTGAAGGCCGCAGATTCTGTCTTTATTTCTAAAACTAACATTAGGAGAGAAGAGATGAAAAAATTAGTAGTAGGTATCTTGATTCTAGTATCATTTGGTTTAGCAGCATGTGGAAATAGTAACAACACCAGTCAGGCAGATACAAAGAAAAGTACGCAAGCTGAAACAGCATTAACGATAAAAGACAGTAATGGCGATCAAATCGAGGTGCCAAAGAATCCTGAAAAAGTCGTCGTATTCGACAATGGTTCTTTAGATACGATGGATGCTCTTGGTGTTGGAGATAAGGTAGTTGGAGCAGCTACGAGCAGCCTTCCTGAGTATCTTTCCTCCTATAAAAAAGTGGAATCAGCAGGTGGGATCAAAGAACCAGACTTAGAAAAAATCAATCAGCTTCAGCCAGATCTGATCATCATTTCTGGCCGGCAAAGAGATTTTCAAAAAGATCTAAGTCAAATCGCTCCGACTATTTTCCTTTCTTTAGATGCGAAAAAGCCATGGGAATCTTTCCAGCAAAATATCACTACTTTAGGGGAAATCTTTGGCAAGCAAGAAGAAGCCAAAACTCAATTAGAGGAATTATCCAATGCAATCGATCAGACGAAAAAGAAAGCAGAAGCGTCTGATAAAAAAGCACTAGTCACACTTGTGAATGAAGGGCAATTGTCAGCCTACGGATCAGGTTCTAGATTTGGTTTCATCCATGATTTATTTGGCTTTGAACAAACGGATGATCAAATCGAAGCATCCACTCACGGTCAAAGTGTTTCTTATGAATATGTGCTAGAAAAAAATCCGGATATCTTATTTGTGGTAGACCGAACAAAAGCTATTGGTGGAGACGACAGCAAAGATGATATTTCTGCCAATGAACTGGTAGCACAAACGAATGCTGGTAAAAATCAGCAGATCATCTCCCTTGAACCAGATGTTTGGTATTTAAGCGGGGGCGGTTTAGAGTCAATGAAACTGATGATCGAAGATGTGGATCAAGCATTTAAGTAGAATCAAAAATAATCGAAGAAATTGAACCGACCGCTAAAAGTTAGATTTTCCAGCTAACTTTTAGCGGTAGGTTTTTATGTGTTTGGGAAATCTTTTTTCTTTAATACACAGGTTAAAGCGCTAATTTCACAACCTTTATTCACGCATGTGTCTCAGCAAGCGGCTGATAGTTGATGATCTGCATTTTTCGATAAAAATCGGCAGGAAGCTTACTCCAACGTTTTAATAATTGATAGAAATAACTTTCTTCTGCTTTGATCTTATACTCGCTTAATATCAATCCAAAACTATTCGTTTGTTTTGCAGCTAATTTTTTATAGATATCCAATGCTTTTGTTTTATCTTCATTGACAAAAAGTGTTTTTACTTCAATATAAGAACCCTCGATGTTTTGTGTTTCTTCGATAAAATAGATACTTTTTATATATTCTTTCATAGTGATTCCTCCAAAGAAGTCTTTTTATTTGATAAGTTTACTTTACCGAAGAGTTGTTAATAATCCGTGAACAAAAAGTTATTCTTTTTCCAATAGTTATTAAGAGATGTTTATTTTTTAGAATATACTTTGTTATTTAAGGAATGGATAAGGTTGGACAAATAACAGGTTGCTTTTTGGAGCCTGCTTCGCTATAGTAGAGAAAAAATAACGAAAGAAGCGGATTTAGATGGGAGAAGAAATTAAAACAGACCTTGTACTGGCAGAAAATCAATGGATAGAAACAGAACGACTTATTTTACGACCCGTCACTTTAGCAGATACAGAGGATGTATATGAATATGCAAGTGATGAGGTAACGACACGGTTCCTCTTTCCCGCAAACCAATCATTAGCAGAAACAAGAGCAACTATTGCTACATCCTTTATAAAGGACCCTTTAGGAAAATATGGTATAGAACTAAAAAAATCAGGTAAACTGATCGGAACGACAGATATCCGTGTGAATGACCATAACGGGACTGCCGAAATCGGGTATGCGCTCAATTCTGCCTATTGGGGAAATGGCTATATGCCTGAAGCTACCGCTGCTTTGCTGAAACTAGGTTTCAAAAAATTAGATCTTGTAAGGATCTTTGCTACCCATGACGTGAGAAATTCCAATTCGGGACGGGTAATGGAGAAGTTACATATGAAAAAAGAAGGATTGATCCCAGATGCTGAGCGAAGAAATGGCGAAGTGGTTTCTTTAGTGATAAGAGGAATCACAAAATCCGAATGGTTGGCTCTCCAACAAACAGGAAACAGCTAAAACCAGACAAATTAGTTGCATCTGATGAATAAAGTGATTATTCTATGACGTGAGGTGATACAGATGAAATTAGAAGTGACAAAAGAAGCACAAGAAGTATTGAAAAATAAATTAGAAGCAGATGATCAACTTTTATTAGATATCGAAAACGGCGACGGTCCATTTGCAGAAAGCCAAGTCAGTTGCCAATTAGACACGGCATTTCGATTGATCATTGTTAAAAAAGATACACAAACAGATCTAAGTCTTTATTCTGTAGTGGCTGATACACCAGTTGGACCAATCAAAATCAAAGACAGTGCAATACTTTACATGGATGATCCATCAACACTTGCTTTAGAACCAACTTACAATAGTTTACAATTAAAAGGACCAAGCGGTTTGAGAAAAGGCAACTTGCAAGTTGTTCGAAAAGACTAGAGGGATAAAATGGGAAAATTGGCGATCATCAGCGACTTACATGTGGACATCAATAAATTCGGCGAATCAGAGCTGATGCAGCTTTGGCAAGTTTTGCAAAAGCACAAGATCACTCGGCTTCATCTAGCCGGAGATACGGCCAATAAAGTAGATCGTTGCCTAGCTGTTGTCGAATTTTTCGTCAATAAAGGATTATCTACGACCTTTCATTTCGGCAATCACGAGTTGGCAGATGTGCCCAATGAACAGATGATGGACCATTTTCCAGACCCACATTTTTTAAATGAACGGTATATTGCTTTAAATGAGCAGACCGTTCTTTTAGGAATGAATGGCTGGTACGACTATCAGTTTTCCGAATTGAAAGATTACGATGCAATCGTACGAATGAAACGTTTGTATTGGTATGATCGGTTCATCCAGCGTGGGAAAACAGATCTCGAGGTCAATGCAGAAATGCTTGCAGCTGCAAAAAATTTGCTAGACCAGTTGGAAGCAAAAAAGCTTGAGGTCATCTTATCCACTCATTTCGTCCCTAAACGAGCATTTATCGTGTATCAATCTGCTCCTTATGAGCGTTGGAACAAATTAAATGCGTTTTTAGGATCAGAATCATTCGGGAAATTACTAGACCATTACTCAAATATCAAGCAAGTAGTTTTTGGTCATACGCATCGGCGGTTCGAAGATCAGTTGATCCATGGAGCAATTTATAGTTGTCGACCATTCGGTTATTATTATGAATGGCAACTGACTCGTGATTTTGTTTTGAAAGAACAGTTGTTAGACAGCTATGATCCTATGAAATTACGTGTACTCTTGCGTGCCCATCATCCAGCTTTCCAGCACTATCAAACACAACATTTGCAAGAGGAATTTGAACAAGCGATGACGATCATTTCATATTGAGACAGCATTAGCGATGTGTAAAAGAAAATCCCTGTTAAATATAAGGATAAGTAAGAGCAGTAGATCCATTTATCGTGGATCTGCTGCTTTTTTGCTGTGGAGAATAGTTAGCGAATGTTTATTTGATCAATTGGTTCATAACATAGGGAGTACTAGATGCAAGCGTTTATTCTTTTTTTATCTGATACTGTCAAAAAATAATATAATATGTATTTTTTATTTACTTATAATAACTATTGATTGCAGTCTTGACAGTCAAGTCATATTTTGATGGATGGGGGTGTGAGACGTACAAATGATTTTAAAGACTATGACAGCTATAGTTCTAATTTTAATTGCATCAAGCGGCAATAGAAAAATAAGAATCAAAACGGACTGATGATCACCTAACAACTAATCGACATATATGAGCAGACACGGGACGATATTCTTCTCTCTCATAAGTTCCGTAAAGCAAACATGTGCTATGGATCGATTGTATATTTATTAAAAAAAGAAAGAGGAATGGCAATGATGAAAAAAGAAACTATATTAGTAGCAACGATGTTATTCAGTATGGCAGTAAGTGCGACTTTTGTCTCTGCAGCTGAAGTATACCCAAAGGAATATAACACAGACGGAACGATCACATTTGAAGCAGGAGATGAGGGAATAACTCCTCCAGTTGATCCGGAAGATCCTGATCCCAACGTCCCTGTCGATCCAGTAGACCCTCCAAGTCCTGGAACAGGAGGAGCATTATCGATTGATTATGGATCAAAATTCAAATTTGGGACTCAAAAAATTTCTACTGCAGATAAAACGTATTATGCATCTGCTGATGAAATGACTGATGGTTCTAAAAAACCGACATATGTCCAAGTGACAGATAAAAGAGGAACACTATCTGGGTGGAAATTAAGTGTAGCACAACCAGAACAATTTAAAACTGCCAGTGGGGACGAACTAGTTGGAGCACAGCTGAAGTTTACGAAAGGACAGGCTGTTTCTTTGGTTGATCCAACATATACACCTGAAACGGTTAATTCTGAATTAACGCTGACACCAGGAGGAAATAATACGTTAGCAATCAATGCTAAATCAGGAACAGGTGTGGGGACTTGGGTCTATCGATTTGGTGCGAATGAAAATGAAAATAAAGATGCGGTACAGCTTTCGGTACCTGGTACATCGGTCAAGTTAGCACAACAATATTCTACTAAATTAGTTTGGACATTAGAAGATACACCCAATAACTAGTTTACTTGCAAGAACAATTGAAAATAAGCATGCAGTCAAACGGTTTTGTGAAGACAATCTAAACAAAGGTTGGTAAAGGCCAAGCTATATTAGTTTGGACAGGAACAGTTCATCTGGGAATTCAACGATCAGGAGGAAAAGATATAGTGAAAAAGAGAAGGATCGCGCTCATTTTAAGCAGTCTATTAGCGACTAATATCTTTCCGATTATAGGGTATTCTTTGGAATCGAATCAGTTGGTGAATGATAATAGAAGAGTCGAAGAAAGCAAAGAGGCTTCGACACTCGATCGTTTAACAGAATCCAGCCAGATCCAAGAAAGCAGTGAGAATTCAAGTACTACTGACAGTAAAGAGACCACTGACAAAGAAGAATCTGAAGAGTTAATCAAACAGCCATTGGAGAATGCCCCGACTTATCGAGTGGGGCTGCCTAATGATCCCAATATTATTTCTATTGATAAGATTTTTCAACAACCTATCGGTACCAGCACGTCCATATTGGAAAACGGGAAGCTATTGCAATTGAATCCAGCAGAGAGGTCTCAAAGAGGAGCTATTTGGTCAAACAATAAAATCGATTTACGCTCAGATTTTACATTTAAATGTTATTTATATTTAGGAAATCAACGAGATAAAGCAGGAGATGGTATGACTTTTACATTGACTGGTGATTCTAGAATGGCTAATGATCCCAGTCAAGTTATCGGTTCCCCAGGTATGGGAATTGGTTCTTATTCGACTCGATCAGGACAGCCTTATGTCGCAAATGCACTCTCGATTGAGTTCGACACATATAAAAATAGTGGCTCTTCTGATCGAATGGATCGTGAAATAACTGCCGATAATAAGGGACATGGACATGTCGCCTTTGTCACTCCTAAACAAAATAACAACAATTATTCCGGAGAGCATACTGGCGTAACAGTAGCACCTACCTTTCTCTCTGATGGTACATGGCGTACATTAATCATTCAATGGGACGCGTCTCAAAGAAGTCTCACCTATGATCTGGAAGGTGTCGGTCGCTCTTCTCACATTGTACCTGATCTCATCAGTCAATTCGGTTCTACAGAAGTAAATTGGGGATTTACTTCTTCAACAGGTACATTTTTTCAAGAAAACGCTATCGCGATGACGCAACTTCCATCTAATGTGTCATCATCAGCTGATGTAAAAGTCAATGATAGTGATTATGGGGCCATCGCTGAAGTTGAAAGAAACGATAAGATAACTATCAGAAATACATTGAAAGTTACTGGGAATTTTCTTGAAGATAAGAAATTGGAGACTAGTATAGACCTACCACAAGAATTAAATATTCCTGAGCGTATCTTGATCAACGGAAATCAAGTTGATGCCAAAGATATCCTGATAACAGGAAACCGAGTCACACTCAATCTAGGAGATTATTTTGTTCTTGGAGATACATTGATTATTGAGTTGGAAACAGACTTGCAAGAAGTCATTCCCGAAAAGGTACTGACTATGCACTTTGAATATCTTGAGAATGCAAAGTTAATTGAGCAGTCAAATGATATAAGTCTGACGATTGCGAAGCTGAAGGAAATAGATGTCCATGTTTATTATAAAGAGAAAGAGAGTCAAAATGAACTCGCAGAAATGAAAACAATCACTGGAAAAATCGGAGAGAGTTATAAAGAAGTTCCTATTGATATTGAGGGATATGTTTTTGACTCTGATTCAGCGAATACAGAAGGTGTCTTTTCCGAAAATACAGCGGATATCTATTTTTATTACAGAAAAGGAAAGCTTTATCTTTCAGCGGCTCCTCAGTATGTAGATTTTGGGCAACATAAAATATCCAATAAACCATTAAGTGTATTTGGGCAATTTTCAGGTGGATTGAAAATCATGGATGAACGGGCTTCTGGAGGTTGGATATTACAATTGAAACAAGAAAAAGTTCTTACAAATGGAACGTTTGAACTCCCGGAAGCTCTTTCGTTTGTTACTTCTGAAGAGACAACGGTTATAGGGTCATCTGCTGTTACGATTTTTGAAAGTGACCAAAAAGGCGAAAGTGATTTGTCTGCTATTTTAGATTCTACATCTCAACATGGAATCAGAATAGATATTCCTGTAGAAAATCAAAGGATTGGAACATTTGAGGGGAAACTATCCTGGATTCTTGCAGATGTTCCAGAAAATTAATAAAAAGAGAAGATGAGAACAAAAGCATGGATCACCAAGGACAACAGGAACCATAAATACTTATTTCCTGCACAGCTTAAAATGGCAGAGACACGCTTTTGTTCCCATCTTTTCTTACATATGATGAAAGGAGCGATTTTCTTGAAACCAAAACAGCAATTATTTGTAACACTCCTAGTTATTATAGGGACACTTTTTAACCATTTACCAGTGACAGCTAGTGCATTCAATTTTTCGGTGACGCCAATAACTTCAGAGAATCAGATCGATAAAAGAAAAACTTATTTCGATCTCCAACTTGTTCCAGATCAGGAAGTAGAATTAAAAGCAGAATTGAGAAATGATACGGAAAAAGAAGTGAAAATCGACATTTCTGTGAATAGCGCAACGACTAATTCAAACGTGATGGTTGAATATGGAAAAAATGAGATTGAAAAAGACGAAAGTCTAATCTTTGATCTGATCGACTATGTGAGTTATCCAGAGACAGTGACACTGGAACCTAAAAGCGTTCAAACCGTGGTTTTCCATGCCAAGATGCCAAAAGATCGATTCGATGGTGTATTGGCTGGTGGAATCACATTCAAAGAAATTGTGACGGAAAAGGATCAAACAGAAAACAAGGATCAAAGCTTATCAATTGAGAATGAATACGCCTATACTGTGGCCTTGTTAATGCGACAGACACTGAATGAAGTTGCTCCTAACCTAGTTCTCCATGAAGTTAAACCTGATCAAATCAATGCAAGAAATGTCATTTTAGCAAACGTCCAAAATGATCAAAAAACCTATATCAATCAAGTAGTTATTGAAACAAAAATTACAAAAAAAGGACATTCTGAAGTTTTATATCAGGAGGAAAAAGAAGGATTGCAGATTGCGCCGAATACAAACTTTTCTTTTCCAACAGCTTTGAATGGTCAGCCACTAACTCCAGGCGAATATCATCTCACAATGACCATTCTAGGAAATGAAAATGAAAACGGAAAATTCTCAAGAAAAAAAGAAAATACCACCATCAACTATACCGACCAATGGATATTTGAAAAAGTGTTTATGATAGACGGGAAAGAAGCCAAGGAATTGAATACGAAAGATGTGACGATTAAAAAGGCCAATAATTGGATCTACATCTTGGAAGCGCTGATTTTCTTGTTGTTCGTTTTAATACTTATCCTCTGGTTTATTTTGAGAAAGAAAGAAGAGAAAGAAAAGTAAGATCAAAATAACAAATAATAGTTTTTCCTTATTGCGTGATATTTACGTTCTTTTTCGATAGTATAAAATGCTTTTGTATTAGCGTAGATGCCTATAAGTAAATGATATAATCATTATAACTGGTATAACAGCAAGAATGGTCAATAAACGGATCCTCCAGGTTGTGTAGCGTACAGTTGGGACGATGCAGAAAATATGAATAAGAAGTGATAGTAGCAGTGAAGGAATGGAAACAGCAATATACGTAGAAAGAGCTGATGGCTAATGAATTATGAGTTTTTTTTAAGCAAGGAAGATTATAGAAGTTATTCATTACTTAAATATTTAGAAGCAAGCTCAAATTTATCAGAATCAATCTCGGATATTCAAGAGAAACTATCGTTATCGACATTTCTCTTGAAAAAAACTATCGATAAGCTAAAACATGATTTACAAATGTTCGATTTAGAGAAAAATTTTCGTCTAACTGTTAGTGAATTGATGATATGTTTGGAAATCAATGGTAAAAGTTCTAGTAAAGCCCTATTATCTCGCTATATAACAGATTCTTTATCCATGAAAATGGTATTGGCTTTCTTTCAGGAAAAATATATCTCAATAGAAAATTTTGCTGAACAGCATCATGTGAGTTATTCTGTGGCGTATAAAGTATTGCAAGGGCTGAAAAGAAATCTAAAAAAGTATCAAATTTTTTTTGAGAAAAGAAAGTTGACAGGAAATCCTAAAAACATCCGCCTTTTTTTATATAATCTTTTTAACTCAACAGAAATAAGTGTTGAAAAGTTGTATGCGCTACCTATAATTATAAAAACAGAAAAAATGGTAAAAAATTTAAATCGGTATTATCCTCTTTCCGCTTATGAAAAAAAGAAATTATTCCACTTTTTAGCAATCAATCTATTGTCTGAACAAGAAGATTCTTTAGATATTGTCAACAATCAGCCGCTATTTTTCTCAGATATAGGATTTTTCTATCTAAAAGGAGTACTGGAGACAGAATCAGTTGTTTTTATCTGTAAGATCCTCTCGTGGCTTTATCTCCATGATAAGTTAGATCAAAAGTATTTGAGGAAAAAAGAAGATGAAACAATCGAATGGTTGAATGAGCGGTTCATTGAAAGTTTTGAAAAACGGTTCAAACGGTTACCGAAAGAAACGAGAAAATCGATCCAAAATGAGTTAACCAAAATACATTTTAAACTTTTGCATTATACCCTTAATAAATCGGATGAATTTCCACTAGATATTTCTTTTTTTAATCAAAACTATCCTACATTTTATTGCTATCTATTAGAGTATATGAATGATCTAATGTCAAAACACAAAGAGTTGCTTCAAGATAAATTTTTTCTTTTTTTCAGTTATTTATTGTTATTGATCAATCACATACCCGTTCAACTAGTTTCTGAGCCAGTAAAGATCATCATCGATTTTTCCTATGGTGCTGCCTATAATCGATTTATCAAGAAAAATTTAAGTTTGTACATTAATCTGAATACGGAAGTGATAGAGGCTGGAAAACCTGATTTTCCGGATGTTATAATCACGAATAGAAACAATTTATATGAAGAAAGTGTGTCTCAAGTAGTGGTTTGGCTTGATCCGCCAAGAGCAGTAGACTGGGGGAACCTTACAAAGATTTTGTTGACTATCCAAGAAGAGAAATACAAAGACAGCAAAATTGACAAGCAAATAGACGATTTTCCTGAAGAAATCATCGACAGGATCGAATAGTGAACTTCTTTTAGAAAGTCCACCTGCTTTTTCTAAAATAAAAAAACTTGGTACGCAATCGCTGTACCAAGTTTTTTTATTTAGCTTTTAATTAAGCCATAAATAATAATTTATATAAGAATACTGCTACGACACCAGCACAGATAGGTGCAACAACGGGTACCCATGCATATCCCCATTGAGAAGAACCTTTATGTTTCAATGGAAGTAGTGCGTGTACAAGACGTGGTGCAAAGTCACGAGCTGGGTTCAGACCAGGACCTGTAGGACCACCAAGTGAAGCAACTAATGTCCATACAAGGAAACCAAGTGCTAAGTGAGCTGTACCAAGGTTATCTTGGAAGAATGGTGCTTTTGTAATACCTAAAGCTCCAAAGAATAAAACGAATGAACCAAAGAATTCATTGACGAAACCATTGAATTTAGAACCAACACTGTTGATTGTTGAGAATGTACCTAACACATGGTTTACATCTTCTGTTTGGTCGTAGTAAGGTTTGTAACAAGCCACTACGATCAATTGTCCGATCGCTGCACCAATCAATTGTGCAATGATATAAGGAACAACTTCAGCCCAAGGGAACAATCCATTAGACGCTAAGGCAATCGTAAATGCTGGGTTGATGTGGTTACCGCTGATTCCGCCAAAGATCATTGCCGGCATCATAACCCCAAATCCATATCCGACAGCAATCAGCATCCAGTCGCTGCCATATCCTTTTGTACCTTTTAAATCTACGTTTGCTACAGCACCGTTACCTAGCACGATTAGTAATGCTGTACCAATCATTTCCGCCGCAAGACGGGTCATTAGTGAGTAATCCATAAATACCTCCAAATGTTATAAAAATGCAAAAAAAAAGAAACATCAACACGAAAAGCATCGGTGCAGTGTTTCGTGTCGGAAGGATTTCTGCAGTCTTAACAAATGTGAATAAAAAAATGATTTCCATTACGTATAAGAAACCAGACCAACAGTAAAACTCCAACTCTTTTTAAAAGTTCTCCACAAATCACCAAGCTTAACTATAAATATACCAAAAAAAAAACGTTTTTTTTCTCAAAAATTGTATCTTAGAAACAGCATGTTTTGAAACTTTCAGAAAAGGTTTGTTAGTAAAATGAAAGCTATACGTAAGGAGTGTTGTTTGATGAAATTTTTTCAAGAGTTTTTCATTATTATTTTCTTTTCTGTATTAGGAGAAGGTATCCGAATTTTTGCTCATTTACCTATTCCTGGGAGTATCTTAGGTATTCTTTTTTTATTTTTAGCATTTGAAATGCATCTTGTTGATCCTGAAAAAATCGGAGCAACTGGTGATTTTTTATTGAATAATCTAGCTATTTTATTTGTTCCAGCTGGTGTAGGTTTATTGGAATATTTTGATGACATTGCTTCGATATGGCCTATTTTACTGGGGGCAGTCGTCGTGTGCTCCATCGTCACGATGGTCACAGCGGGAAAAACGGCAGAAGGGGTAGAAGCTTTGCTAGGCTATGTCCGTAAGAAAAAAGCAAGCAGGGTATCTGTAAACGAAATGGAGGAGAATCAAATTGACTGAGTTTTTTGTGAATCCATTATTTGGCTTAAGTTTGACTTTAGGAGTGTACGTATTATCTGACAAATTTTTGCGGAAATATAAACTGCCTGTTTTGAATCCTCTCGTATTATCGATTGTTGTTATTATCTTATTTCTGCATTTTTCTGGCGTCAGCTATAAAGAGTATAATATCGGCGGCAATTTTTTGACTATGCTGATTACTCCTGCGACAGTGGCACTTGCCATCCCGCTTTATAAAAACTTCCGTTTGCTGAAAGAAAATTTTTATCCTGTAATAGCTGCGATTTTGGCAGGGATAGTCGCAAATTGCTTGGTTAGTGTAGGGATCGGTTATTTCTTCTCTCTTCATAAAGAGATGGTCATCTCATTACTACCGAAATCTGTAACGACGGCTATTTCTGTCGATTTGTCTCATACGATGGGCGGGGTGAATGCCGTGACTCTTGCTATTGTTGTCTCTACAGGTATTTTTGGCTCGCTGATCGCTACTCATATTTTCCGCTTATTCAAGATCGAAAGTCCCGTTGCTCGCGGTGTGGCGTTAGGAAGTACTTCTCATGCTATCGGTACAGCAAAAGCAATAGAGATTGGCGAAGTAGAAGGGATCATTTCAGGGCTTGCGATATGCGTAAATGGGATATTGACCGTTTTGTTGCTACCGTTATTCTTTCAGCCTTTTGCTGGCTTGTTTTGATGCGAAAACCACTATTTTATGCTACAATAACCAAAACGTTCTAGCATAAAAAAGGAGGGAAAGACGTGTATTTGTCTTCCGAGTATCTTAAACAATTTGATAAAGATCTATATTATAAGATTCTCCTCCTAGAAAGTTTTGAGGATCAAGCTTGGCATACTGCTGCACAATTAGCGCAAGTTGTTCAGCTGGATGCCCGCAGTGTGTCGAAATACCTAAACGAGCTGTCTAAAAACTATCAGCAGTTTAGCGGTAAGATGCACCCTTTGTTTACAAAAAATCACCGTTCTGGTTATAACTTTTATGATACGCTCGATTCAATCGAACATGAGCGTTTTTTGATCTATCTCGTGCAAAGTACGCTGAAATTCCAGCTGCTGCACGACATTTTTTTTGAAGAATTCCACACGATTTACCAATTTGCGCAAAAGCATTACATTAGTGAATCCACTGCTCATCGAAAAATCAATGAATGGAAACAGCAACTGCAAACTTATGGCATTCGTCTGCAACGAGGTACATATATCGCGCAAGGCGAAGAAGAAATCATTCGACTTTACTTGCATATGACATTCTGGCAGTTGTTTCGAGGGAAAATCTGGCCGTTTGAAACGATTTCTCAAATGGACGTAAAAAATATGGCAGAACATATCATGGCTTTTTTCAACGTTCGTTTGAATGAAATCAAAAAAAGACGATTGGAATACATGCTAGGTGCCTTTTTTTTAAGAAAATCACAGAAGCATTATGTGGTATTGAATGAGAAAAAAAGAGGGCTGATCGCAGACAATCTGTTGTTCCAGCGATTCTGCCAAGTCATGGAGCCGGTATTTCCTAATTATTTTCAAGTAGAAGACGAATTAGGCGCATTGTTTCTTGTTCTGATGACGCGTGAAGAATATTATAGTGATCCTAAGATACGGAAGAAAATTTTTGATTTTCATCAACAAGCAGAAACACCGCCTTTTGCAGCTCTTTCTGAAGCAAAAGCAGCTCTTTCTCTTTATCAAGAAGAGCAGGAGCTACCAGCGGAAGATCTGACCTTTGAGGCAGAAAACTATTTGTTCAGTAGTCATTTTTTCGCCTATCTTTTTCCTAACGCAAAAGAAACAATTGATGGAAACAGTAGTGACTTCATTAATCATTTAGTCATTGAAAACAAAGAATTAAAACAATGGTTAGTACGCTTTTTTGAAAGCAGACACAAACAGCCTAATCATCTGGCGTTTAAAAATCATGCGTTTTTGATGGGTCGGTATCTGACTGTGTTTAAAACATTAGGAGCCTTTACTCCACAGCTTCCAAAGATCACGATCCTCTTGATGACAGATTTCCCATTATTTGAAGAGCAACTGTTAGAGGAGGGGTTACGGACGTTTTTCCGTAATGATTATCAGCTGATTTTTCTACCAACGGATTATCGGGGAAGAGAAGTGGATCTTCTGATTTCAACAAGTAAAGTTCATCGAAAACCGTGGGCGGATCTTGACTATTTTATTGTGACCGAAGAATTAAAATTGATAGATTACATTCAGCTATCTCAAAAATTTGAAATGATTCAAAAACAAAAACAATCAAAACAATAACAAAAAAAGGAGAATAAAGATGACATTTGAAGAAATTTTACCAGAATTGAAAAAAGGTGCAAAGATTATTCGTAAAGGATGGAGTGGATTTGAGCTTTATGTTGTTCTCGTATCCGATGATGAATTTGATGGCTGTCCGGTGACGCCTTACTTATTGATCAAAACAAGTGATGAAGGTTTTTCTAGCTTTGCTCCTACAGTTTGCGATATTTTAGCAGATGATTGGGCGATCGTAGAATGAAAAACCGTTATCCAGATTTAGCTAAACAGGTCGTATTTATTACAGGAGCTGCTTCTGGTATTGGTGCCGCACAAGCCCAAGCTTTTCTGGAACAAGATGCCTTTGTATTTGGATTAGATCAAAAATTTGGAAAAATGGAAGAACTTTCTTTTCGATTTCCTGAAACTTTTGCCTACGCACTAGGGGATGTCCGACAGAGGAAAGAACTCCAACAAGCGGTATCGAAATGCCAAAATCATTTTGGTGAAGTTACGATTTTATTGAATACTGCGGGGGTATTAGATGCATACAAATCCTTGATGGAAACTGACGAATCGCTGTGGGATCTGATTTATGAAACGAATGTGAAAAGCATGTATCATCTAACAAGCATCATCCTTCCTGATATGATCCGCCGAAAAAGCGGAACAATCATCAACATGGCTTCGATTGCGGGTTTGGTTGCTGGCGGAGGTGGGATCGCTTATACAAGTGCGAAACATGCAATCGTTGGTTTTACCAAACAACTCGCTCTGGATTACGCAGAGCAGGGGATCCGAGTAAAAGGAATTGCTCCAGGAGCCATCCAAACGCCGATGAATGCGGCTGATTTTGAAGGAAAAGGTGAGATGGCAGAGTGGGTGGCAAATGAAACACCAGTCAAGCGATGGGCACAGCCGGAAGAGGTAGCGGAGCTGACATTATTTCTTGCCTCTCCTCAAGCAAGCTATATACAAGGAACGATTATTCCAATCGACGGTGGCTGGTTGCTAAAATAACCTTGTGTTTTTTTCAAGCTTCTGTATGATAAGAAATAAAGAGAGAACCAAATGGTTGATGATAAAAGAAAGTCGATGATTGTTCCCGGCATTTGATGTCAGACAGCTTTTTCACAACCTTCTGATATAAACGGTGTTCAAAAGCTTGCAACTGCGGTAATAAGTCCAGCCAAATGAAAAATAGGAGGAGCTATTTTTATTTGACTATTCTTATTACTTGTTGCAGGGCAGCTTTTTCACAACCTTCTGCGGCACTTCAGTTGGAATTTTCTTCCCATCCTTTGGTCGCAGTCATTACCAAGATAAAATTATCTTGCAAAGGAGAAATAGAACATGGAAAAAAATAATACCCGTTCAGCCAAACGCTGGACAACGACAGATGTGACTCGGATGGCGCTAGTCACTGGTTTATATGTGGCAGTGACGCTGGTTTTGTCTGTTTTTAGTTTTGGAGTGATTCAGATTCGTCTCTCGGAGATGTTCAACTATCTGTCCTTGTATAACAAAAGATACATCGCCGCGGTAACAGCGGGAGTAGCTTTGGCTAATATTGCTTCTCCTCTTGGACTGATAGATGTTGTAGTAGGAAGCGTCAGCACGCTGATTGTATTGCTTATCAACTATAAAATCACTAGTCGCATCAAAAACATGAAAATCAAAATGGCTGTGACAGCATGCGTATTTGCTTTTTCCATGTTTACAGTAGCTGGTCAGCTAACGATTTTATATCAACTACCTTTTTTCTTGAATTGGTGGGTGATTGCTTTAGGAGAATTGGCATCAATGATTGTCGGTGGGATAATTATTTATTGGATCGGTAAAAAAGTAGATTTGACAAAATAAAGATCTGTTTAAATTAAAATAAGGCAGCGTGGAAGAGACCGGATGTTGAGTCTTCTTCCATGCTGCTTTTTTGCTCAATTCGTTCGAAGAAATCGATTTAGCCGTTTTTTCATCAAGACACCGATATAGGCTGCTCCAATTGCTTTGATTGCTTCCGGCAGTAAAAAAGGCAGCAGCCCACTGGCAAATGCAGTTGTAAAAGTAAGATCGCCACTTATCTTCAGCCAGATCGTCCCACAGACTAAGGCGGCAAGAGAGCCCATTAGATTGGCAAAGATTGCGTACAAGTAATGAGCGTCTGTTTTTTCGATCATCCAGCCAGTTAGCCATGTTTGAAAGAGAAATCCAATCAAATATCCGCCAGTTGGACCAAATAAAACAGCTATGCCTCCAGTCATCCCTGAAAATACAGGAAGACCGATCAAACCCAGTAAAAGATAAACTGTAACCGATATCAATCCCAGTTTTCTTCCGAGAAAAGTGGCTGTCAGTCCAATAGCAAATGTTTGCCCTGTCAAAGGAACCAAACCAAAAGGAATGGTCATCTGAGAAAGGACAGAAATAATCGCGGCAAATTCCGCAGCCAGTATCAATTCTTTCAATGTTCGGTTCATAATGCCCTCTTTTCGTTAACTTAATATTTTTATTTGGTTAACGAAATTGTAAAACAAAGTGATTGCTTTGTAAATAGAAAATAAAAAAAAGACCAACTATCCAATAGATAGCGGTCTTTTTCAAGAAAGCTTTTGAAATTATAGGCTTTGGTTGTAGTATTCAACGACAAGAGCTTCGTCGATTTCTGGATATAGTTCGTCACGTTCTGGTAAACGAGTCAATGAACCTTCCAATTTTTCAGCGTCAAAGCTTACGAATGCTGGACGTCCAACAGTTGCTTCTACAGCTTCTTTTACTGTTACGATGTTTTGTGATTTTTCACGAACTGAGATCACTTGACCCACTTCTACGTGGTATGAAGGGATATCAACGCGTTTGCCATCAACTAAAATGTGACCATGGTTAACTAATTGACGTGCTTGACGACGAGTCGTTGCAAGTCCTAAACGGTAAACAACATTGTCTAAACGTTGTTCTAGTAAGATCATGAAGTTAACACCATGTTTACCTTCTTTGATTTTGCTAGCTTTTACGAACAAGTTACGGAATTGACGTTCGTTCATTCCGTACATGTGACGAAGTTTTTGTTTTTCAGTTAATTGCATGCCGTATTCTGATTGTTTGCCACGGCTGTTAGGTCCGTGTTGACCTGGTGCGTAAGGGCGACGTGCTAATTCTTTTCCTGTGCCTGACAATGAGATGCCTAAGCGACGAGAAATTTTCCATGATGGTCCTGTATAACGAGACATTAAAATTTCCTCCAATGAATATAAGTTTTTGGAGTAAAATAATCCGTTGAAAAATTCATAATCATATAGTTTGTTCTTCAATCTTCACCTTTGCAGCCGCGGTTACACAATCGAACCCGAGACGGGGCAACAAACTAGGGATGAGTTATTATTTTTCTGCTGCATTATTTTACACAAACTACAGTATATGATAGATCATCCATGAATGTCAAGATAATTAGTACGTAAAAACGCTTTACAAACCTAGGCTCTCTTTATAAAATGAGAAGGTATGTACAAATGGAAAAAAGTGAAGGAAGTTTAAGGAGAAAATCAATGAATCCGGTATCACCATTATTTGAGAAAATCGATGCTTCAATTGAAAAGAAGGCGAACCTTTTTGAAAACAGCTTTTCACGTTACGCTGTTCGAGCGGTTCTTGCCTGTTTGTTTTTGACTTTAGGAACGGCTGTGGCATTTGCAATCGCGATGAAGGGGGAAGATATCGCGCACGGTCTAGGAAAGATTTTATACGCATTTATGTTCAGCTGGGGTCTGGTCATGATTCTATACATGAACGCCGAATTAGGAACATCGAATATGCTTTATATGACTGTGGGTGTTTTTCGGCAGAGACTTGCTTTAAGTAAGGCAGCCAAGATTCTATTTGCCTGTATTTTTTTCAATATGATTGGCGGTATGTTATGTGGATTTCTTATTTCTATGACTACGCCATTTCAAGATTTAACGTTGGACAACTTTATGTTAGAATCAATAGCAGTAAAACTAGCAAAACCTGCAACAACGATTTTGGTGGAAGGAATGTTTGCGAATATCGTTGTCAATACCGCTGTACTGATCAGCATGCGGATGAAAGAGGATGCTGGGAAAGTGATCACGGTCGTATTCATTATTTTCATTTTTGCTTTTTTAGGATATGAACACGTGATAGCGAATTTTCCTGCCTTTACGCTTGCTTACTTTGCTTCTCATGGACAGATGGACGGAATGACAGCCAGCAATGTGTTACATAATTTGTTTTTTGCTTTGGCAGGGAATTATATTGGTGGCGGTTTAGTGATGGGACTGGGTTATGCTTGGCTGAATCAATCAAAATCATCCTATGTGGACTAAAAAGTCGTTCATTAAGGGAGGAAATACCATGGAAGTGTTAGTTTTTCAAAAAAATGAAGAAAAAGCGTTACAAATGGAAAAGTACATGAAAAATCTTTTTCCTTTTGCTGGGGTACCTAAGCCGGAACGCGCTCTTTTGCAACAGCCGTTATTGGATGAAAGCAAACATTTATCTGTTTCTGAAGTTTTAGCTTTTGTTCATTATTATTATGAACAAATCGAAAGAGAATATCAGTATGTGGCGATCGATTTAGTCCAAAAAAACATCAAACGGCTTACCTTTGAAGAGATAGTTGCATTGTTACCACTAGTCCAGAAAAAAGAATGGTGGGACAGCATCGATTCTTGGAGAAAAGTGTACAGTACATGGTGTAAAGCCCATCCAGAGCAACGTAAAGAAGTCTTTCAGTTGTTCGAAAAAAAGGAAGATTTCTGGTTGCGTCGAATAGCAATCACGTTGCAATTAGGTTATAAACAGCAAACAGACACAGCACTATTGATCCGAGCAATAGACGAAGACCGTCAAACAAAGGAATTCTTTATCCAAAAAGCAATCGGTTGGGCATTGCGTGATTATAGTAAGACCGATGCCGCTTGGGTAAAAAGTCAGCTGACAACAGATTTGAGCAAGTTAGCTGTTCGCGAGGCAAGCAAGTATTTATAAGAAAGCGAGACGACAAGAGATGAGACGCAAATTATTTGCTTTTGATATTGATGGAACGTTGTTAGATTCAAATAAACAAGCTTTAGATAGCACGAGAGAAGCATTGGAAAAATTACGCAAAGCCGGTCATCTGGTCACGATTGCTACAGGGCGGAGCCGGTTCCATGCGCAAGAAGTCATTCGAGATCTGGATTTTACGAACTACATTTTATGTAATGGAGCGGCCGGTTTTTTAGACCATGAACAAGTATATAAGAACTTACTAGATCGCGAACAGTTGGATGCATTCGTCGAGGAAGCGCATCATGAACAGATCGACACAGCTTTTGTCAGCTTAGACAATATCAAACGTTCTTCTTCCAATGATGTAACGGTGATGGAAGAGGCGATGCATTCTTTCGGTGCTGTCTTGCCTGAACTAGATCAGTTTTTTGCAGAGGAACAAGAAATCTATCAAGCGTTAGCATTTTTCGATCAAACCTATGATGGAAAATTCTCCTCATATGATAAGATTCGATTTGTCCGCTGGCATGAGAACAGTGTAGATGTCGTTCCCCAAAACGGTTCTAAAGCGGCGACGATCCTACACTTAGCAGAACAAGTAGGTATCCCGCATGAAGATATTATCAGCTTTGGTGACGGACAAAATGACCGTGAAATGTTGCGTATGTCAGGAATCGGAATAGCTATGGGGAATGCTGTGCCAGAAGTACAAGCAGAAGCCAAGATGGTCACTGATACAAATGATCAAGATGGTATCTGGAAGGCATTGAAAGAGTTAAGAGTGATTTAAAAGAGGTTGTGAAAAAGCTGTTCTGCATCAAGTAATAAGAAGGGATTTATGAAAATTGCTTCTCAAATTTTTGAAAAATTTCGGCTTATTTCTGAAGAAGCAGCAGATGGAACAACGTTTATTCGGGAAATGGGACTGTGACAAGATTTTTGCCACAGTCCCATTTCTTTATTTTATTTTTCAAATCTAAGAAATATCAGGAAAGAGTTCCTTTTGTTTGACCTTTTCTTTCTTATTGAAAACAACTATAATATAGAGTGATGTTAAAAGAGAAGAGGAATTTAGTGTGCGGGTATTGTTTATTGGTGATATAGTAGGTTCAATGGGACGAGAGATGATTACTGAATATCTTCCTAGGTTGAAGAAGAAGTATCGTCCGCAAGTAACGATCGTAAATGGTGAGAATGCCGCTTCTGGACGTGGAATCACAGAAAAAATCTATAAAAAATTTTTGCAAGACGGTGTAGACGTCGTGACGATGGGGAATCATACGTGGGACAACCGCGGGATTTTTGAGTTTGTAAATGAAGCCAAAAAGATGGTTCGGCCGGCAAATTTTCCGGAAGGGACGCCTGGACAAGGGATGGTCTTTGTCAAAGTGAATCAGATCGAATTGGCAGTAATCAACATGCAAGCTCGTTCTTTCATGGTGGACTTGGATGATCCTTTCCGTAAAATGAAGGAACTAGTAGAAGAAGCTAGGAAACGTACGCCAATCATTTTTGTAGATTTTCATGGAGAAACAACAAGTGAAAAACAAGCGATGGGCTGGTTTTTAGATGGGAAAGTTTCAGCAGTGGTCGGTACACATACACATGTCCAGACAAATGATGCGCGAATTTTGCCAAAAGGCACAGCGTATCTGACAGACGTTGGGATGACAGGACCCTATGATGGTATTTTGGGTATGCGCAGAGAACCTGTGATCGAAAAGTTTCTGACCGCATTACCAAAACGTTTTGAAGTTGTCGAACAAGGCCGATCGATTTTAAGCGGCTGTATCTTAGAATTGGATGATACGACAGGTCATGCAAAAGAAATCCAGCTGATTCAAATCAATGAGGATCGACCGTTCATGGAGTAGAAAGAGAGGCAGTTTTTTGCAGCAGGAGCCGGAAATTCAAAAAGAAGTAAGGAAACTGACAAAACTTTTAAGAGAAAATGAAACGATCATTCGCTACAAAGAACTTGAAGAAAAGATCCAGCAAAACCAGTATTTAGCTGAGTTGAGAGAGAAAATCAAACAAGCGCAAAAAGAAGCTGTTCATTTTGCCCACTATGACAAACCAGCAGCAGAACAAGAAGCAATCAAGCGAGCGGATCAATTCATGAAAGAATTTGATCAGCATCCGCTTGTTATAGCTTATAGAAAACAGCTGTTGGAAGCAGATGATCTGCTTCATCATTTAACAACGATGATACAAGAAGAAATCAATGGACAAATAGAGGAGGAAAAACATGCCTCAAAAAACTAAAAACACTCCTATGATGGAACAATATCTAAGCATCAAGGCACAATACCAAGATGCTTTTTTGTTCTATCGTTTAGGAGACTTTTATGAATTATTTTATGAAGATGCGATCAAGGCATCACAGCTTTTGGAATTAACGTTGACGAGCAGAAATCGAAATGCAGAAGAACCTATTCCTATGTGCGGTGTCCCTCACCATGCAGCACAAGGATATATCGATGCCTTGATTGAAAAAGGCTATAAAGTAGCGATTTGCGAGCAGGTAGAAGATCCAAAGACGACTAAAGGGATGGTCAAGCGCGAAGTGATCCAGCTAGTCACTCCTGGTACAGTCATGGACAGCAAAGGATTGTCGGCAAAAGACAACAATTTTTTAACAGCTGTAGTTAGTCAAGGAAATGAATTTGGCTTTGCTTATGCCGATCTAAGTACGGGAGAATTGAAGACGGCTCGGTTGCATGATGAAGAAGCTGTTTTAAATGAAGCCTCTGCATTGCAGACAAAAGAACTCGTATTAGGCAGTGAGATCACTGATACCCTTCGTGAACAGCTAAGCGGGCGTTTAGGGCTAGTCTTTTCTCAACAAAATGAGATGGAAGAAAACGCGGAATTTAGCTTTTTGACAAGCGAACTAGTCGATCCGCTGGAAAAAGAAGCAACCGGCAAACTATTGACTTATTTAGCGGTAACACAAAAGCGGAGTTTAGCGCATATCCAAAAAGCAGTAGAATACCAGCCAGATCATTTTTTGAAAATGGATTATTATTCAAAATTCAACCTAGAATTAAGCCAATCTATTCGGACTGGGAAAAAGCACGGCACTCTTCTATGGTTATTAGATGAAACAAAAACAGCAATGGGCGGCCGCTTATTAAAACAATGGCTAGACCGTCCGCTTATCCAGGCAAAACAAATTAAAGCAAGACAAGAAATGGTCGCTTCTTTGCTAGACAGTTATTTTGAACGTATCGATTTGCAGTCAGCATTAACGAAAGTCTATGATCTGGAACGCCTAGCAGGTCGAGTAGCTTTCGGTAATGTCAATGGGCGAGACTTGATCCAGTTGAAAACTTCTTTAGAACAAGTGCCAATGATCAGAGGGTTGATTGAAGGAATCGATCAAGGTCAATGGCAAAGTCTGCTTTCAGAAATGCAACCGATGGACCATCTCGTCCAATTGATCGACCAAGCTATCCAAGATGATCCGCCGTTACAAATAACGGAAGGAAACATCATCAAAGATGGTTTCAATGAGCAGCTCGATACGTACCGTTCTGCTATGAGAAACGGAAAGAAGTGGCTAGCAGAACTTGAAGCAAAAGAGCGTCAAGAAACAGGAATCAAGAACTTAAAAATCGGATTTAACCGCGTTTTCGGTTATTATATAGAAATCACAAAAGCAAATCTTGGAAATGCAGAGCTGGAGAAGTATGAACGAAAACAAACCTTAGCAAATGCAGAGCGTTTCATCACACCAGAACTAAAAGAATTGGAGACACAAATCCTCGAAGCAGAAGAAAAATCTGTTGATTTAGAATATCAGTTGTTTTTAGCTGTGAGAGAAGAAGTCAAAAAGGCTATCCAGCCGCTACAAGTACTTGCAAAAGCAATCAGCGCAGCAGATGTGCTACAAAGTTTTGCAACGATCAGCGAACGCTATCAGTATGTTCGGCCAGAACTTGTCAGTGACAAGCATCAGCTTCTGATCAAAGACGGGCGACATCCTGTAGTAGAAAAAGTATTAGGACATCAGGAATATATCCCTAACAGCGTAGAAATGGCAGAAGACGAAATGATCTTGCTGATCACAGGACCGAATATGTCTGGTAAAAGTACGTATATGCGCCAGTTGGCATTAACTGTTCTGATGGCGCAAATGGGCTGTTTCGTTCCGGCAAAACAAGCAGTTTTACCTATTTTTGATCGGATTTTTACCCGAATTGGTGCAAGTGACGACTTAATTGCTGGACAAAGTACTTTTATGGTAGAGATGATGGAAGCCAATCAAGCCCTGCGTTATGCTACGCCAAACAGTTTGATTTTGTTTGACGAACTCGGGCGAGGAACAGCAACCTATGACGGAATGGCGTTGGCCCAAGCAATCATCGAATATATCCATCGTCATGTACAAGCAAAAACACTCTTTTCTACCCATTATCATGAACTGACGGTACTTGAAAAAGAACTTCCGCAGCTTAAAAATGTCCATGTTGGAGCTGTTGAAAAAGACGGAGAAGTTGTCTTCTTGCATAAAATGATGGATGGACCTGCGGATAAAAGCTACGGTATACATGTGGCAAAAATCGCAGGATTGCCTGCCAATCTACTTGAGCGAGCAGCAGATATCCTGCATACGCTAGAAAATGGCGATAACGGACACCATACTGTTCCAGCTGAAGTAGAAGAAAAGACTAAAACAGCCAAACAGGAGCAAATAAAACCACCTGCAGAAAAAGTAAACCAAGACCCTATACAAGACAGTGTCAAAGAAGAAAACCAACAACTTTCTTTATTCGGTGAATTATCCGAAAATGAAACAGAAGTCATTGAATCACTGAAGCAAATAAATTTACTAGAAATGACGCCAATGGATGCACTAAACACATTATATGAATTACAAAAACAACTGTAGGAAGAAGGCGGATATCGATGGCCAAAATCCAAGAATTATCTGAACGTTTAGCTAATCAGATCGCTGCGGGAGAAGTAGTGGAACGACCAGCTTCCGTCGTGAAAGAATTAGTGGAAAATGCAATTGACGCCGGTAGTACTCAGATTGATATCTTAGTTGAAGAAGCGGGACTGCGGACGATCCAAGTGATTGATAACGGAGAAGGTATTTTGGCAGACGACGTAGAGAATGCCTTCAAGCGGCATGCGACAAGTAAGATCCATAATCGCGACGATCTTTTTCGCATACGAACGTTGGGCTTTCGAGGGGAAGCTTTGCCAAGTATTGCCTCTGTTTCTGAAATGACTCTGGAAACGGCGAATCAGGAAGAAAACCAAGGTACTTATCTTTCGCTCAAAGGCGGTGAGGTTTTGGAGCATCGGCCAGCACCTCTGCGTCAAGGAACGAAGATTACCGTCAGCAACCTGTTCTTCAATACGCCAGCCCGCTTGAAGTACGTGAAAACACTGCACACAGAATTAGCGAACATCGGGGACATCGTCAATCGTCTGGCATTAAGTCACCCATCAATCGCTTTTCGTTTAGTACATGATGGAAACAAAATGTTGGCAACTGCTGGAAATGGCGATCTGAAACAAACGATTGCGGGAATCTACGGATTATCTACCGCTAAAAAAATGTTGAAAATCGAAGGAAAAGATCTAGATTTTGAGTTATTTGGTTATGTTTCATTGCCAGAGGTGACTCGTGCCAGTCGGAATTACTTATCGACGATCATCAATGGACGTTTTATCAAGAATTTTTCCTTAAATAAAGCAATCGTTGCAGGTTATGGATCAAAATTAATGGTCGGCCGTTTTCCTATTGCTATATTGGAAATCAAGATGGACCCGCTTTTAGTCGATGTAAATGTCCATCCGACGAAGCAGGAAGTCCGGTTGTCGAAGGAAAAAGAACTAACAGAGCTAATTAGTAACGCCATTCAAAAAGCATTGTCCCAAGAAAACCTGATTCCAAGTGCCGCGGATAATCTACGGTTCAAGAAAAAAGTACCAGATCAGCCTAAAACGGAACAAATCGAAATCGATTTGTCCTACGCTTTTGAAGAAGAAAAACCTAAAAAGCCAAGTAGTTTAAATTTTGACCGAGAGACAGGAACCTTTTTTGTAGAAGAACCAAAGAGCACATTTGTTGACAGATCTGTTGATAAGTCTGTGGAAAATGTTGAAAACTTTTCTGGTTTTTCTGAAGAAAACACCAGTTATCCAGAAAAAACAGCGAAAACGGTGGATAAGTTTGGTGAAAATGTTGATAACTTTGTAGAAAAAACAGTGGAAAAATCTGAAAAGAAAGAAATTCCTACTGTGGATAACACGGAAGAAACAAATAAAGAACAAATAGATATATCCTTGGAAGAGGATGAACAGATTTACGAGGAAGAGTTGACACTCCATCCTGAATTTGATTTCACTCAAGGAAACGACAAAACATTAGAACAAGCGATCAAGAAACTAGAAACGGAAAAACCAGTTCAACGTTTTCCTCAATTGGAATATTTTGGACAGATGCACGGAACGTATCTTTTTGCCCAAAGTAGCGACGGATTGTACATCATCGATCAGCATGCTGCTCAAGAGCGTATCAAATATGAATATTTTCGGGAAAAAATTGGGGAAGTATCTGATGATCTGCAAGAATTGCTTGTTCCATTTGTGTTGGACTATCCAAACAGTGATGCTTTGAAACTAAAAGAGCAAAAGCATTTGCTAGAAGACGCAGGGATTTATTTAGAAGAATTTGGTCAAAACAGCTTTATTGTACGGGCTCATCCTACTTGGTATCCCAATGGTGAAGAAGAATCGATTATTCGCGAGATGATCGACATGCTACTGACGACAGGAAGTGTGAGCGTAAAAAAATTCCGTGAAGCAACAGCAATCATGATGAGCTGTAAACGATCGATCAAAGCCAACCATTATTTGAATGAAGCACAAGCACGTGTGCTGCTGAAAGATTTAGCACAATGCGAAAATCCGTTCAATTGTCCCCATGGCCGCCCAGTATTGATTCACTTTACCAACTCGGATATGGAAAGAATGTTCAAACGGATCCAAGACCCGCATTAAGTCAGAGAGAAGAGGGAAACATGAAGATTATACTAGCATCTCAATCACCAAGAAGAAAAGAGTTATTGGCTCACATCGTTTCAGAATTCGAGATCGAACCTGCTGATATTGATGAAACGCCATTTCCAGACGAACTGCCAGTCGATTATGTACGCAGAATGGCTGAAGAAAAAGCACGAACTGTTTGGGAACAAAAAGAAAAGAAAGACAGCTTAGTGATTGCTAGCGACACGACTGTTGTTCTCAACCAGGAGATCATGGGTAAACCAGAAGATATGGCTGAGGCTGAAGTCATGTTGAAAAAATTAAGCGGGGAAACACATACTGTATACACAGCAGTTGTTTTAAAAACAAAGGAGCGAGAAGAACGAATACTAGCAGAAGCACATGTCACTTTTTACCCACTGACAGATGAAGAAATCAATCGTTACTTGGAGACGGGAGACTATGCGGATAAAGCAGGGGCATACGGCATCCAAAATGCTGCAAGTGTATTCGTCAAAGAAATTTCTGGAGATTACTACAGTATCGTAGGGTTTCCGATTGGTGCTGTCAATCAGGCACTGAAAACATTCAATTAAACAAAAAAGCGGACTATCTGATTTTCGATTGAAAATCCATGATAGCCCGTCTTTTTTATTGAAAAGATTACTTATCTACTCTGATTAAGATTTTACTTCAGCGTTACCGACTGCTTCGCCTGGGCGAACAAGTCCTGATTGGTCAAGGGATAGACCAGCAACTTTTTCGTTATTAGTTAAAGCAACAATAATGTCAGTTTTCTTACCAGCTTGTTCTATTTCTGGCAAATCCATTTCAGCAATCAGAGTTTCTGGTGTGACAAGATCTCCTTCTTTCACGAATACAGTGAAAGGAACGCCTTTTAGTTCAACGGTATCTAATCCCATGTGAACAAGTACTTCCAGCCCCTCATCAGAAAGAATACCAATGGCATGTTTTGTTTCAAAGACGCTCGTCACTTTACCATTTACTGGTGCATAGACTTTGCCGTTTGACGGTTCGACAGCATAACCGTCACCCATCATTTTTTGTGAGAAAACTGGGTCATTTACTTCAGTAATTTCCTTGATGTTCCCAGCAGCCACTGCGAATAATGTTTCTTTTGTTGCAACTGCCGTACCAGTTGCTGAAACAGGTTCGAAAGACTGTGGTGTTGCTGTTGCGCCATTCGCTGTTTGAAGCTGTACATCAGCAGCATTTTCAGGAACAGCAGGATCAATCTTATTCAAGATTCCCTGACGTCTAAAGACGATCGTCAAGCCAAATGGAATGATGATAGCGATGATCATTGCGATGATGAAAGGTACCCATGTTTCTGCTTGGATGGCTAATATTCCTGGTAAACCACCTACTCCGATCGCGTTTGCTCGAACATCCATCAAGTTGGCAAACATGCCAGCTAATCCAGAACCGACCATTGCTGCGACGAAAGGATAGACGTATTTCAAATTGATTCCGAACATAGCAGGTTCAGTTACACCTAAGTAACAAGAAATCATTGCTGGAATCGAGATTTGTTCTTCTTTTTTGTTCCCACGATGCAAGAAGACGATGGCTAAGACTGCAGAGCCTTGGGCGATATTTGATAAAGCAATCATCGGCCATAAATTCGTTGATCCGAAATCTGCAATCAGCTGCATATCAATCGCATTGGTCATATGGTGGAGACCAGTAATTACTAAAGGTGCATACAGGAACCCGAATACAGCACTAAACAACCAGCTGATAGAAGACGTCAACCCGGTATTTACGATAGTTGAAATCCAGCTTCCGACTGTCCAGCCGATAGGACCTAAAATAACGTGAGCAGCTAAAACAGTTGGTAACAATGAAAACAATGGAACAAAGATCATTGAGATCGACTGAGGGATATATTTGCGGAAGAAAATCTCTAGATACGCTAACATAAACCCTGCCAGCATAGCTGGAATAACTTGTGCTTGATAACCAATCATTTGGACTTGAGCAAAACCAAAATCCCAAAATGGAATATCTGCTGCGGCTGTGGAAGCTACACTATAAGCATTTAATAATTGCGGAGAAACTAATGTAATTCCTAAAACGATTCCTAATATTTGTGTAGTACCCATCTTTTTCGCAATACTCCAAGTGATACCTACTGGAAGAAAATGGAAAATTGCTTCACCTGGCAGCCATAAAAAGGCATTGACGCCATTCCAAAATTGCGAGTGTTCAACGATCGTTCCACCAAGACTTTCAAACTGGATACCTTCAAGTACATTTCTGAACCCAAGGATCAATCCGCCGACGATAATTGCAGGAATCAGTGGTGTAAAGATTTCTGCCAAGACGGCAATGGCGCGTTGTACGGGATGAAGGTTTTGTTTTGCTGCTGCTTTTCCTTGTTCTTTGGAAACCCCTTCAACGCCGGATACTGCAACGAAGTCGTTATAAAAAGTAGAAACATCATTTCCTATGATGACTTGGAACTGCCCAGCATTCGTGAACATCCCTTTCACGCTAGGAATATCTTCGATTGCTTTTTGATCTGCTTTTCCAGGATCATTTAGGACGAAACGCATACGAGTTGCACAATGACTAACTGCAGCAATATTTTCTTTTCCGCCGATATCATGTAGCAGTTTCTCGGCATCTGCTTGATACTTTGCCATATCAATAAACCCCTTTCTTTTAACTTGTCTATGCAAGTTGCTTCTTCGTTTACTATACTTTTTTTTAGGAAGAATTGCAAGCGTTTTATTCAAAAACATCCAGAAAAATGATATCGTTTTAAAAAGCATAAAATAAGCTTTTCTTAAAAAGAGGAACATTGAAATACAAAAAGAGCTGTAGTATAGTGAAGAAATGATGGAAGAACGAGTGAGGGAAAAAACATGAACAAGTTCAATGAAATTTTTTTAGATTTGGAACAGAAAATTTTAGCGAAAGAATATCCTCCGCATTCGCTTTTGCCTAGTGAGAACCAATTGATCAAAATCTACGGTGTTTCACGAGAAACAATTAGAAAAGCACTGAATCTTTTGACGACGGAAGGATATATTCAAAAAAAACAAGGAAAAGGGTCGATCGTACTAGATCGAAACCGCTTTGATTTTCCTATTTCTGGACTGACAAGCTATAAAGAGCTACAGGAAACCCAACGTATTCCAAGTGAAACGATCGTTCATACGTTAGAAGAAACAGAAGTAACAAAAGCACTGAATGAGATTACTGGCTGGGAGATTGGTGCACCTGTCTGGCATTTGATACGCGAAAGAAAAATCGATGGTGAAGTGGTTATATTAGATACTGATTATCTATTAAAGGAGATCGTTCCTCATTTAACCCCAGTACAAGCACAAGGATCGATCTATGAATATTTTGAAAATGAGCTTTCTTTAACGATTGCTTACGCACAAAAGGAAATCACAGTAGAAGAAGTAACAGATATCATGAAAACAACGATGGATCTTCACGATGACACTTACGCAGTAGTCGTCAGAAGTCTTGTTCATTTGGAAGATACCCGCTGTTTTGAGTATTCTGAGTCGGTACACCGATTAGATAAATTCCGTTTCGTTGAGTTTGCCCGGCGCCGAAAAGTGTAAATGATTCGAAAGAAAGCAAATTGTTGGCATCTGTCTGCTTTGGCGCTATGATAGGATCACAAAGGGGGCATTTTTAATGGATAAACCAACAAGACCAGAAAAAGAAGAACTGAAAGAAAAATTATCACCGATGGCTTATGCAGTCACACAAGAAAATGCAACAGAACGTCCATTTACCGGAAAATACGATGATTTTTACGAAAAAGGAATCTACGTCGATATCGTCAGCGGCGAACCGTTATTTAGCTCTGCGGAAAAATATGACGCTGGTTGTGGCTGGCCATCATTCAGCAAACCAATAGCGAAAAGACAAGTACGCGAAAAAGCCGATTTTTCTCATGGCATGCATCGAATAGAAGTTCGAAGCAAAGAAGCAAACTCTCATCTCGGGCATGTATTTACCGATGGCCCAGTAGATAAAGGCGGTCTGCGTTACTGCATCAATTCTGCCTCACTAAAATTCATTCCCTATGAAAAGATGGATGAACTCGGTTATGGCGAATACAAATCACTGGTAGAATAATGAAAATACAAAAAGAGCGGTACAATACGGGGATTCACTCGATCGTCCGCTCTTTTTTATTCAAGCGATTGCTATTTGAAAGAAACGCTCCCCAGACTCCTTTTTTCACAAGGTGAAATGTGCTACAATAAAGGGAACGTATGTGTGCAAAAGAAAGAGGACTAGAATATGTATGAATATCTGACAGGTGTGGTTACCTTTATCAACCCCTATTACATAGTAGTAGAAACCAATGGTATCGGCTACCAGATCGCATTAGGAAATCCTTACCGCTACAGCAGCAAACTAAATCAAAAAATAAAAATTTATGTCCATCAGGTGATCCGCGAAGATGCGCATCTTTTGTATGGATTTGATTCTTTAGAAGAAAAACAACTGTTTTTGCGATTAGTCAGTGTTTCAGGAATCGGTCCAAAAAGTGCTCTTGCGATCATGGCAAGTGAAGACCACTCCGGTTTGATCCAAGCAGTGGAATCCAGTGATGTCACTTATTTGACAAAATTTCCAGGGGTAGGGAAGAAGACGGCGCAACAAATGATCTTGGATCTAAAAGGAAAATTTGGTGAGCTGAGTATCGATACGCCCTTCAGTCTATTCGATGAAGCAAATACAAAAGACGCTACCGCTCTATCTGAAGCAATGGAGGCTCTCTCAGCTCTTGGTTACAGTGATAGAGAAATCAAACGTGTAGAAAAACAATTAAAAGAAGTCGATAATCAGACAACAGATGAGTATTTACGCCAAGCACTCAAGCTGATGATGAAAAAATAAGGAGGAGACCAAATGACAGATGAATACTTGTTATCACCAGAAACTGGCGAAAATGAACTGAGTTTGGAAAAATCTCTTCGTCCGCAGTTGCTTTCTCAGTATATCGGGCAGAGAAAAGTCAAACAAGAACTTCAGATCTACATCGAAGCTGCCAGAAATCGGGAAGAACCATTAGATCATGTTCTGTTGTATGGGCCTCCTGGATTAGGGAAAACGACGATGGCTATGGTCATTGCTAATGAGATGACTGTGAACATTCGTACGACAAGCGGCCCCGCTATCGAACGTCCGGGTGATTTAGTAGCGATCTTGAATGAACTGGAAGCAGGGGATGTCCTATTTATCGATGAGATCCATCGATTGCCTAGAGTAGTAGAAGAGATGCTTTATTCGGCCATGGAAGATTTTTATGTAGACATCATGGTAGGACAAGGACCAACCGCACATCCGGTCCATTTCCCTCTTCCTCCCTTTACTTTGATTGGGGCGACGACACGAGCAGGTATGCTTTCTGCACCTTTACGCGATCGATTTGGCATCATTTCACATATGGAATATTATGACGAACAGGAACTGCAGGAGATTGTTTTACGTTCTTCGGATATTTTTCAAACAGAGATCATTGAAGAAGGGGCATTGGAAATTGCTCGCCGATCGCGAGGAACGCCTAGAATCGCGAATCGCTTACTCAAACGGGTTCGTGATTTTGCGCAAGTTCAAGGAGACGGGAAAATCGATCGTCCTATAGCAGATCAGGCGCTTACTTTGCTACAAGTCGATCAAGCTGGTTTGGATTATGTTGACCAGAAATTGTTACGGACGATGATCGAATTATATGGCGGCGGACCCGTAGGATTAAGCACGCTTTCCGTAAATATAGGAGAAGAACGAGAAACAGTCGAAGATATGTATGAACCGTACTTGATCCAAAAAGGATTTTTAAAGCGTACACCTAGAGGGCGAATGGCTACGGCTTATGCTTATGAACATTTCGGCTACGACTATCATATGTGATTTTTGCTTTTAGATTGGAGGAAAATGAATGAGTGATACAACACGTACGAAACAATTGATCAAAAACGTATTGATTGATTTGTGCCAAACACAATCTTTTCGAAAAATCAGCGTCCAAAAAATCGCAAATGAAGCAAAAATCAATCGTCAAACATTTTATTATCATTTTACAGATAAATACGATTTGCTTCGTTGGGTCTATTGTGAGGATGCCTTGCATTATTTAGACCCGCAATGTCTTACTCTTGATAATTGGGAAGAGCAAGCATTGAAAATGCTGAAAGCAATTGCTGAAAAGAAAGAGTTTTACGCAAATACTGTGCTTTCTGACCAAGAAATTTTACAAAAAGAATTTTCTCAACTAATCCAAAAATCTTTTATCAAGATTTTTGAGCAAATGGATGAAGAAAGACAGCTTTCTGCAAAAGATAAACTATTTTATGCTCGTTTTTTTTCTTACGGTTGCAGCGGCGTGTTAGTCAATTGGATCACGAATGAATATGAAGAAACACCGATGGAAATCGCTATGCAGCTTTTCCGTTTAGCCAAGGATACGGAATTATACTCTTATCGTCTTTATGCAAAAGAAGAGTTGGAAGAACAGTAATAGAAATAATCTTTCGTTGAAAAAGCCATGATCGTTAAAAGGAGATGGGAAAATGACAAAAATTTTATTTGTTTGTTTGGGAAATATTTGCCGTTCACCAATGGCAGAAGGCTTGTTGAAGAAACGAATAGCATCAGAAGGAAAGGAAGCAGAATTTTTTGTGGATTCTGCTGCTACAAGTACGTATGAAGTTGGAAAGACACCGCACCCTGGAACGAAAAAAATATTGAACCAAGAAAATGTGGATATGACGAATATGGTTGCTCGTCAAATCACACCCCACGATTTTGAAACTTTTGATTGGATCATTGGCATGGATCAAGAAAATGTAGAAGAACTGAAAAGAAGAGCACCACGCTCAGCACAGGAAAAAATCCATTTGTTTTTAAGTAGCATCCCTGGAAAAGAAAAAGAAAATGTTCCCGATCCATACTATACCAATAACTTTGATGAGACATATCAATTGATCACAGAAGGGTTAGATCATTGGTGGAACATTTGGATGGATGAAAATAAAATAACAAACAGTTTCTAAAATTAGCGCTTTCTTTTTTTAGAGACGTTAGAGCATTTCCTTGTTTTTTTGTAAAATGTTAGGTAAAATAAGATTAATTAAGTAACACTTTCTTAGCTAAAGGAGGAGTGCATTCGATGAACGAAGAGACAGTATCACCAATGAAGAAGCTTACGAAGTTAGTTACTCATACCTCGTATCAACTTTTTGATTCTTTTGTAAATGACACTGAAGAACATGCTAAGAATGTACGATTGCAAGGAAAGTTTATTCTTGAGCTGCAAAAAGCTGCGACTGAACATAGTCTAGTTATCTTACAAGTAAGAGCGAATCGTTTGAGTAGCAAGTATGAAACGATCTCAGGTTGGGTGGCGACAAAAACGGTCGAAAAAGACCGAGTAATGATCCGCCTACAAAACGAAGAGCAGCAGATCCGCATGGTTCCCGTAGAACAAATTGAAAAAATAACAATCCTTTCGCCAGCAGGAGAACAGGAACGGTTATCAAAATAATTTATACCAGATAGAAAAGCACGTATGAGCTTGTACCATCAATCATTACTAATCAAAAATAACCGAATGCTTTAAGCGGATACCGATAAAACGAAACGTTTTACGATGAGTATCACAGCATTCGGTTGATTAGTTGAATCGATTGTATGGGACAAGTTTTTTTGATAAAAAAAGGTCCTGCTAGCCGGGGAGCTAGCAGGATAAGGAGTTAAAAATGAAAAAGTGTTGTTAGGGTTGTTTGTTGGTATGCTTATATAATAGTCATTAGTTGTGAATATTTTGTGACGAAAGTTTTCGAAAGTTGTTAAGTTTTTTTGCGAAATTTATTTTTATATCATGTATTTGTCTAAAATTTTATACTATAAAAAGATACGTTGTGCAATCAGCTACCCTTTGGTATTAGTTCAAAAAATGGTAAAATAGCTCCTTATATTTTGCTGTTTTGCTTTTCTAATACTTAAGCCAAGGCGCTGATTTCACAACCTTTTTTTACAAATCCAGCGATTCCCATGAGTTAAGAACTATCTTTTCTCCAAAAAGAAATAATAGGAATAGAAGTCTTGATAGTTGCGATAAAATAAAAATGGATAGATAAAATTCGAGAGAAACATGTATTGACGTGGCAGATGAAAGGGTTAGATTTGTTGGTGTATCAGGAGTGCCGTTAGAAGAACACAAGGAGAGAGAAGATGGAACTATTAGAAAAAGAAAGTATTGATTTTTATTTGGAGCGTGATTGGACCGTGTTACGGTATGCTTTTTTCAAGGAAGAAGAGTATGACGGGCTAACTAGTCATCAGGAGGCAGTTTTAGAATTTTTCAATTACTCAAATAGATTGTGTGTTGCCAGGTCATGGCGGATTAGCGAAAGGCTTCTCGTAGTTTCTAAAAAAATATATGCACAAAAACTTTACGAATTCAGAGAAGAAAAAATCAACTATACGGATATCCGATTTTTTGACAAGATGAAAGAGTATCCTATTTATGTGAATAAAGAAATGATGAGGGCGAAAAGAATCATGCCTGAATCATTCTGGGCTGAGGATGGTATCTATCGGACTTCTTTTCTTGATGCGCCTCAAGGAGCGGCAGGAACGGAAGAAGAATTTAACCAGTTGAATGATCGTCTTTTCCCAGATAAAGATCATCTGCATATTTACCTTTGGAACAATGAATTTACGAATTATTATAATAATGGTCGTTATTGGGATGGTGCTTATGTGTGGTCAGTGTATGACGAAAAAAGAAAGCGATTTACTGTTTTCGATGCTATATTGGTATTGGATTGAAGAAAGAGGAGCCGCCCTTGGCGGCTCCCCCTTTTTTATCAATCCGCTACTTCTTCTTTCTTAGCGAAACTCCAAATTAGGCCGATAATAAAACCGATAACTGCTGGCACGATCCATCCCATCCCCAATTTGAAAAACGGCAAGTAGCTTTCCGCAACATGTAAAAGATTTTGAACGATAGGGGTTTGCTTGATAGATTCTGGGCAGGCATTCAACCCATCAAAAATCGAAGCAATCAATGTAAAATAGGTAGTCATCCGATAAACAGCTGTACGCTGCTTAAACAAAGGACCAACCAACACTAACAGAATCAATGTCATTGCTAATGGATAGATGAACATCAAAACAGGCAACGAAAATTGAATGATATTCGTCAACCCTACATTTGCCGCTAAACAGGGAAGGATACTGGCAAGTGCAACAAAAAAGGCGTAATTTCTTTGCGGGAACAAATCCGTGAATGTTTCTGCAAAAGCTGTAATCAAACCAATACCAGTCTTCAAACAAGCTAATATAACGATGAATGCTAATAAGATACTTCCATAAGTGCCTAAATAATGATCAGCAATCTGAGCCAGCGTGATTCCGCCGTTTTCACTTAGAGCAAAGCTACCTAAGCTCATAGCACCTAAATAAGCGAGCAAAGTATAAATGATTCCCATCAATATAATGCTGATCGCACCAGATTTGATCGTGTCTTTAGCAATTTCAGCAGGTTTTGTTACACCCATGTTTTGAATCGTCGTAACGATGATGATCCCAAATGCTAAAGCAGCAAGCGCATCTAATGTGTTATATCCTTGAGTAAATCCTGTGAAAAAAGCATGGTCTTGGTAATTTGGCTGAATAGGCGCTTGATTGACAGAGCCTAATGGATTCAAAAAAGCAAGGAGGAGCAATGCCCCTAATAAAACCAAAAATGCAGGATTCAGGAATTTTCCAACATAATCTAATATCTTTGTCGGTTTTCTTGAAAACCACCAAGCCAGCACAAAAAATACAATACTGAAAATTGCTAGATATAGCGTCTGTCTGCTAGGATCGATAAATGGTGCTAAACCAATCTCGAAAGATGTGGTCGCAAGGCGAGGTAAAGCAAAAAACGGTCCGATAACTAAGTAAAGCAAGATGGTAAAAACCATCGCATATGTTTGATTTATCCGTTTTGCTAATTCATATACACCTGAGCTTTTCGATACACCAATGGCAATCACCCCTAAGAAGGGAAGACCGATACCGGTAACCAAGAAACCTAGATTCGCCCAAAAGGTAGCAGCGCCTGCTTCTTGACCCAAATGAACGGGAAAGATAAGATTTCCAGCACCAAAAAATAGACCGAAAAGCATGGAGCCTATAAAAAGATAGTCTTTAAATGATAATTTTTTTGTCATACATAACTCCTTTACGGTTTTTTTAAAAGTAACAAAATTTCGAAAAATATGCAACAATTTTCAGAAAATTTCCTATATAAAACGATGGTTATTTAATAACATAAGTGATAAAATAAAAGCGCTGAATCATCTGAGGAGGAATCATCGTGACAAAGTCGAGATTAGAAGCATTTACTGATGGAGTAGTGGCCATCGTTTTGACAGTTCTTGTATTAGACATCAAGATTCCTGATCCATCTGGTTTTCATTCTTTGTGGGTCATCCGAAATACATTATTAGCTTATGCAATCAGTTTTATATTTGTTGCGGTAATCTGGGTGAACCATCATCGTATATTCCAGATGGCAGAACGCATCAATTACCGAGTGGTCTGGTCGAATATCTTTTGGCTCTTCTGGCTGACCTTATGTCCTTCCGTTACTAGTTGGGTCGGGCGTAACCCTGAAGCTTTTTGGCCTGAGATGGCTTATGTCTTAGTATACACGATGTGGAGTTTTTCTTTTGGTATATTGATGAGGCAAATCATGAAAGCAAATAAACCAGATTCCCATGTCGTGAGAGTTTTGTCAAAGGACCATCGAAGTTTTATCTCCATGTTTATTAACTTATGTTTGATTGCCGGTATCTTTTTTGTACCGATGATTGGGTTATTCGGACGTTTTTTCGTATCTGGTATTTGGATTTTTTCCTATAAAAAAGCAGATGCCTATTATCAGCGGTTGTTTCCGGGGAAATAAAAAGGCTGTGACAAAAAATCTTGTCACAGCCCTTTTTCCGAATAAACGGTGTTCAAAAGCCAGTTTCTCGGTATTAAGCCAAATTTATGCAAAAATGTGGAAAGCCATTTTCACAAAATTTTTCTTACTACTCGAAACTAAGCGACTTTTTCACAACCTCTGGTTCACGGTGTTCTAGAAGTAGCTTCTTTGAAATAAGCAGAAATTTCACAAAAATTTAAGAAGCAATTTTCGTCAATTCCTTCTTATTTCTTGAAGCTGACCACTTCTGTCACAACCTCTTTCTTACTTCTTACGTTCATATTTCATATGATAGATCAGTAATAGAAGCAAGAACCACACAGGTGTCAGTAATAAAGCGATTCTCGTATCTTTTCCTAGGAACAAGACGACACACACAAAGGCCATATAAAGAAAGACCAAATAATTACTCAATGGATACAGCGGCATTTTAAATGAATGTGCTTTTTTGCCGATGATACTTTTACGATATTTCATATGCGTGTAGACAAGCATACTCCAAATAAACAAGAAACAAGTAGTGGCAATACTGCTTACGAGTGTGAATACTTCACTAGGCATCACGTAATTCAAGATAACCGAAATGAAAATGACGATCGTAGAAAATGTCAAAGCATTCCCTGGAACATGATGTGTTGTTAACTTTTTGAATTTTTTAGGAGCACTGCCTTCTTGTGCTAAAGAACGAAGCATACGTCCTGTACTGTATATGGCGCTGTTGCAGGCAGAAGCTGCTGCACTTAATACGACTAGATTGATCAAGGATGCAGCAATCGTGATCCCAATTTCCGAAAATACCTCTACAAATGGACTATTATCTGGATTCAAGCTATTCCATGGATAGATGGCCATAATGACAAAAAGAGAACCTAAGTAAAATAAGATGATCCTGATAGGAATATTATTGATAGCTTCCGGCAATACTTTTTCAGGATTTTCTGTTTCCCCAGCGACTAATCCAACTAATTCGATCCCAGCAAAAGCAAAGGTCACCATTTGGAAAGCCAAGATGAATCCTTTGGCACCAGTCGGAAAGAATCCGCCATGAGACCATAGATTCGTGATGCTGGCTGTGCCAATATCTGTCGTATAATGGGTGAGGATCATATAAGCACCTACGAGGATAAAGGCAATGATCGCTACAACCTTGATCAAGGCAAACCAAAACTCTAATTCACCAAACAACGAGACAGCCACCATATTCAAGCAAAGAAGAAGACCTAATGCAATCAGTTCAGGAAGCCACTGAGGAACACCAGGTGCCCAGTAGCGTACATACATCCCGATGGCTGTTAAATCTGCCATTGCAATCGATACCCAGCAGAACCAATACGTCCAACCAGTAATGAAAGCCGCTTTTTTACCAAGATATTCTGCAACAAAATCCAGAAAAGAATGGTTATTAGTGTTTGATAACAGAAGTTCGCCTAACGCACGCATAATGAAAAAACAGATGCATCCAGTGATGAGATAGGCGAGCAATATCGAAGGGCCAGCTAGCTGGATAGACTTTCCGGAACCTAAAAACAGCCCCGTTCCAATCGCTCCGCCAATAGAAATCAGTTGGACATGTCTATTTTTCAGTCCACGCTGCAGTTCTTGCTCTTCATTCATTTTTAAATCATCCTAACTAAAAAAGTTTATATTACTTCCATATTAAGAGAGTTTTCTGAAAAACACAACTAAGATTCCAAAATTTTCAGAAATTTACCTTTTACGAGTAGGCGCAAAAAAAGAACTGCGGTAAACACCGCAGCTCTCTGTCCCAATCAGCGATTGATCCTAAGCATTTAAAATACGTGAAAGGAACTCTTTTGTACGTTCTTCTTTCGGATGGACAAAGATATCTTCTGGTGTACCTTCTTCTGCAATCACACCTTTATCCATAAAAATGACACGGTCAGATACATCTTTTGCAAATTCCATCTCATGCGTCACGATAAGCATCGTCAAGCCAGTATGTGCTAAGTCTTTGATCGTATTAAGCACTTCACCAACCATTTCAGGGTCTAACGCCGAAGTAGGTTCATCGAATAACAATACATCTGGATTCATCGATAATGCCCGAGCAATTGCGACACGCTGCTTCTGCCCGCCAGACAATTGTGCTGGTTTAGCTTCGACATAACGATCCATACCAACTTTTTCCAGATTTTCGATTGCTACTTTTTTGGCAGTTTCTTTATCTCGTTTCAGGACAGTTGTTTGTCCAGACATACAGTTTTCCAAGACGTTCATATTGTTGAAGAGATTGAAGGATTGGAAAACCATACCTAGATTCGTTCGATATTTAGGTAAATTATATTTAGGAGCTAATACATTTTCTCCATTATAAATGATCTCGCCGCCTGTTGGTTTTTCTAGTAAATTGATACAGCGCAAGAAAGTAGATTTACCAGAACCAGAAGAACCGATGATCGTCACAACTTCACCTTTGTTGACTGTCACGCTGATATCTTTCAATACTTCATTTTCACCGAAGCTTTTTCTTAGATGGTTGATTTCAATAATTTTTTCACTCATGATTCTTCCTCCTTATTCCTGCAAATTTGAATTGTCGATTTCTTCAAGCTTTGTGTAAGCAGAAGGGCCATCGATTTTCTTTTCTACCGCACGCAGGATTCTGGTGATCGTAAAGGTCATGACTAAGTAGATGATCCCGACGATCGTAAATGTTTGGAAGAATTGGAAATTCGCACCGGAAGCAGAGTTCCCTTGGAAGAACAAATCAGCTACGCCGATTACACTTAAAACGGCTGTATCTTTGATATTGATAACAAATTCATTCCCCGTGGCCGGCAAGATATTCCGTAAAACTTGTGGAATAACAACTTTTCTCATCGTTTGGCCATGGGTCATACCAATGGCTTGCGCAGCTTCGAACTGTCCTTCATCTACTGCAAAAATCCCCCCGCGGACGATCTCTGTCATGTAAGCTCCAGTATTGAGAGAGACGATAAACAAAGCGGCAATCGTTCGATTCAACGAAATACCAAAAGCGAGTGCCAGACCGTAGAAGATGACCATTGCTTGTACCATCATCGGTGTTCCGCGGAATATTTCGACATAGATAGATAGAAGTGCATTTCCGATTTTTTGGAAGAAGCGAGTCAGTGCATTTCCTGATTCAGGTACCGAACGGAAGACACCAATCAGTAATCCAAGTGTGGTACCGACAACTGTCCCGATTAATGCGATGAACAAGGTAAGTCCAGCACCTCGTAAGAACATATTGCCATATTGTTTCCAAATCGTAGTGAAGTCAGAAATGATGCCGGTTTTTTCTTCACTATCAGTTGCAGCAGGCTGGTCTTTGACTGCTTGGTCCATGATTTTTGTTCGTTCATCGTTAGAGATGCCAGAAAGAATCTGGTTTACTTTTTGGATATCCGGGTCGCCTTTACGCATACCAACAGAAATCTGAACATCTTCCGGGTTTGTCTGGAAGCCATCTGCACCGCTGAATTCGAGCATTTCCAAGTCTTTGTTCACACTAGTTGCTGTTACACCTTCCGGACGTTCGCTGACATAACCATCGATCATTCCAGAAGCTAACGCTGTTCTCATGGCTGAGAAATTATCCATTGCTTGTTGTTTCTGCACATCCGGTATCTGATCGATCACAGTATAATGGAAGGTATTTAGCTGAGCAGTGATCTTTGCTCCAGAAAGATCTGCTAAACTTTTTGCCTTTGCGTATTTGCCATCTTTCTGGACTACTACTACTAATTGTGATTCATAATATGGATCGGTAAAATCAATTTCTTTTCGTCGTTCAGCAGTAGGGCTCATTCCGGCGATGATCGCATCGATCTTGCCTGATTGAAGGGCAGGAGCCAGACCATCCCATTTTGTTTGGACGATGACTAATTTTTTCCCTAAACCATCTGCTACTTTTTTAGCGATTTGAACATCATAACCGCCGGCGTAACTATTTTGGCCTTGGATTGGCAAGGCGTTATTCTCATCTGTTTGTTGAGACCAGTTGAAGGGTGCATACCCAGCCTCCATACCTACGCGAAACTCATCGCTCGGTGTTTTTTCATCTGCATTTGCCAGAGATCCCACACTGAATAGTGAGAAGACAAAAGCAAATAGTACGGCAACTGAAACCATATTTTTTTTCATTTTTTTCTCCCTTTCTGATTATATGATACACGAGCGGTCTAGATGAAATGCGGTAAAGCTTTATCTGAAAAAATAAAAAGCGACCGATTTATAGATATAAAAAGGCCGCTAAAATTCCATAAGGTGATAAACCTCTCACAAAACATAGCGCAACTTAGCATCACTGCTAAGACAGTCCGCAAGCTCTTAACTTGCGTCCCAACATACACTTCAAGCAAAAAAGTGTACATTTCGGCGATCCTCCCTATTCCTGCTTCTCCATGTTTGCTTCACTCCACAGGGTTAATGATTCTCGCGACCTCTACCTCATTGATTGAGGCATCTCGTATTCAGTTATTTATACAAAAAAAGTTTACGATACTCGAGAGGCTTTGTCAATCTATAACTGCTGTTTTTTGAAAAAATACTGATAAATATAGAAATCTTTACTTTTACCGAAAAAACAATCACAATGTGAATCATCTATCCATTACAAACAATAGTATAATTATACACAAAAATGTATGTAACACAATAAAAAAAGAACTGAAACAGAAAATTTTCTGCATCCAGTTCCACCTCGATTATTTAAGCAGCCGCTTTCTTTGGCTCGCGTCCTAGGATCGCTTGCAAAAGAACAACGACACCGTAAATGGCTAATATTAGATAAATCAAACTTGAGTATTGAGTGATTCCCCAGCCCCATGTTCGATAAACGGCTAATGTAATGGCTAAAACAATGGCGGCAATCACGTTGAATAAAGCAAAAGCCCAAAGATTTCCATTTTCTTTGCGTACAAGGTAAAAAACAGAGAAATAAACACTTAACGCTAACCAGGCGATGCAAGCCAGAATAACGCCCCAGTAAATAAAGAATGGTAACATATCGATTCACCTCACTTTTATACAGCAGTATTGTAACACGTTTTCATTCTTTTGTCAGTGAAGATTGTGATAAATTGTTCAAATGTACCTCACACTTTTTTATTCCTATTTTTCACACTTTTCAACAATAAATTTGTTTGAGTATGGGCTATAATGGAAAGTGAGGTGACAAAACATGAAACAAGGAACAGTAGACGAAGCAGCAAAAGAGATATTGACTCATCAGAAAATCACGTTTTTGACCGGTGCTGGGGTATCCACACCTTCTGGAGTGCCAGATTATCGATCACTGACAGGAATCTACCACGGAATGGAACAGCCGGAATACTTGCTGAGTCATCAAGCAATGGTGAATGAACCGGATAAATTCTATCAATTTGTCAAAAAGATTTATCATCCTGAAGCAAAACCAAATATTATTCATTTAGAAATGGCACAGCTAGCGAAAGAAAAAAATGTCTGGGTCGTTTCGCAAAATATTGACGGGTTGCACGCAAAAGCTAAAAGCCCGCAACTCGTCAATTTTCATGGAAGTTTGTATCAATGTCATTGTCGAAAATGTAAGCAAACAGTAGACTGGAAAGAATATCTTCACAGCGACAAACATCAAGCATGCGGCGGACAAATACGCCCGAACATCGTGTTATATGGTGAAGGATTCCAAGATGAAGTCATTGAGCAGGCGGCTTACGCCGTCAGCCAAGCAGAGCTGGTCGTCATTGTTGGAACGAGTTTTCAAGTTCATCCATTTTGTGATCTGGTACAATTTCGCCAACCGTCAGCCAAAATTTTAGTAATCAATCAAACGCCTGTTTATTTAGCGGAACCTTATACGTTTATTCAGGAAGACGGAGCGGTTGTTTTCAAAAAAATACAAGAATTAGGAGTAGACTATGACTGAATTCAAAACAGAAAAAGAAAAAATGATTGCAGGCGAGCTTTATTTTGCCAATGATCCTGAGCTGGTTGCCGACCGTATGTTTGCAAGAAGTCAAAGCCAAATCATCAACCAAGCCGAATCAGCGGAACTGCGATCCCAATTGTTGAAAGAGACATTTGGTCGTACAGGGAAAAAAATCTATATGGAGCCAGTTATCAATTTTGATTACGGATATAATATATTTGTCGGTGAGAATTTTTATGCAAATTTCAACTGTACATTTTTAGATGTCAGCACAATCGAAATCGGTGATAACTGCATGTTCGCTCCCAATGTCCAGCTGTATACGGCAACACATCCATTACATCCAGTGAAACGCAACAGTGGTTTGGAGTACGCAAAACCCATAAAAATCGGTGATAATGTTTGGTTAGGCGGAGGCGTTATCGTCACGCCGGGTGTCACGCTAGGAAACAATGTAGTGGTCGGCGCAGGTTCGGTCGTGACCAAATCTTTCCCCGACAATGTAGTGATTGCAGGAAATCCTGCTCGTATCATCAAGACAGTAGAGGAAGAACCGTTAGAAGAGTCTCTTGAAACATTACGTCAAAAGATCGATACGATCGATCGAGAATTAGTTGCTTTATTAGAAAAAAGAATGGATACAGTAACTAAAATAGGACAAGTAAAAAAAGAAGGAAACAAAGCAGTTTATGATGAAAAAAGAGAGCAGCAAGTATTGGATAAAGTGGCTAAACTGCTGAAAAATAAGGGATACAAGGAAACAATAACAGACACATATGTTGATTTGATGAAACACTCGCGCGAATACCAAAACAAAATGAAGGAGGAATAAGTGTGATCGAAGGAGAGGCACGGCGAAAACAAATCATGCAAACCTTGGCAAATACAGAAAAACCAGTGAGTGCTAGCAAGTTTGCGAAAACTTTTGGAGTCAGCCGTCAGATTATTGTCGGTGATATTGCTTTACTACGAGCGGCAGGTAAAAGTATCGTGGCAACAGCAAGAGGTTATATCCTTGAAACAGAAGAAACCAATACTGGACATATCAGTAAAATCGCGGTCCAGCATGGAAAAGATCAAACAGAAGAAGAGTTGAGACTCATCGTTGAAAATGGCGGTGAAATCATTGATGTGATCGTAGAACATCCGCTTTACGGTGAACTAACAGGCACGTTGCACATTAAAACGCCACAAGACATCGATTCATTTATGAGACGTTATCAAAAAAGCAATGCTTCTTTATTATCCGAACTCACAGGAGGAATCCATCTGCATACGATCCGCTACCCAGAAAAGCATATGCTGAAAACAATCAAGCAAAAACTAGCTGAAGCAGGTATCTTATACGAAGGATAACAAGCTCCATAAAAAAATAACACCGAAGAACTGGCGGAATTTAAACGCCAGTTTTTTTATTTTCAAGAAAAAGCAGTTCTTTTTGTTTAAGTAAACTGTTCTATACTTTTTAACAAGTCAGAAAAAAGGAGATGTTCAAGATGGACACTGATAAACAGAAAGAACAAAAAATCAGCTTATATATTGACAAAGGATTGGAATTTGATCAGTACAAAGAAAAACATTACACTAATTATTTAACTGCTATAACAGATACTGTGTTTAAGCATGCACCACAGATTTCTGATAAGAACATTCAACAGCAATTCTTTGAAAACTTTACGGCATATCTTTCCCCTGAAACAAAAGAATGGGCTTTATGGGAGGATTTCCAAAAGGTTAGCAGAAAGTTTGAAGAACTTAAATTAGAGAATATCTGTAAAAATCTGAATATAACTTTTGATAGTGAATCAATTGATTCTGAAAAGAAAAAATTTGATGATTATTTGTACAACTTGAGAGGACAAATAGCCGTGGAAGTAGCGAAAGCAAGTCCGGTGGTTGAGTTGAACCTTTACTATGATCCAGAATTTTTACATGCAATGGATGCAGCTGATGGTGGTGTGGATGCTACTGAATTAATAATGATAGTAGAAGATTGGCAAGAAAGTGTGTACGAGATGGAATGTAACATTGCTAATGGAGTGGAAGGAAGCTACTCTAGTCAAGTACTCCGATATGTATATCACAACAATGAAGGATTAGAGGGGAAGATTTATTTATATAACGAGCAAAAAGAGTTCGTTGAAAAGATGCCTTGGGAAAGAGACGAAGATCTTGCTACAGTGTGGCAAGAGGAATGTCAAACAACGTGTCTTACACTAGCTCCAACTCAAGTAGCTAAGAAGGAACCCACCCAACAACTAAAAGACCTATCCAATGAGCAAAAGCATTCAGTGATCACTCGGCAACAAGAGGCTTCTGATACAAAGGCAGAACGTGAGACTCCGCTGGAAAACATCAATTTTGCTACATCAGAACAGACAAAGCCTTTCTCGAAAGAAAGAGATGAAAGCATAGACAAGAAAGATGATAAAAAGATGTATATGGATAGGAACCCTGAATTATGGAAAATATCTGTCAACGACTTTGGCATGGACCTAAGACCAGTGGGACAGTCGACTCAGTCAAAAGGGTTACATCCAAACAAGTCAGCGCAACTAACTGATTTAGCTTCTCGCCATCACCAAAAGCCGCTGTCAGATTTCATAACAGCAGCTAATGTACAACATAAAGCGGATGATCAATTAAACAATCGGCAACCAAATAGTCCAACAAAACAAAACGTGCGTATGAATACACGAACAGAAAAACCGTTGGTAAAAGTAGATTCTTGGGAAAACAGAGAGGGATTGAAGCAAGAGACCGATAAAAATCAAGGGAAGAAGCGAGTGGGACAGTTAATAAAGTCATGGGAAAATCGGCAAGACAGTAACTCAGGACAGGTTCTAGACAATCGAACCCAAACAACGGGCATAGCAACACTAAATTCAAGAAAACAGAGGTTAAACCAACTCCAAGAAGGCGCAACGAAACATAAAAGCTATCTTTTAGGAGATAAAAAACATATAATCCCCAATAAAAATTTATCTCTATCCAAGACACAGCCGTATGCTGAATTTTGATTTTAGTAATTTTGATTTCAGTCAGTGACAAAACATAAAAAGGGAAGTGACGATTTTCTGTCACTTCCCTTTTTTATAAAGCTTTCTTGTGCCATAGAATCGAAGGAACAATCCTAGTCTCTATTCGATTACCAATACGCCTTCTTTTAATGCAAATGGATTTTGATCGTTGATGTGGTCATAGAACATCACACCGTTGATATGGTCGATTTCATGTTGAACGACGATCGATTCATAATTCTTCAAACGAATCTTGTGTTTTTCACCATTCATATCATAATAAGACACAGTGATTTTGGCATGGCGAACGACATATCCTGGTACCTCTCGGTCAACAGATAAACAGCCTTCGCCTTCCCCTAAACAAGCATCTTGAACAGAATGGCTCAAAATTTTAGGATTATACATAACAGTACTTAGAGAAGGTTCATCTACCTCTGGGTCTGCACTTGGTACGTGAACAGCAATGATTCTTTTAGAAATATCTAATTGAGGTGCAGCTAAGCCAACACCGCCTCGTAAGTGCAATTCTTCAGCTTTGATTGGATCTTGGCTGTTTTTTAAGAACTCAAGCATCTCTTTTCCTAAAGAGATATCTTCTTCGCTTAATGGAAGAGAAACTTCTTCTGCTACTTCGCGTAAGGTCGGATTTCCTTCACGAATGATATCATCCATTGTAATCATGGAATATGTACCCCTTTCTTAAAAGACTATATTCAAGTCTATTTTCGCATTATAGTTTACCACAAAAATGGAAAAGTAGTAGTAAGATTGTTTGAAAACTACTTTTTCTTAATGATTAACCACTTGATTTCCAGCCCGGTTTCAGGTAAAGTATAGCTGTGTGCTCTAGGCGCACGGCCTGCCACTTGGTTAAGCGAATCACCAACGTTTTACTCAGTCGCAGGGGAATAATCGAAAGAGGTGAAAGAAATGGCAATTTCAAAAGAACGCAAGAATGAAATCATCAACGAATATGCTCGCCATGAAGGGGATACTGGTTCTCCAGAAGTACAAATCGCTGTATTAACTGAAGAAATCAACCACTTGAATGAACATGCACGCGTGCACAAAAAAGACCATCATTCATACCGCGGCCTAATGAAAAAAGTTGGTCACCGTCGTAACTTGTTAGCTTACTTACGTAAAACTGACGTTCAACGTTACCGCGAATTGATCAAACGTTTAGGCTTGCGTCGTTAATTTTAGTCAAAAAGAGTGGGATTCACATGAATCTCACTTTTTTTACTCGTATATCAATTAAGCAAAATTCCGTGATCAAGCTAGATGGACTCCTACTAACCAAATGAAAGCTGCTCAAAAAACGGCTTTCAGCAGTTTTCATTTGTTTAGTAGCGTCTTGCTTTCACGAGAAGGAAAAGGAGAAGTTATGTCAGAAAAACAAGTATTCAAAACGACATGGGGCGGCCGTCCCTTACAAATCGAAGTCGGTCAGCTAGCAAAACAAGCAAACGGAGCCGTTTTAGTCCGTTATGGAGATACAGTGGTCTTAAGTGCAGCTGTGGCCTCTAAAGAAGCAAAAGATACAGACTTTTTCCCATTAACGATCAATTATGAAGAAAAAATGTATGCAGCAGGGAAAATCCCTGGAGGTTTCATCAAACGAGAAGGTCGTCCAAGTACGGAAGCAACATTGACTGCTCGTTTGATCGACCGTCCGATTCGCCCGATGTTTGCGGAAGGCTTCCGTAACGAAGTCCAAGTAACGAACATCGTGATGAGTGTAGAAACTGACTGTTCACCAGCTATGGCAGCGATGTTAGGTTCTTCTTTAGCACTATCGATCTCAGATATCCCATTTGATGGTCCGATTGCAGGTGTAGAAGTTGGTCGTGTAAATGGTGAGTATGTCTTGAATCCAACGGTAGAGCAAGCAGAACAAACAGATATCGAATTGACTGTTGCTGGTACGAAACAAGCGATCAACATGGTTGAAAGTGGCGCGAAAGAAGTTTCAGAAGAAGACATGCTTGGTGCATTGCTGTTTGGTTTTGACGCTATCAAAGAATTAGTTGCTTTCCAAGAAGAAATCGTTCAAGCAGTAGGAAAAGAAAAAATGGAAGTCACTTTACTGCAAGTTGATGAAGTATTGAAAAAAGAAATCTTTGATGCTTCTTACGCTACAATGAAAGCAGCAGTAATGACCGAAGAAAAACTTGCTCGCGAAGAGAACATTGAGCAAGTGAAACTCGATATTCGTGAAGCTTACGCTGAGAAATTTGCAGGTCACGAAGATGAAGATCACTTATTGAAAGAAGTCAAACAAATCACGGAAGATTTGGAAAAAGATGTCGTACGTGAATTGATTACCATCGATAAAATCCGTCCTGACGGGCGTAAATTGGATGAAATCCGTCCATTGTCATCAGAAGTCAGCTTATTGCCACGTGTACATGGATCAGGATTGTTCACACGAGGACAAACACAAGCTTTATCTGCTTGTACACTCGCACCTTTAGGAGAGCACCAAATCATTGACGGTTTAGGGGTTGAAGTCAGCAAACGATTCATCCACCACTACAATTTCCCTCAATTTTCTGTTGGTTCTACAGGACGAGCAGGATCTCCAGGACGTCGGGAAATCGGACATGGCGCATTAGGAGAACGTGCATTGGCACAAGTAATCCCTTCAGAAGAAGAATTTCCTTATACGATCCGCTTGGTAGCAGAAGTATTGGAATCAAATGGTTCTTCTTCCCAAGCAAGTATCTGTGCTGGCACGTTAGCATTGATGGATGCAGGGGTACCAATCAAAGCACCTGTTGCCGGTATTGCGATGGGACTTGTTTCTGATGGTGAGAACTATACGATCTTAACAGATATCCAAGGGTTGGAAGATCATCTTGGCGATATGGACTTTAAGGTTGCCGGTACAAAAGATGGGATCACTGCTTTGCAGATGGATATCAAGATCCAAGGAATCACAGAACAAATCCTAACTGAAGCATTGACGCAAGCAAAACAAGCACGTATGGAAATCTTAGAAGAATTGACTTCAACGATTGCTGCTCCACGTGAAGAATTAAGCCAATATGCACCAAAAATCGAAATGATCCAGATCGAACCTGCTAAAATCAAAGATGTTATCGGTAAAGGCGGAGACACGATCAATGGAATCATCGATGAAACGGGTGTAAAAATCGATATCGATCAAGATGGAAAAGTAAGTATTGCTTCTGCTGATGCAGAAATGATCAAAAAAGCCATCAAGATCATCGAAGATCTGACAAAAGAAGTCAAAGTCGGTGAAGTTTATCTAGGGAAAGTTGTCCGTATCGAAAAATTCGGTGCATTCGTCAACTTGATCAAAGGAAAAGATGGACTTGTCCATATTTCTCAATTGGCAAACGATCGTGTCAATAAAGTCGAAGATGTTGTTAAGCTAGGTGATGAGATCCTTGTGAAAGTAACTGAAATCGATAAACAAGGACGCGTAAATCTGTCAAGAAAAGCAATGTTGAATGAAGATGGTTCAACGAAAAACGAAGCAAAATAATTTTAATTCTTATGAATATTGTGTCTTGTGATCAAGAAATTGGCAGGAGAACAACAATTATTCGAAAAAAGGGGACTGTGACAAAAAACTGTCACAGTCCTTTTTTTGCGAATAAACGGTGTTCAAAAGCTTGCATCTGCGGTAATAAGTCCAGCCAAGTTAAAAACATTAGGAGACTTGGCTGTTCTTATTACTTGATGCAGAACAGCTTTTTTACAACCTCTCCAATAAACGGTGTTCAATCAGCTGTCCCTCGATATTAGCTCAAAAAACGGCAAAATATGGGGAACTATTTTTCCGTTTGTTTCTCTAATACTCAGGTCAAACCGCTGATTTCACAACCTCTGATTCACGGTGTTCCAGAAGTAGCTTCTTCGGAAATAAGCCGAAATTTCACAAAAATTTGAGAAGCAATTTTCGTAAACTCCTTCTTATTTCTTGAAGCTGACCACTTCTGTCACAACCTCTTTTTTTACTGAAGTTTCTTGGTGCATATTTTTGGAGTCCTTCTAAATAAAGCGTAAAATAAAAGTGAGATAAAGGGACGAAGGAGGGGAAGGCTATGCTGAACTTTTTATGGTCGTTGTTTATCGGCGGTGTGTTAGGTTTGATAGCTGGTGCCATTTTGGGAAAGGAAGTCCCAGGTGGTGTATCTGGAAATATCATTATCGGCTTTTTAGGCAGCTGGCTTGGCGAATTTTTACTAGGGCCGCTTGGACCGGAACTTGGCGGTTTTTATTTGATCCCAGCATTATTGGGTGCAATTTTTTGCCTTGCTCTTTATTCATTTGTGGCAAGACGCATCAGGGAACGACCAAAGAAAGAATAATTTTATTCAAATAAGTTGACACTTCAGTGTGTTACTTGGATAATTAGAAGCAATTTAGGAAAGCGGGTGTCATGGATAAGAAGATCGTCTATCATTCAAGCTTACCTAAAGGACATCCATATAACAAGAAATGAGGGAAAAACGTGGCAACAACGCACAATACCAAAAAGATATCAATGGCTGGCCTGCTTGTAGCGATGGGAGTCGTCTACGGAGACATCGGGACAAGTCCGCTTTACGTGATGAAATCGATTGTTGAAGATAATGGCGGATTGACAGGAATCAATCCTGATTTTGTTATCGGATCAGTCTCATTGATTTTTTGGACATTGACTCTACTAACAACGATCAAATATGTCGTGATTGCATTGAATGCAGATAACCATGGGGAAGGTGGAATTTTCTCACTCTACACACTTGTCCGAAAAGGTGGGAAATATTTGATCATTCCTGCAATGATCGGAGGAGCTGCCTTATTAGCAGATGGGGTATTGACCCCTGCTGTGACGGTAACGACTGCGATTGAAGGATTGCGGGGAATTCCGCAGTTTTTTGACCGGTTCGGTAATAACCAGAACGTGATCGTCATTATCACTTTAGTTATTATTTTTGTCTTATTCATGGTCCAACGCTTTGGGACAGATATTGTCGGAAAAGCATTCGGACCAATCATGTTCGCTTGGTTTACTTTTTTAGGAGTAATGGGGTTGCTGAATTTTAGCCAGGATTGGACAGTTATCCGTGCATTGAACCCTTATTACGCAATCCAGCTGCTTTTTAGTGCAGATAACAAACTAGGCTTGTTCATTCTTGGAAATATTTTCTTGGCTACGACAGGTGCAGAGGCGCTTTATTCCGATCTTGGACATGTCGGCAAACGAAATATTCGTTTGAGCTGGCCTTACGTCAAAATTTGTTTGGTTATCAATTATTTTGGGCAGGCTGCATGGTTATTGAATGTTTATCAAAACCCTGAAGCACAGCAAATCAAGAACCTGAATCCATTCTTCCAAATGATGCCTCAAAGTTGGATCGTGATTGGCGTTGCTTTTGCAACAGTTGCTGCGGTGATTGCTTCGCAAGCATTGATTACAGGCTCGTTTACGCTGGTTTCGGAAGCCATCAAGTTGAAACTACTGCCTCGATTAAAGATCATGTATCCTGGGAACAGTATCGGGCAAATGTATATCCCAGCAGTCAATCTGATTCTATGGATCGCCTGTTCTCTAGTGGTTGTCACATTCCGAACTTCCCATCATATGGAAGCTGCTTATGGTCTGTCAATCACGGTGACCATGTTGATGACGACGGCACTGCTTTACTTTTATCTTATCCAAAACGGCCATTCTCGTTGGTTTGCATATTTAGTTACCTTTTTCTTTGGTGCAATAGAAGTCGTTTTCTTTATCTCAAGTGTCGTCAAATTCTTCCGTGGCGGTTTTGTAGCCGTTCTGATTGGTTTGATCATCTTAGTTGTGATGTTCATTTGGGAACAAGGAAACATCATCCGCGAATCGTCAACTGAGGATGTGTCTTTGAGAGATTATATCCCTCAGCTTAAAGAATTACGTGATGATACTTCTTTACCAATCTATCAGACGAATGTAGTCTTCTTAGTGCCTGATATGGCTGAAGACAAAGTGGGACGACAGTTCATCTATTCGATTTTAGATAAGCGACCTAAAAGAGCACGAGTTTATTGGTTTGTTCATGTGGAAGTGACGGATGAGCCATATACGAAAGAATATCAAGTAGATATGATGGGCACCGACTTTATTGTCCAAGTGAATCTGTTCTTAGGTTTCAGGGTCCAACAGGAAATCAATGTATATGTTCGCCAAGTCATCCATGATTTGATGAAACAAGGCCGTTTGCCAAAACAGCCACAAAGATACTCTCTGACACCAGGACGGGAAGTTGGCGATTTCCAATTTGTCCTGATTGATGAAGTAGTCTCCAATGTGACAACTCTAGGAAAATGGCAGCGTCAAATCATGCAGGCAAAACTGGCAATCAAAAAAATCGCTACCTCGCCAGAAACATGGTTTGGGCTAGAGTACAGTGAAGTAAAACATGAAACTGTTCCGCTTATCATTGGAAATACTCGGAAAACATGGTTGAAAGAACGATTGTGAAAGTAGCGCTTTGATCTGAATTCAGCTTTTGAATACCGTTTTTATCAGAAATCACGAAAAAGCTGTTTAGCAACAAGTAATGCAATGCTTTTGAGTAAGAAGGAGATGTGGCATTTTTCAGCCACATCTCCTTTTTTATTCCTAATATAAATACGCATTATTTTCAATCTTTTTGTAGAAAAAGGGTACAATAGAAAAAGAGAAAGGCGGGAGAATATGGTTATCAATTTCATTATTTTATTTTTGATGATCGCAATTACTTCATTTTTTGTAGCAAGTGAATTTGCTTTAGTGAAAATCAGACGATCAAAATTGGAACAACTAGAAAAGGAAAACGTGAAGAACGCCAAGCTAGCTCTTCATGTTACACACCATTTAGATAATTATTTATCAGCTAGTCAATTAGGAATTACGCTAACCGGTCTGATCATCGGGTGGGTCGGTGAAGGCTCTGTCGCGGCTCTACTGGAACCAGTGATCGGTAAACTACCTTTCAGTTCGGCTATCAGCAGTACAATCTCTGTGGCGCTAGGATTTATTTTAGTGACGTATATCGATGTGGTTATTGGCGAACTGCTTCCTAAGAGCTATAGTATCGTCAATACGGAGAAGGTCGTCTTGTTCGTAGTCAAACCGCTTCATTATTTTTATAAAGTAATGTTTCCTTTTATTTGGGTATTGAATCATTCGGCAGCGGGTCTAGGAAAGCTTTTAGGTGTGCGCCTCGTATCTGAAGGAGAAGAAACCTTGTCTCAAGAAGAGCTGACATTAGTCGCATTGAATTCTTATGAAAAAGGAGAGTTGACCAAAGAAGAATATCATTATTTGGAAAACGTGTTTGAATTTGATGATACCTTGGCAAAAGATATACAAGTAGATCGTACGTCTATGCAAGTATTCGAAGCTTCAGAAACAGTAAAAGAAGCGATAAAAGCTTCGATCGAGCAAGGACATACTCGCTATCCAGTGATTTTAGAATCCAAAGACAATGTTCTAGGTTATGTTACCTTACCAGATTTGATCAAGCAATCTTATAAAGATGACCAACTGACAGTAGAACATTTGATTGAAGAGCCAATCGTAACAACTGAAACGATCCCTATAAAAAAATTATTGACGATCATGCGAAAAAAAGGAAAACATATTGCTATCTTAAAAGATGAATATGGAGGGACAAGCGGCTTAGTGACGATTGAAGATATTTTAGAAGAAATCGTCGGGGAAATCCGGGATGAGACAGATTTGGACGAAGCGTTGATAGCGGAACAGTCAGATGGCTCTTATATCGTCTCCGGCAAACTAACATTAGATGATTTCCAACGTTATTTTCATGTAGAGATTCCAGAGTTTGAAGAAACGAATTTTACTACACTTGCGGGATTTGCTTCTAGCCGATACAAAGAAATAAACGCAGGAACGATCATTGAGATTGCCTCATTTCGCTTCACGGTATTAGAATACCAGCATGCACATATCGATTATTTCAAAGTAGAGACCATGGAAAGAGAAGCAGAATAAATGAAAAAGGGCTGTGACAAAAAATGTCACAGCCTTTTGTTATCTAAAAAACCTGTTTTCGGTAAACGAAGAAGATATTTTCAATAAAAGTTTTCATTTTTAGCCGCACCGATTTCTTTTAATCAAGGTTACCTTGCTTCGGCATGTTCTAACGTGAAATGCTCCTCTTCACCCATGTGTTTCAATTGTTTCATCGAACGCATGTAAGAGTAAAGCAACACAGCAACAGAGCCGATCCAAGCTAGAGGAGAAGCTGCTGCGGCTCCTGGATACCCCCACATTCCTGTAAGAACGATAGCTGCAAAAGAACGCATAAGCAATTCCATCATACCGGCGATCGTAGGAATCTTGCTTTGTCCAAGACCTTGAAGCGTGTAGCGTAAAATGAACAGGACTGCTAAGATCCAGTAAAGAGACCCATTGATGTTGAAGTAGGTTTGTGCTAATTCAAATACATGTGTTTCTGATGGGCTAACAAACAGTTGAACAAAGAAATGTCCAAAGAAAATGACGATAGCACCTGCTAAAAGACTAAATCCGACACTCATCAATAAAGTTTGTCGTACACCTTGCAAGATTCGGCCATATTCCTTTGCACCATAGTTTTGTGCAGTGAAAGTCGCCATTGCGATACCAAATGACATCATCGGTTGATTGGCAAATTGATCAATACGACCAGCAGCGGCTTGAGCAGCCACAACATCTGTCCCTAAGCTATTTAGTGCTGCTTGTAATACGATAGCACCGACAGCGATGATTGAAGACTGGAACGCCATTGGCAAAGCTGCATTTAGATGTACACGAAACTCTTCTTTGTCAAAATTGAAATCTTTTTTGCGTAACTGTAATAAAGGCATCTTTTTCTTGATATACACAAGACACAGTACGCTAGAAGAAACTTGTGCGATTACGGTAGCAATAGCTGCACCTTCCACACCCATACCAAAATAGATAATAAAAATCAAATCAAGTACGACATTGATGATGACCGCAATGATCAGAAAGAATAATGGTGTGCGGCTGTCACCAAGTGCGCGAATGACATTAGAAAGCAAATTGAAACTGACGGATGCAAAGATCCCTAACAAAATAATTGAAATAAATGTTTGTGCTTGATCAATTATTTCAGGAGGAGTTTGCATCAACTGAAGCATCGGACGAATAAACAGGAGACTCAGGACAGTTAAAATCACAGTGACGACAAGACTAATAACAACACTAGCAGCAAAACTTTTCTTCAGACCCCGATAATCTTTTGCACCGTAACGTTGTGCAGTAATAATGGCTAAACCAGCTGTTAACCCTTGGGCAAAACCAATGATCAAAAATGTCAGGCTTCCAGTTGCACCAACCGCTGCCAGCGCATTTTTACCTAGTGTCTGACCCACGATGATCATATCGATCATATTATAAAACTGCTGAAAAACGTTTCCGATCAGTAAAGGAACAGTGAACAGCAAAATCAGTTTAGCGGGGCTTCCTTTTGTTAAATCGCGCATCTTTTAAACTCCTTATATCTTTAAAATTTAGTTAGTAGTATATAGCGTTTATCCTGAGAATACCAATTAGAAATCAATGATAATTGATGAAATTCCATAAAAAGAAGCCAAGAATTGAGTCAAAGAATCAACAACTTGGCCTGGTCTGTAAAATAAGGGACATCCACGTTTATCTATCACCTTAATATTGTCTGATCTCACTTGGTAAAAGGATCGTTTCTCTCGTACCGTCATCATAGGCGTATACTTGAGCAGGAAATTGGTTCGAATAGGCAAACGGCAAATCAATATCCATTTCCACATTGCTTCCTGCTTGAGAAAAATGCATCGTCACTTTTCCACGATTTTCGATCAAATCAAAGGTTAATATATTTTCTAATGGAATGACTCCCTTAAGATCTAGGTCAATAATAAACCATATACTGTCAATCAATTCATCTGGCAAACTTGATACTACACCAACTGAAGCGTAACGGTTGCGGCTGCTATCAAAACTTTCAAACATCTGGTTAACCTCCTTCGAATCAACGAATGTTTTTATTTTTATAATCAATCATAGGATAAACTAGAAATACTTACTTTAACGAGGGTTCATTCTAATAAAGAATCAGGAAAAATGCAACAATAATTGAATACTTTTTTTCAAAGTATAAATTTTTATAAAGGTACGATAAAAATATGCGAGGGAAAGCTTGGTAAATCAGCATTTTTCGTTTGCAAAGCTATTTACAAAAGCGGAAGCCCCATATGAAAATAAACGATTAGAAATAAAAAAGGCGTGTTAAAAGCTGCTGACCCGCCGCTTCTAACACCACCTGATTGTTTCAGTATTATTCTTCTTTTGAACCGATTACTTCTGGTTCGCCGCCTTCACCTGTGCTTTCTTCTTCTTCACTTTGAGCGACTACAGCAGCAATTTGTTCTTCACTGTCGGTCACGAACTTGTAATCGTCGTTTTTTGGAAGATCGGCTACTGTAATAGAATCGCCTAATTCCAAGTTTGTCACGTCGACTTCAATTCGTTCAGGCAATTTGTCTGGTGTAGCAGATACGACTACTGTATACAAGTTTTGAGCTAACACTCCACCCGATTTAACACCAACTGATTCGCCAACAAGAACGACTTCTGTTTCGACTTCTGTTTCTTCCGACATGTTGACAGATAGAAATTCTGCATGTTCGAAATGATTAGTAAAAGTGTTCGTTTGGATCTTATGAACCAATGTATTGACTTTTTGTCCGTCAATGTCCATCGTGATAACTGTGTTTGCTCCATGTTCACGCAGCAATTTGCTTAGTGTCAAACCATCGAATGAGATAGGGGTACTTTCTATTTTATACCCATAAACAACAGCTGGAACTTTCCCTTCATGACGAAGTTTATTTCTTAATGAACGGGGACGTACTTCTCTTTTACTTACTTCTAATGATACTGACATAACCAAAATTCCTCCTTAAAATGTGACTGTCTGCTTTGGTAACGGACAGATTTTATTTAAGTGAATTCTAAAGGCTAATCTCTTGCACATCATCGAAGGCAGGGCGCTTAAAAAAACGCAAAAGGAGAGATGTGCGTATCTCCCCTTAGAAAGTCAGGATTCAACTTTTCTCCACCAGGTCATTACGCTGTGTATGAGAAATCCAATTCACTTTACTCTTTAACCGTAACGCGAACTGCTAGTTAAGTCAAGGAATAACGCTGATGATTTATTTGCAAGCAAACATATTCAAGGTATAATTCTTATTAGTAATAAGAAAGGAAACGGTATGCGCTTAGATAAATTAATAGAAGAAAAATTAGAAACGACACGTAAGGAAATGAAGCGGCTGTTTGCTTTGAAGCAAGTGATGATCGATGGCACAGTCGAATTTCGACAAAATCGAAATGTAGACAGTTTGCTGCATCGGATTGAAGTAGCAGGTGAACATTTAGAAACAAATGAGTCCTACTATCTTCTCAACAAGCCTAAAAAAGCTGTGACTGCTGTGTCAGATCCAGAAAAGACGACGGTAATCGATCTGATTGCAAGTGCCGATCGTTTTCAGCCGCTCTATCCAGTGGGAAGACTGGATAGAGATACAACAGGACTATTGCTGATTACTTCGAATGGCCAATTGGGATATGAAATGCTCCTTCCTGAAAAAAAGGTCTCAAAGACTTATCAAGCAGTGGTGAACGAAAGGGTGACATCAGCAGACGTAGCAGCATTTGAAAAAGGAATCGTATTCGCTGATGGGTACCAATGCCAGCCGGCTAATCTAAAAATACTCAAAGCAGACAAGCACCAAAGTACCGTTTTATTGACGATCCAAGAGGGGAAATTCCATCAAGTCAAAAAGATGTTTTTAGCCCAAGGAAAGAAAGTGATCGCATTGAAGCGGTTAAGCATGGGACCATTGGAATTAGATGAACAGTTGGCAGTAGGCGAGTACCGATCGTTGACGCTAGCAGAGATGAAAAAGTTAAGTATTTATTTTAAATAGGAGATTAAAAAGATGAGATATAACACTTTATTGTTTGATGTTGATGATACATTGCTAGACTTTCAACAAACTGAGGCAAATGCTTTAAGTGCTTTGTTCGCAGAGCAAGGGATCACATTGACACCAGAAATCAAAACGAGCTATAAGGCTTTGAATCATCATTTATGGCAGGAATTTGAAAAGGGCAGACTATCACGAGAAGAAGTAACAGGCAGTCGTTTTGGATTACTCTTCCAGCAATTTGGGAAAACAGTAGATAGTCGCCAAATGGAGAAACGCTATCGTCACTACTTGAACCAAGGACATGATCTTGTTCCGGGAAGTCTAGAACTTCTGAAAAAGCTCCATCCTCACGCCGAACTTTATATTGTAACGAACGGTGTGTCGCATACTCAATATCAGCGTTTAACAGATGCAGGAATGCTTGATTATTTTAAAGATATATTTGTCTCAGAAGCTGTCGGAGCGCAAAAGCCGATGAAAGAATTTTTTGATCATGTATTTTCCCACATTCCTGATCTTGATAAAAAGCAGACGGTGATCATTGGTGATTCACTGACTTCTGATATCAAAGGAGGGAACATGGCAGGGATCGATACGATTTGGTTCAATAAAAACAAATTGCCGGAAATCGAAGAGATTCAACCCACTTATCGAATCGATTCTTTAGAAGAACTTTACTCATTATTGGAAATTGAAAAGGATTAATTTTCAGAAAAATATAGCATTTTCGTGTTTTTTCGCTATAATAGATTAGAATGAAAAAACGGATACGAAAGAGGTTTTAGTCAATGACAAAAAGCAAGCCAATTATCATTGGTGTGACGGGTGGGTCAGGAAGCGGAAAGACAAGTGTCAGCCGTGCGATTTTCAACAACTTCCCGGACCATTCCATCATGATGCTTGAACAAGATTCTTATTATAAGGATCAGAGCCATTTGAGTTTTGAAGAACGATTGAACACAAATTACGATCACCCTTTTGCCTTTGATAATGATCTGCTGATTCAGCATGTAGGCGACTTACTGAACTATAAAGCCATTGAAAAACCCGTGTATGACTATGTAGCGCATACAAGAAGTCAGGCAACGATCATTCAGGAACCAAAAGAAGTGATCATTCTAGAAGGAATCCTGATCTTAGAAGATGAACGTCTGCGTGACTTGATGGATATCAAGGTATACGTAGATACAGACGATGATATTCGTATTATTCGTCGTATCAAACGGGATATGGAAGAACGGGGACGCACATTGGACTCCGTGATCGAGCAATATTTGACAGTTGTTAAACCGATGTATCATCAATTTATCGAACCAACGAAGCGCTATGCGGATATCATTGTTCCAGAAGGCGGAGAAAACCACGTTGCTATTGATTTGATTACAACAAAAGTGGCTAGTTTCTTAAACCATAAATAGTGCGCAGTGAAACAGTTGAACGGACTGCGACCGTTTGAAAAGCAAGATCCTGCTTTTTGAACAGTCACCAGTCAACTGTTTTTTTATTTATAACAAGAGGTTGTGAAATCAGCGTCTTGACTTGAGTATTAGAGAGAAAAAACGGAAAAATAGCTACTTATATTTTACCGTTTTTTGAGCTAATACCGAAGGTCAGCTGATTGAGCACCGTGAATCAGAGGTCGTGAAAAAGCTGCCCTGCATCCAGTAATAAGAACAAATCAAACAAAAACAGCTTTTCATGTTTTTCGTTTGGTTGGGTTTATTATCGCAGATGCAAGCTTTTGAACACCGTTTAACAAGAGGTTGTGTCAGAAGTAGTCAGCTTCAATAAATAAGAAGGAATTTTCCGAAGAAGCTACTTTTGCATCACCCCCTAAGGAGGCAGTTTTAGCAAATGAAAAAAGATATGAGGAAGAAAGATGTCTAAAAAAGCATCAGTTTTACAAAAATGTCTTCAGATCATGCCAATCATCGGTCTGTTGTTTTTCTTTGTGTTGATTCTCTATGCTTATCATCATGGGATTTTTCGTTCAAGCACGTCTTTGCAAGCGTTTATCCAGGAATTCGGCAAGTATGCAGTGATAGTATTTGTTCTGTTGCAAGTGATCCAAGTGATCATTCCTATTCTGCCGGGAGGGATCTCTTCGGTAGCTGGCATGCTGATGTTTGGCAATGGATTTGGGCTTTTATATAGTTGTATTGGTCTAGTGATTGGGGAAGCAATCGGATTTTTGCTTGTCCGTTACTATGGCGTAGCCTTTGTCCAGCTTATTTTATCGCCAAAAAAGTATCAAAAATTTGATGAATTGCTGACAAGAAAAACGAAAGATATCAAAAAAGTATTAGTCGTTACCTTGCTGCTTCCCTTTGCGCCAGACGACTTGATCTGTCTAGTAGCTGGTTTGACGAAATTATCTTTTAGAGAGTTTATGCAGATCGTGATTTTCTTGAAGCCGTGGTCGGTAGGTGTGTACAGTATGATCATGCTCTTTTTATTCCATCAAGCGCAAGGTCATTTATAATGTAAAAAAGGACGTGGGTGTATGGAAAAAATAAAAGTAACAGAAAATGAACTGGATGAGCTGATGGCAGTCATTCAAGAAGTATGGCCGGAAGCTTTTGTACCAATTATTGGTCAAAAACAAGTCGATTATATGCTGAAAACTTATCAGTCAAAAAAGCAGATCCAAAAAGAACTGGCAGAAGGCGTTTCTTATTTTTTATTAAAAAGTGAAGGGAAGACTGTCGGTTACACTGCTTATGAAGAGATAAAAGGTAAAATCTATTTAAGTAAATTATATTTGCTGAATAAAGCCCGTGGTCAAGGATTGACTTCTTCGGTTTTTCACTGGTATGAAGAACTTGCTGCGCAAACAAAGGAAAAAGAGATTTTTTTACGAGTGAACCAGGGAAATCACCAAGCAATCGAGGTTTATAAGCATGAAGGGTTTGAGATTACAGAAGAACTTGTTTCAGATATCGGTCAAGGATTTCAAATGGTCGATTATAAAATGAAAAAAGCTCTCGCATAATCTTAGGAACTGTGTTAAAGTAACTTCATGCGACGGGTCGAGAAGGACTCTGGTTTACAGAGCTCCTAATTGATTTTGGAGGCACAGGATAATTGATTTCTATCTTTATCACCTGCCGGATGCAGGGGTGTCGGGCAAGACTTTTGTGGAGAAGGGCTTGTCTGCTTGAGTAATCAAGTACCGCAAAAATGCGGAAAGAAGCTTATGCTTCTTTCCGCATTTTTTTTTACAAGAATATATTCTGTAAAATTGGTTTATTTCCCCTTTAATGCTAAAATCGAAGAGCAGATTAGTTATAAGACTGTTTAAGGGAGCCATTGTCATGTTCGAAAAACTCAAACGATTTGGGCGCAATTTTACGCAAACAACGCCCTTTATCTTAAGCAATACGGTTATTTTGATTCCTTATCTTTTATTTTTGGGAATAACAGATTCGCATAATTGGCTGACGATTTTGCCATTTACGCTGTTTTATGCCTTTCGGATGACTGGGCTGTTTTTAGTCAATAGTCTACGATTTGGTCTAGATAGTTACACGTTGCTGATGATTGCTTTGCTGATGGGTGGTACTGGTTCATTACTTGGAATACTAGGCGTATTTTATTTTCCTTTGTTTTATTTTTCAAGTGTTCTTCTAGGGCTGAGTGCAGCATGGCTTGTACCTGCTAATATCACGGTCAATTTCCATGAGAAGACGCAAGGATTTATCAATATGGATGGGAAAAAGTACTTATTTGCAGCTATCTGGCTATTCCTCCTGTATCAAGCAATCGGACTGCCTGCACCGACTCAGATTGCAGCAAGCTTTACGATTTATACACTTTTTTATGTCATGGCCTACCATACGGTCAGTCATTATCCGCGTTACGAACTGGATTTCAAAGATATTAAAAGAAACCTAGTGGCTACGCGGGAGCTTGTTTTATTTTTGGTGTTCTTTGGCTTATTGTTTCTTTTGAGAAATGCCCGATTGTTATTCGATGAAAGGCTTTTTGATCTTGCTGTTTATGGTTTCTTGGTGTTGTTCATTGTGTTCGTGTTCGTCTTAGGCCACCAGAAGAAGGAATGGAAGTTGCCAAGTTGGCTGAATCTGTTTACTTTTCTAAATGGAATGCTAGGGAATTTTCTTTTTTTGTTTAGCAGTTTTTATGTTGGCATACTGTACGGATTAGAGAAACTTCCGTTTTATATGTATTTGCCTTATGTTGCCGGTTTGATTGCAGCAAAAATAGTCGGACCATTGATTTTGAAACGTTTATCATGGTCTCCATTGGCTACGCAATTGCTTGGACTGAGTTCTTCTTTGCTGGTCCTCTTGATTCCAAATGGTTTTGCGATAGGTGTCTTTCTGCTTAGTTTCTGGCATGTAGTAACAGGCAGTTGGCTAAATAAGGAATACTATCAAACCGATGTAGCTATTCCAATGGATCGTCGGATTATTGCCAAATACACTACTCAAAATAAAGGAAGTGTGATCCACCAGTTTTTATTAATGACGCTTTTGTTTATTTTAGCAAAAGAAATGGGAGAGCCAATCCATCTACTACTGATCATGCTGAACCATGGAGCAGTGCCGATAGCAAGTGCGCAACTGCTTATTTTAGCCAAATGGATCAATGTCGGTCTCTTAATGAGCGGATTGGTGACTGTATATCATTTATGGAAGAAGGCGAAAAAGAATGAGGCTATTCATTGATGGGGATGGTTCTCCAGTAAAAGAAGATGTCATAAAGTTAGGAGAATCCTATGGTCTCGACGTGATTATCGTAACCAGTGTAGACCATTATACGACCAAAGAATACGCTAATCATGTCCAAATCGTCTACGTAGACCGTGGAGCTGATAGTGCAGATTATAAAATCGTCGGTATGGTTAAGAAGAATGATTTTTTGATCACGCAAGATTATGGTTTAGCTTCACTTGTATTGCCGAAGGGTGTGCGAGTGTTCCATCACTCTGGAAAAGAATTTGACGAAGCGAATATCGGTACGCTTCTCGAACAACGTTACCATAGTGGGAAATTAAGAAAAGCTGGCATAAGGACAAAGGGTCCAAAACCCTTTACGGAGAAAGATCATACGGCTTTTCGTCAAGCGTTGAAAAAGGCAATTGACCAAGGTTTACCAAGTACAGAAGATAGTAGGTAACGAAGGTAGTTTACTTGTGCGCGAATACATCAAAAAAGGAACAGGGAAACAGGATAAATGGATTCCTTGTTCCTTTTTTTGTTGTTCTTCGGTACTCGCTCAAAAAACGGTAAAATAGGAGGAGCTATTTTTATTTGGTCATTCTTATTGCTTGAGGCAGAACAGCTTTCTCCCAACTTTTTTCTACTTTTTCCTCTTCTTGTACATTTGGATCAATGCATCGATTGCTAAAAAAATAATGACAAATGCGGCAATAGCATACGTAAATATCCCTAATAAGGAAACGACCTCTGCGTTTTCTACAGGTGCAGCTTGGACAAGGAGGGAAGATCCTACGATCAATGCAGCTAAAATCATACCGAAAACAAGCCGATTGATCATACTTTCGATCCTGTTCAATAATTTGTCTTGCTTTTTTAATTCCAAATTGACTTTTCCTTGTCCCGAAGTCCACATTTCTAATAGATGATGGAGCTGTTGTGGAATCTTAGGCGCAGCCTTCATTCCTTCTAATAGATCTAATCCACTTTGTTTCAATGTATCTTCTACATCCAAATGGGTGAGAAAGTAATGTTGGGCAAAAGGCGAAGCAACTTCCATGAGGGAAACTTCAGGGTCAAGGACACGGATCACCCCTTCTAATGTCCCGAATGCTTTCAGCAAAAGCGTGATATCACGGTCGAACTGCAGATTATTTTGATGACAGATCATCACGACTTGTGCGAATACTTCTTGCAAGTTGATTTCATCAATAGGGGAATCATAATATTGTTCAAGAAAACTTGTCAGTTCTTGGTGAAACCGACTTTCATCAAATAAGCCTTCTTGCTGACAAAGTCGAAGGACCGCTTTTTCGATTCGATAAGCATCTTTCGTATACAGCGCTAAAACGGCTTGTGTGAGCTTTTGCCTAAGTCCTGCAGAAAGATGCCCCATCATGCCAAAATCAATGTAGTTGACCGTATATGGCGCAACAGGGTCTTCTGTAGAAGTAGAGGCTCGAAAAGCAAAGGGGCCGAACTCTTTTTCATGAACTGTTTCAGCTGTTCGGCGAGCTTGTGTCTGTTCTTCTTTTGTTAGCACATGGAACAGCAAATTTCCCGGATGAGGATCAGCATGGAAAAAACCATCATCAAACACCTGTTTCATAAAGTTCTCAACTAAAAGCTTTGCAACTTCTTGTTTCAGCTGCTTGTTTTGAATACCGGTGATAAAAGTTTCTGTTCCGTTTTCGGCATTCATCAAATGATTCAAGTTTTTACCAGACATTTCTTCCATTACGATCACTTTTTTCGAACAAAAAGCGTCATAAATTTTGGGGCTGCGGATCTCTTTCCAGCCATTGTTCTTTTGATAGAATTGTTCGCCATTTTGACTTTCTTTTAAGAAGTCCATTTCATTGATCAAGGAACGTTTTACTTCTTGGAGTACCCCTTTTAGATCAACTACGCTAGTTTCAGGAATGTATTTGATCAAAGGGATTGCACGCTCAAATAGTTGAAGATCAAGGCGGATCTCTTCGGCAATGTTAGGGTGTTGGATCTTAACAACTACCGCGTCACCGCTTTTCAGCTTGGCACGGTGCGCCTGTCCCATAGAAGCGGAGGCAAAAGGCGATTTGGAAAAATCATCGAATATATCTGATACTGAAAGAGAAAGTTCCGTTTCAATCGTCCTTTTGACCGTTGAAAATGTGTCGCTAGGTACACTGTCTTGTAATGTTTTGAATGTCTGAGTGAAGGCAGAGGAAAGCAAGTCTTCCCGAACAGAAAGCATCTGTCCTATCTTGATGAAGGTGGGTCCTAATTCTTCAAAGGCTTTTTTTACCTGTTCGGGATTTTTTTGCTGTACAAAGTTTGGCACTACATTGTAGTTGATGAACACTCGAATGATTTCTGCCAAGCGGCTGCGTGGATTTGTTTGCGCCATCATCATCCCTCCTTTCCTTTATCATAACTTTTTATAAAAAACGGGACAAATAATCTAGCTGGCAAAAAATAAATGACGTTTGTTCTTTTAGAAACCAACTCGTTTTTTTATAAATAAGTTATTCGTTTATTTTTGTTTTGTGCTAAAATATGAGAGTAAATCACTGAACGATTTAGAATACAGGAGGACAATCTTTTGAAGATTACTTTACTATATGGCGGACGCAGCGCAGAGCATGAAGTGTCCATTCTTTCCGCATTTTCAGTTTTAAATGCCATTTATTATAATTATTACCAAGTTCAACTCGTATTTATTACAAAAGAAGGACAATGGGTCAAAGGTCCATTACTAACAGAAAAACCTGCCAGCAAAGATGTCTTGCATCTTTCATGGGACCCAAGTGGACAGACAGAGGAAGGCTTTACAGGAAAAGTGATCAATCCGGGCGAAATCAAAGAAGAAGGAGCCATCGTTTTTCCAGTTTTACATGGGCCAAACGGAGAAGATGGAACGATCCAAGGCTTCTTAGAGACATTGAATATGCCTTATGTCGGCGCAGGCGTATTGACCAGTGCATGTGCCATGGATAAAATCATGACCAAATATATTTTACAAGCTGCTGGTGTGCCACAAGTTCCTTATGTACCAGTACTTAAGAATCAATGGAAAGAAAATCCTAAAAAAGTATTTGATCAATGTGAAGGTTCTTTGCTTTATCCGATGTTTGTCAAACCGGCGAATATGGGTTCTAGTGTCGGTATTACAAAAGCAGAAAACCGCGAAGAATTGCAAAATGCTTTAGCAACAGCCTATCAGTATGATTCTCGAGCAATCGTTGAACAAGGAATTGAAGCGCGCGAAATCGAAGTTGCTGTATTAGGAAATGAAGATGTTCGGACGACTTTGCCTGGTGAAGTCGTAAAAGACGTAGCATTCTATGATTATGAAGCCAAATATATCAATAATAAAATCGAAATGCAGATTCCAGCCGAAGTGCCGGAAGAAGTTTATCAAAAAGCGCAAGAGTACGCGAAGTTAGCTTACACGATGTTAGGCGGAAGCGGACTGAGCCGGTGTGATTTCTTTTTGACAAATAAAAATGAATTATTCCTGAATGAATTAAACTCTATGCCAGGATTTACGGAGTTCAGTATGTACCCACTCTTATGGGAAAATATGGGCTTGAAATACGGTGATTTGATTGAAGAACTGATTCAATTAGGAATGAATCGATACCATCAGCGTCAATCTTTTTTTGAAAAAAATGAATAAAGAGAAATAAAGAAGAAGCTGGAGTGATTGCGTAACCGCGTTCATTCTAGCTTCTAAATACGAATAGAGAAATTTACTTGGAAGTGAGAGTCATGCGAACCCGCCGTTTAGGCCAAACGCTTTTTTCACAACCTTTTTTAGGAGAGATCTCAATGAATCTAACAATACAAGAAATTGCACAAGCCGTGGGCAGCGAATGCTCTGCACTGACAAAGATTACCAATGTCGAATTTGACAGCCGGAAGATAACCGAAGGAAGTTTATTCGTTCCTCTTGCCGGTACGAGAGATGGACATGAATTTATCCAGCAAGCGATCACAAACGGCGCATCTGCTTCATTTTGGAGCTTGCCTGTTGAACAAGCACCAAAAGATTTTCCAGTTATCCCTGTAGCAGATCCTTTGAAAGCCATGCAGCAATTGGCAACCTATTACTTGGAAAAAGTAGGCGCAGAAGTCGTTGCAATTACAGGAAGCAATGGTAAAACAACCACGAAAGATCTAACCGCGTCTGTCTTGTCTGAAAAATACAAAACATATAAGACGCAAGGAAATTACAACAATAATATTGGTCTTCCTTACACGATTTTGCATATGCCGCAAGATACAGAAAAGATCGTCTTGGAAATGGGCATGGATCACGCCAATGAAATCACGGAACTTTCACTTATGGCTCAACCAAAAGCTGCAGCAATCACAATGATCGGTGAAGCACACATAGAAAATCTTGGGTCGCGAGAAGGAATCGCTAAAGCTAAAATGGAAATCACTGACGGACTTGTACCAGACGGATTACTCGTTGTGCCCGCAGATGAACCGTTGCTGACACCTTTAACGGCAACATTAGTACAAACAGTCACAACATTTGGTATTGGAAAAGGCGATGTTCATGCAGAAGTGACAGCAGAAGGAAAAGCGCAAACCGATTTTGTAGTAGAAGGAGAAACATTTACGATCCCGCTGCCTGGAAGTTATAATGTAACGAATGCTTTGATTGCGTATACGATCGGGCGCTTCTTTGGACTGTCCATACCTGAGATACGCCAAGGGCTCGCTCATGTTTCTATCACACAAAACAGAACTGAATGGCTAACGGCAGGAAATGGTGCAGCTATTTTGAGCGATGTCTACAATGCAAATCCAACAGCCATGGGACTAGTATTAGATACTTTTAAAAATCTGCCAACAAAAGGGCGCAGAATCGCTGTGTTAGCAGATATGCTGGAATTAGGGAAAGATTCATTAAACATGCATGCGCAAATGAGTGAACATATCGATCCTGAGAAATTTGCCATGATTTTCTTGTACGGGGAACAAATGCATGCATTAAAAGAAGACTTGAATCAAAAATATCCGCAACTACCTGTGTTCTATTTTGAAAAAGAAAAGAATAAATTGATTGAAGCTGTCAAACAAAATCTTGAATCAACAGACAGTATTATGCTGAAAGGCAGCAACAGCATGGGCTTATTCGAAGTAGTAGAACAGCTTCAGCAAATGAAATAAAAATCTGTAAACTTGCAGAAAATGAAAAGCTATGTTAGAATAACCTATTGCCGAAAGATGAAGAGAAATTGGACTGGTTTTGCCATGGAAGCAACTTGTCGAAACCAGATGTCATAATCATGATAAAGCTGAACGCGACCCGTTTGGCTTTTCTAATGCCTAAACTTCGCAAAGTGATTTTTCGGTGGTGCCACAGGGGCTAAGAATGGGTAAAAACGTGCGTGGCCACTGTCAAAAAGAAACAATACACTTTGACCGAACAAATCGACGGGGTAGCAAAAAAGCTACATCCTCAGTTAACAACCATATAGGAGGATTCATTTGAAATTTAAAGAACTAGAATTATCACCAGAATTGTTGAAATCAGTCGAACGCGCTGGTTTTGAAGAAGCAACACCTATCCAAGCAGAAACGATTCCGCTAGCATTAGCTGGAAAAGACGTTATTGGACAAGCACAGACAGGTACAGGGAAAACAGCTGCATTTGGATTACCAATGTTAGAAAAAATCGATCCAGATCGTCACGAATTACAAGGTCTGGTTATCGCACCAACACGTGAATTAGCTATCCAAACACAAGAAGAACTATATCGTTTAGGGCGCGACAAAAAAGTGCGTGTGCAAGCTGTCTACGGTGGAGCAGATATTGGCCGTCAGATCCGTGGCTTGAAAGATCGTCCACATATCGTTGTGGGTACACCAGGACGTATGCTTGACCACATCAACCGCCATACATTGAAGCTTGGAACTGTTCAAACATTAGTCTTGGATGAAGCAGATGAAATGTTGAATATGGGCTTCTTGGAAGATATCGAAAAAATCATTTCTCAAGTTCCTGAGCAAAGACAAACATTACTTTTCTCAGCAACAATGCCGCCAGCCATCAAGAATATCGGCGTTAAATTCATGAAAAGTCCACATCATGTGAAGATCAAAGCGAAAGAAATGACAGCTGACTTGATCGATCAATACTATGTCCGCGCAAAAGAATACGAAAAATTTGATATCATGACTCGCTTGTTTGATGTTCAAACACCGGAACTAACAATCGTCTTCGGACGTACAAAACGCCGCGTAGATGAATTGGCACGCGGATTAGAAGCACGTGGTTATCGTGCAGAAGGAATCCATGGCGATTTGTCTCAACAAAAACGGATGAGCGTATTGCGTTCATTCAAGAACGGTCATTTAGATATCCTTGTAGCGACAGACGTTGCCGCACGTGGATTAGATATCTCAGGTGTCACTCATGTGTACAACTATGATATCCCTCAAGATCCAGAAAGCTACGTTCACCGTATCGGACGTACAGGTCGTGCCGGAAAAGGCGGTATGTCTGTGACTTTCGTTACACCAAATGAAATGGACTACTTGCATGTGATCGAAAACTTGACGAAAAAACGGATGACGACTTTACGTCCGCCAACTGAAAAAGAAGCATTCAAAGGTCAATTAGGTGCTGCAGTTGAACAAATCGAAACAAAACTTGCAGAAAACGGTCTAGATAAATACCTGCAAACAGCAGATAAATTATTAGAAGAATATTCTGCACAAGATTTGGTTGCATTACTGCTGAAAACGACAGCAAAAGATCCAGCTGATGCAGTACCAGTGAAGATCACACCAGAACGTCCATTGCCAATGCAGAAAAAAGGATACAACAAAAATGGCAAACGTGGCGGCGGAAACAACCGTAATCGTCGTGACGGCGGGAATTATCGTGGAAACAAATCAAAAGGCGGTTATAGCAAAAATAATAACAGCCAAAAAGATGGCGGTAAACGTCACAATGATAAAAAACGCGGATTTGTGATCCGTTCAAATAACGATTAAACCTAAAATGAAAGTTTCTCTGTTTTAAGAGAAACTTTCATTTTTGTTATTTGTGGACTTATTTGTGGCAAAATGGTTATAATTTGGTAGAATGAGAGTGTTCTAAATTTATTGAAAAGAGAAAAGCATATGATAAAAGGAATTGGGATCGATGCAGTCGAATTGTCTAGGATCACTCGGCTGATCGAAGAAAAACCAAAATTCATTGCACGAATCTTGACCTCTGAAGAAACGAAACTGTTCCAGTCCTTGCCTTTTCATCGCCAAGTAGAATTTTTAGGCGGGCGTTACGCCTGTAAAGAAGCTTTCTCTAAAGCTTGGGGAACGGGGATCGGGAAAGTTACCTTTCAAGATATCGAGATTTTAAAAAATGAAAACGGTCAGCCCGTTGTTACGCGTTCCCCTCATGAAGGCAATGTATGGGTCAGTATTACTCACACAAATGAAACAGCTTTTGCACAAATTATTTTGGAAGACTAGAAAGAAGGAAAAATGATGGTTGTCGCTTGGCACCGCCCAACGAAAGCAGTGATACATAAAAAAGCTATAACTGAAAATGTAGCAAATGAAGTGGCAAGACTTCCGCAAGGGAAAGAATTGTTTGCAGTAGTAAAAGCAAACGGATACGGTCATGGAGCTGTAGAGACAGCTGAAGCAGCAGTTGCTGGTGGAGCTTCGGGCTTTTGTGTTTCAAATTTAGATGAAGGAGTCGAGTTGAGAGAAGCTGGATTTACTCAGCCCATCCTTATCTTGAACATGGTTCCTTACGACGCACTGGCTTTAGCTGTTGCTCATGATTTGTCAGTAACTGCAGGTACCCGGGAATGGTTGCAGGCAGCAGCTGCTATTTTAGAGGAAAGTAAGCTAGAGATGCCTCTTTCGATCCATTTAAAAGCAGATACTGGGATGGGGCGTATCGGTTTTTGTACATCTGAAGAAGTAAAAGAGGCAGCTGCATTCATCAGAGAAAGTCGTGTATTAGAATGGGAAGGATTATTTACCCATTTTTCTACAGCAGATCAATCAGACGATACGTATTGGAATCTGCAAAAGGAACGCTTTATGGAAGTGCTAAAAAAACTTCCTGAACTTCCTCGATATGTACATGTCAGTAACAGTGCAACGGCTTTATGGCATGATGAAACAATCGGCAATATGATTCGTTATGGAGTAGCAATGTACGGACTGAACCCATCTGGACATGCACTACCGGAAGTTTATCCGTTACAGCCAGCGCTTGAACTGGTTTCTGAATTGATCCAAGTCAAAAAACTCCCAGCAGGTGAAGGAATCGGCTACGGGGAAACATATATCACTCCTGAAGCAGAATGGATCGGAACGATACCGATCGGTTATGCAGATGGCTGGCTACGAAAGATGCAAGGTTTTTCTTTATTGGTAGAAGGAAACTATTGTGAAACGATTGGACGTGTATGTATGGATCAACTGATGATCCGATTGCCTCAAGAATTTCCGGTCGGGACAAAAGTGACGCTTATCGGCAAAAATGCAGACAAAGAAATCACTATGCAAGATGTAGCAGATCAATTAGGTACGATCCACTATGAAGTGGCATGCGGATTAGGACAGCGGATACCAAGAGAATATCAAGAATAAGGAGGATCCTATGGTAAAAAGAGGAGATATTTATTTTGCTGATCTTTCTCCAGTCGTGGGATCGGAGCAAGGCGGAACACGTCCAGTTTTGGTTATTCAAAATAATCTAGGTAACCATTTCAGCCCGACGATCATTGTTGCGGCTATAACGGCAAAAATGGCTAAGCCTAAGCTTCCGACTCACATTGGGATCAAAGCTACTGGAACAGGAATAGAAAGAGACTCCGTTATCCTGTTGGAGCAGATCAGAACGATCGATAAATCAAGATTGAAAGAAAAAGTCTGCCATTTGGATCGTCCAATTATGGCAGAAGTTGACCGAGCATTAAAAATTAGTGTGGGCATTGAGGCACTCACTCCTGTTACTAAATAAGTATAGCGAAGTAACCATGCAGCCTTTACATATAAAAAAAGGACCAACTGTGCGTAAAAAAAGATACGTCCGCTTCTAGTACCAGCATTTCTGCTAGAAGAAGCGAACGTATCTTTTTTGATGATCCAAGGAGTGGTCCATGCGCCCTCCTCCTTTACAGCCAGACTTGGACTACCAGCTGGCTTTTTTTACTCCTGGAATCAAACCTTTATGTGCTAACTCACGGAATTTTATACGGGACATCCCGAATTTACGCATGTATCCGCGAGGTCGTCCATCGATTAGATCGCGATTTTTCAACCGTTCTGGACGAGCATCTAAAGGAAGTTTACGCAAGCCTTCATAATCTTTTTGCGCTTTTAATTCCTGACGTAAAGCAGCATAGCGTTCAATCGTTTCTTGCTGTTTTTTTGCTTTGGCAATCTTTGATTTTTTAGCCATCAACAAATTCCTCCAATTTTTTTATTAGCGTAAATCGTAATCTTTACGCTTTTAGATGAATAATTTAACACGATACGCGAAAAAAAACAACTATTTTGTTTTGGATCATGTTCCAAATCGAAAAGACATTTTTTTTGTCAAAATAAAGGCATGAACGTAAACTTAAAGAAAAAGGGAGATGGTAACCATGCGAAGATTTGCAATTAACGGTTACGGAGAAGCGCAAGATGTTTTTGAAGAAATCGATGCTCATCCCAGAGAAGTCGATTCCGGACATATTCGTGTAGAAATAAAAGCATTCAGCGTGAATCCGTATGATGTTGCCTTGCGTTCAGGAGAGATGAAAGAGATACGAACATTGAAATTCCCTTATGTACTAGGTAATGATGGCGCTGGTATCGTGACAGAGATTGGTTCAGATGTCACAACTGTTCATGTAGGTGATCGAGTAGCTGTCCATGCAGTCGGCGGGACTTACGGAGAAGAAGTCGTACTGCCATCAGCAAAAGCAGCAAAAATTCCAGATGAAATGAGTTGGGAAGAAGCAGCCGGAATGGTCACACCCGGGATTACGGCGTACAATCTAATCAATCATTTGACGGAAATCCAGCCGACAGATACAGTGATGGTTCTAGGTGCATCAGGTGCGGTCGGGTCTAGTCTGATCCAGCTTCTCCACGAAAAGGGTATCCGAATCTTAACCAGTGCCTCTAGTAAAAACGAAGAAAAAGTAAGGAAACTAGGAGCTTCAGCATTTGCTGCTTATGATAAAACAGATCCAGGTATGCAATTTGCTGATCAAGCAGACCTTGTGATTGATGCCACGAAAGGAAGCATCAAAGGAGAAACCGGCATTCATATCCTAAAACCAGGTGGGAGATATGTTGCATTAAATGACCTCCCAGACCTAGATTTGCGGCAAAAAAAGGAAGGCTTTTATGAATCATTTGTTCCAAGAAAGGAATATCAAGATGCAGAAGCCTTTGCTGGCATAATCAAAGCCTATCAAAAAGGTGCCTTTCATATTTTTATTTCAATGAATCTGTCTGCTTCCCTTGCACATGTCATCCAAGCACATCAGCAAGTTGAAGGGCATCCTCCTGCTGGGAAAATCATTTTGTCATTCGAAAAGTAAGAAATATAGGAATAAAAAATGAAAAAAGCTGAAACATTTTTGTAGGGGCAAAGACCAAAAAAGTGTTTTAGCTTTTTTGCGTATACGTATAATAGATAAAAACTTTGGCATAAAATTATCTTTCCCTTTTATTTCATGATAAAGTAAAGGCTGTAATCCTTAATTATTTCTCAATATGTAAGAGATTACAATGAGACAATTGCCGTGATATGTCCAAAAATTCGACTTTTTTGAAAAAAGCCGATTGAAAAAAGTATGAAATACATGGTAAAGTAATTCAGCTGAAAAAAGAAGAAGGGGGAGAACTATGCAGTCAATCAAAAATACACTTCGTTTATATTTGCTTGACTGGAAACGGATTTTCAAAAACCCGATTGCTACACTTTTGATCATTGCGATCATGATCATCCCTTCGCTATATGCGTGGTTTAACATTAAAGCACTATGGGATCCATATGGAAATACTGGAGAGCTGCCAATTGCTGTTTACAGTGCAGACAAGCCAGCAGAGTTTCAAGGTAAAGAAGTGGCCATTGGGAAGCAAGTCATCGAATCGCTTCATAAAAATAAACAATTAGGATGGCAATTCGTTGATTCAAAAGAACAATTAGAAGACGGAGTCCGTTCCGGAAAGTATTACGCAGGTATTTACCTGCCAAAGGATTTCTCAGAAGATTTGCTGAGTTTTACTAGTGGTGACATCAAGAAACCCAAAATCGAATATACGGTAAATGAAAAAATCAATGCGATTGCACCGAAAATCACCGATAAAGGAGCAAGTTCGATCCAATCGCAAATCACAAATGAATTTATCAAAACAGCCAGTTCGACTTTATTGAAAGTATTCAATGAAATAGGTTACGACATCGATACGAACCTAGTAAGTATCAATAAAGTCAAAGATATGATTTTATCAACAGATGAAAATCTGGACACGATCGACGGCTACACAAAGCAAGTCCTCGAATTACAAAGTCAACTACCTGACATTAAAGAAAAACTGAATAAAGCAAATGAATTCGTGGATTACATCCCTAAAGTAGATGAGATGGGCGAAAAAGTTGTTGCATTGAATGACAAAATGCCTGAGTTGAAAGACCAAGCAAAAATCATCCTTGATTTGCAAGAAAAAATCCCAGAGATCCAAAATGCCGGTAAACAACTAGCAGAGATCGACGGTGATTTTGCTTCGATCCAAGAGACAATGAATCAAGGAATTGACGAAGCAAAACAAGGCTTGACGATCATCCAACAAGTACAAGATATCTTGCCAGATGTGAAAAATTTAGAAAACCAGGCAAGTGATCTAGCAAACCAAACAAAATCAGGTGCCTCTCAGCTGAAAGATGCGATACCAAGCATCACAAACAGTGTAGATGTTACATTGAAGTCAATTGGACAAGTGGCAACAACGACGGGTTCGCTAGCTGAGACGATCAATGCAGCTGTCCAAGATAACCAACTAAGTGAAAAAGAAAAAGAAGATATCGGGAATGTGTTAAACAGTTTTATCAACAGTATTCCTCAACAACAAAATGCAATCGATAAACTGGTCGAGTTCCTGACTAAATTGCAAACAAGTGCTGGAAATACGAAATTGCAGCCAGTTATTGATCAGCTAAATCAATTGAAACCCTTGCTAGGCGATTTGCAAAGTCGTCTCACTGATTTGAACACAGCTGTTCAAGAAGGGAACACGGATAGAGTTACTGATTTATTAAAACAAGTACAAACTGCTGCTGAAAATGTTAATGGTATCGTTACTGGTATCAAGACGGATCAAGTCAGCTCCACCGTCACTTCTCTACTAGACCAAGTCATCGATACGATTGGGACTGCACAAGGCGCACTGAGCAAAGCGGACCAGATCGACTTTGATTCGCTTCTCAGCTCAACAAAAGCAACTGTAACAAATGCAGTGGCAATCTTAGAAAAATATCAAAAAGAAATGCCTGCAATTGGACAAGAAATCCACGATGCCAATACAATGTTGAATGGCAATATGGAGACCATCGTCAATGGCATCAATGAAGGGGCAGACCTATACAATAATGAATTACCGATCCTTCAGCAAAAATTAGGGTTGGCCGCTGATTTTATCCAAAATGATTGGCCCGCACTAAAAAATGAAATCACCGGTACATTGACAACAGTAAATGAAAAAATGCCAGAAGTCGAAACAGCTGTGAATGCTGCTGCGGACTTGATCAACAATGACTGGCCAAATATCAAAGCTGGTATCCAAAAAGCAGCAGATGCGATCCGAAAAGGCGAACAGGAAGTTGATCTAGGCGAAGTCATCAAATTATTGAAACTAGATGCAACAAAAGAAAGTGACTTCTTTACACAACCTGTTGAGCTGCAAACCAATGCGCTTTATCCAATCGCAAATAACGGTTCAGCTAGCACCCCATTTTATACTGCACTATGTCTGTGGGTCGGCGCTGTTCTTCTTTCAAGTGTTGCTACGACAGAATACTATTTAGGAAAGAAAGACCGAAACAATTTTACGAAACGAGAACAATTCGTTGCTCGTATGCTGACATTCTTGACAATGGCAATCGCGCAAAGCTTGATTGTTACATTAGGGAATATTTTCTTACTAGGAGTAGATGTCCAAAATCCAGTCTACAGCGTGTCATTTGCTGTCTTGATCGCCCTAGCGTTCATGATGATCGTTTACGTCTTGGCTGCATTATTCGATAATGTCGGTAAAGGGATCGCTATCATTATTTTAGTACTGTCGATCTCTGGTGGAGGCGGGAACTATCCGATCCAAGTCTCAGGAAAATTCTTCCAAATGATCAATCCGTTCTTGCCATTTACGCATGCGGTAAACTTGTTGCGGGAATCTGCAGGAGGCATTTACTGGCCAAATGCTACGAATGCAATCTGGATCATGGTCGGTTTGTTTGTTGTCTTTGGAGTCGTAGGAACGGCAGTCTATCCGTTCATCGAAGAAAAAATGACGAAATTCAAAGAAGCGGCGCATGAGAGCCATATTTTTCATTAAAAAAAGAGGTTGTGAAATCAGCGTTTTGAGCTAATATCGAGGGTCAGCTGATGGAACACCATGTACCAAGAGGTTGTGAAAAAGCTGTTCTGCATGAAGTAATAAGAATGGCCAAACAAAAAAACAGCTTCACATTTCTCTTTCAAAAGTTAAGATATAAAAAAGGATAGAACCTGATTTTCTAAGTCAAGTTCTATCCTTTTATTATAGAATTCAAAGAAAAAGCCCATAAAAAAATGTTAGATTTTTGCTGTATTAAAGCGTTTGAAAAAGCGCTTGATATTTTTCTGTTTTTTTCCAATTATTTTCTTAAAGTTTATTGACTTTTAAGGTCAGTGAGCGTACTATAACATCTTGTTTACTATAAATTTTCGACTATAATACTTGAAGTAAAATTGCGTGTAAAGGAGTTTAAAAATTGGATTACTTAAAAAGGTTGTTAGTAGGTAAGCCTTTAAAATCTGCTGAAAATGATGAGCACAAATTAACCCGTTTTGCTGCTTTGGCATTATTGTCGTCTGATGCGTTATCATCTATTGCATATGGTACGGAACAAATCGTTGTTGTTTTAGTCGCTTTGTCTGCTGCAGCTATCTGGTATTCGCTGCCCATTGCCGCTTTTGTTATTATTTTATTGATTTCCTTAACGCTATCATATCGTCAAATCATCCATGCTTATCCTCATGGCGGTGGAGCATATGTCGTCAGCAGTGAGAATCTAGGGAAGAATGCGGGCTTGATTTCCGGTGGTTCTTTATTGATCGACTACATGTTGACGGTAGCAGTATCTGTCTCAGCAGGTGCTGAAGCAATCACATCAGCGGTGCCAGCATTATACGGGCATCAAGTTGCTATTTCTGTGACAATCGTTTTACTACTGATGATGCTGAACCTTCGTGGTCTGAGAGAATCTGCATCGTTCCTGTTATTTCCGGTGTACACATTTATCCTTGTGATCTCGTTGCTAATCGTTGTTGGGTTATATAATATCGTGACAGGTGCTGTGCCATTGCAAGCTACTGCACTTCCAGGGGCGGCTGTTCCGGGGGTTTCTATCGCCTTGATTTTACGAGCATTTTCTTCTGGTTCCTCCTCTTTGACTGGGGTTGAGGCTATCAGTAATGCCGTACCATTCTTCAAAAAGCCAAGAGCCAAAAATGCCGCTGCCACATTGACGATGATGGCATTGATCTTAGGTTTCTTCTTCGTTGGAATCACATTTATCAACTATTGGTATGGAATCGTTCCAGAAAAAGAAGTCACTGTTTTGTCTCAAATCGGTAAAGCTGTCTTTGGACATGGTATTTTGTATTACGTCCTTCAATTTGCTACAGCACTGATTTTAGCCGTTGCTGCCAATACTGGTTTTTCTGCTTTTCCAGTTCTTGCATACAATTTGGCAAAAGATAAATTCATGCCTCACATGTATCAAGATCGTGGGGATCGACTAGGCTATTCCAATGGGATTATCACTCTAGCGCTAGGTTCGATCGTGTTGCTGTTTATTTTCCATGGCTCAACAGAACGCTTGATTCCGTTATACTCTATCGGCGTGTTCATTCCATTTGCTTTATCTCAAACAGGGATGGTCGTCAAATGGAAAAAAGAAGGAAAAAGATGGTTAAGCAAATCGATTGCCAATATTACAGGTGCGTTCATCTCATATGCAATCATTGCGATTTTGTTCGTCTATCGGTTAGGGGACATTTGGCCTTTCTTCATCATCATGCCAATCGTTATGTTCATTTTTTATAAGATTCATGACCATTATAAAAAAGTGGCAGAACAGCTTCGTTTAGAAAATGATGCAAAACTACATGACTATGACGGAAATACCGTTCTTGTATTAGTTGGGAATGTGACACGGGTGAATATCGGTGCATTGAATTACGCACGTTCGATCGGTGACTATGTCGTTGCGATGCATGTTTCGCTAGACGAAGATGTTGAAAAGGAAAAAGAAATCGAAGCAGAATTTAAAAAGCACTTCCCAGATGTCCGTTTCTCAATCGTCCACTCTTCTTATCGCTCGATTGAAAATCCGATTATCCGTTATGTAGATATCGTAAGTAAAAATGCAGCGAAACAAAACTATACAACTACTGTGCTGATTCCTCAATTTGTACCAAACAGACGTTGGCAGAATATTCTCCATAACCAAACAAGTTTGCGGTTAAGATTGCGATTGTCTTGGCGTGAAAATATCGTTGTCAGCACCTATAGCTACCATTTGAAGAAATAAACTAAGTTTTAAAATCAAAAACAGACCCTCTAGCTCTTAATTGAAGCTAGATGGTCTGTTTTGTCTTATTCTCAGCTAAAGGTGCCCTCTATAAGCCATTAAAGATGGGAACAGCGTATGAAATGTTATTATTCTTCCTATTTAGCTGTAAAACATTTTGATTTTGATGTCTTGATCATAATTTCCGAATCCTTTGCCAAATAATGTACAGCCTCCTATATTTTCAGCCTCTTCCTTTACCTCGACTCTTAAGTGCCATATGTCTTCATAAGTAGGAATATCCTTGATCGTGATATCTGACAATGGTTCGCCTTCCATATAAGTTCCATGTTCCATGATTCGAATCGTCTTCAACAACCCGTATTGATTTAAGTTGTCTGGATACCAATCTGGCGTATACTTGCCTCGAATATCTGCAAAATCTCCGGGGCTTGTCCAGGTGCCCAATGTGATACCGTTTAAGCTAAAGGTAATGTCAGACGGCCAATTATTATTAGAAAAAGGAAATTCAGAAGAAATCTCCATGGAAATCTCCATCATCTCTAGTTTCTCATCTGGAGAAAGGAAATTGGGTGACTGGTATTCAACAAAGCCTTTCGTGAACCAGAGAATCCGACCATCCATTCGATTCGGGTCCATAAAAAATTTAGGTTCATCTACTGGACCGATAAAACCAGAGAGTGTCGCTAATCCACAAGTTGGTTCAACAAAATAATTTGTATAATGACCGATCGGAATCGAAGTTTCTCTAGTATCAAAGGCATTAAATATTTTCTCAGGAAAGTTAATATCAATATGATCCACTCTCAAACTGGAAATCTTTTTTTGCCCCACACGTTCCGTTTTGATGATTTTGGCTTCCTCTAATTTTTTGATGTGCACCGTAATAATCGCACTGCTTAAACCTAATTCTTGTGCCAACTCTTTGACATTCATCTTGTTTTTAGCCAGCAATTGAATAATTTTGATTCGCACGTTACTGGCAAGTGCCTCATAGACAGGTAATGCTTCTTGATTGATTTCTAATTGCATCGTGTCGCCTCCGTTTAAACTGTTTGATTTACTTGAATGTTAATACATTTGCTAATTTGTGTAAATAGCATTGTTTATTTCGTTTGTTGATTAATATATTCATTAATTAAAGTAGCAATTATTCTAGTAAAATTAATTAAAATGTTGTTGACAGCGGTTACAAATAAAGTTATGATTTATTTGTAAATAGAAAACGTTTGCAAATTTTGGTAATAAGTAATGAAATTATATACGAATTGATAGTAAATAGTGATGAGGAGGATAGGAGTGTTCGGCTAGGTCATAATTCAATTTCAATGAAAGAGGGAAGAACATGAAGAAGAAACTTATTATTATTGGTGCATTGGTTGCAGTAGTCGCAATTGCTTTTGCCGGTTTTAAACGTTACCAGTCTTCAGAAAAAGAAAAATACACAATAAATTTTTGGTCTCCTCTTACGGGGGATGATGGTGCTTATATGGACAAGATTGTAGATGAATTTAATGAACAGTCTGGATCAGATTACAAAATTAATCACGTCATCACATCTGATATGTATACAAAATTAAGTACAGTCGTTAGCTCTAAAAATGGTATTCCTGATTTAACATTAATGCATTCCTACAAAGTAGAGGAATTTGTTAATTCGAATATTCTCGATACGGTTGAACCTTTGGTTTCGCATCAACCAGAGCTACAAAAAGGCAATTATTTAGATACTGCTTGGAATGCAGGAACAATTGGAGGCACTCAGTATACAATTCCGTTAGATATCCATGCGAGTGCAATGTACTATAATCAGGACCTTTTAGAGAAATATGATGTTGCCTCTTGGTTAGACGATAATATTGTTACTTTTGATGAAATGATGTCATTAGCAGGGAAAATGGACGAAGGCGATTATGTTGTTAACAATGCCTTACTTTCCTGGGTTATTTTGGCTCAGATCCGTAATTTAGGAGGAGCTATTTCTGATGAGGCTGGCAATCCGACCGTTAATACTCCGGAAATGAAAGAAGCATTGGAAAGAATTAAAGCACTAACCGATGCTGGGTTAATGACTCCTTATGGCGAAGACGGTTATCTGATGTTCCAAGGTGGAAATGTTCTATTGTCCACAGATGGTACTTGGACTTCAACCGCGCATGATGCTGTTGAAGGGCTGAATTGGGGTGTCACAAATATTTATTCAACATCTGATGATATTGTAACAAATCGGGCTGCTTCCCATATGTTTGGTATGTTGAAGAGTGAGTCTAGAACAGATGAGAAAGAAGAGGTCATCGCGCAATTCTTAGAATTCGTTCGTACGAATTCGATTGAATGGGCAAAAGCGGGACAAATTATCGCTAGTAAAGACATTTTAGAAAGTGATGATTATCAACAATATCCTCAATCCTTCTTTACTTCAACTTCAGAGGAAGAAGATACACTTTATATCTTTGACTATGTTTATTTCTCCTATGTATTAGAGGCATTAGACGTCTATTGCACAGATATTGCATACGGTGAATTAGACTTGGATGAAGGTTTAGCAACGATGCAACAATATGTAGAAGATAAGATTGCGGAAGTAGCTAAATAATTGAAAGGGGATAATTTTATCCTCTTTCTGATTTTTGGAAGGGAATGAAAGGAATGAAAAAAAAGAGCATTAACTGGGCTTCAATTGCATTCATTGGACCGCATATGGTTCTCTTTATTATTTTTGTATGCATTCCAACAGTCTATGGGATTTATGCTTCATTTACTCAATGGAATTTGGTTTCTGATCCTGTTTGGGTCGGCCTAAACAACTATAAGACATTGTTATTTGATAGTTCGTCCACTTTCTATACTCAATTTTGGAATGGTTTGAAAAATACCTTTATTTTTGTCTTGATCATGGTACCACTACAGATCATTATTCCTTTGATGATTGCAGCGGCACTGCAACATAAAAAAGTGAAGCTGAAAGGACTTTTTCAAGCGGTTCTATATATTCCTGGTCTTATCTCTGTATCAGCTGGTTCTTTGATATGGTCACTGATTTTCCACTCTCGATTAGGTGCCGTAAATAATATTTTTGGATTTGATTTCTCTTGGGCATCGCGACAACCTTATGCGTGGATCTTGATTTTCGCTGTCAGCATTTGGGGAGCGATTGGTGGTAACATGATCATCTATCGCTCAGCTTTAGCGGGTGTCAATGAAGACCTTTATGAAGCCGCAGAGATCGACGGAGCTGGATCGTTCCAAAAATTCTTGAACGTGACCTTGCCGTCTATTCGGTTTCCACTTTTATATACAATCGTGATGACAACTGCTGGGGCATTTAACGTCTTTGCACAGCCTTTGATGATGACTGGTGGAGGACCCAATCAAAGCACGACTGTATTGATGATGTATATCCGTTCACTGGCTTTTAGTCAAGGGGAATCAATTGCAGGGATGGCTTCGGCTATGGCAGTCATATTAGGATTGATCATTATGTGTGTGTCCGTATTTCAATATTTTCTTTTAGATAGAAGCAATACTTAAGGGGGTAAAAAATGAATACACAAAAGAAACATATACCTAGTATGATCATCGCATATTTGTTTCTGATCGTTTTATGTATCATCTGGGTTATTCCATTGATTTTTAGCTTCGCCACTTCTTTTCGTTCTCAGACCGAAATCGTCTCCACTGGGTTTCGCTTGTTACCCGTAAATTGGATATTAGATAACTATATAGCGATTTTAACCAATACCTCTACTGCGCCTATCATGCAGTGGTTATGGAATTCACTGTTTATCGCAGTCACTCACACTGTCTTAGTTGTGATCGTTGTTTCAGTGACAGCTTATGGTTATGGCAGAACGCGCTTTAAATATCGTGATCGAATCTTTTATCTTTTGATGGGGATCTCGATGTTTCCCGGTGTTGTGAATTTGATTCCTTCCTATAAAATCATCGAAACATTTGGTTGGGTCAATTCATCTCTTGCCATGATTGTTCCAGGACTGGCTGGAATGGGGAATATTTTTCTTGTCAGACAATTTATGAAGGGAATTCCTCTTGAGTTTGATGAATCGGCGCGAATGGACGGTGCAGATGAGTTTACAATTTTTTCAGAGATTATCGTTCCGTTGATCAAACCTGTTCTGATCGTTGCCGGACTCTTTTCTTTCACTGGCTCTTGGAATGATTTCTTATGGCCAGTAATCGTGTACACAGACGTTAGTAAGATGCCAATTACGGCTGGGCTGCTTTTATTACAAGACATTTATGGGAATTATCGGATGATTGGCCAGTTAATGGGATCAGCATTGATTGCCATTATTCCCACAGTACTGCTGTTTTTATTTGCCCAAAAATATTTCATTGAATCTATGAACTTAAATGCAGGAATAAAAGGATAGTGAAGATCATGAATCGAAAACTGGAAAGAAACTTACTACGTGCCAGTGCGGTCTGGGATGTCTGTATTGGTCTCGTAACGATGTTTGGGTATTATCCTTGGTTTGAAGAACAAGGGATCGCAGCGTTTCAAAATCAAAATCAGTATGAATATTTACAATCAAGTCTTATAGGTATGATCTCAAAAGTAGTGTTGATCGTTGCATTAGCAACGATTTTGATGGGCGTTATCAGTTGGATCAACGCGAAGAATATGCGAGACAAACAAATAAACAAAGGAACGATACGTTGGATGATCGCCTGTGTCATCATCCATTTGATCATCTATGATGTGATTGGTGTCGTCTTCTATTTACTAGCTACGACGATGTATATGTCTAAAAATAAAGCAATAAAAATACTAAAAACGGAAAATGGAATTTTTTAAGAAGGTGTAGAATTTATGGCAGAAAATTATTTGGAACCGATTGTATTAGAACGAGCAGACCCATGGATATACAAGCATACCGATGGATATTATTACTTCACTGGATCAAAACCAGGGTATCAGGAAATCGAATTAAGACGTGCGAAAACCTTGAAAGGACTGGCTGACGGTGAAGTAAAAGTCATCTGGACGGCTCATGCCGAAGGCTCAATGAGTGAGCTGATCTGGGCACCAGAGATTCATTTTATTCAGGGGAAATGGTACATCTATTTTGCTGCTGCAGATCATGGAGAAGTCAGAAATGATCAGCATCATCATCGGATGTTTGCAATCGAAAATGCGAAAGAAAGTCCCTTTGAAGGAGAGTGGGTGGAAAAAGGACAAATTAAGACGCAATTTGAGAGTTTCAGTTTAGATGCTACGGTATTTGAACATAGGAACCGATTGTATTATGTCTGGGCACAAGTAGATCCAAATATTCCAGGCAATTCCAATCTTTATTTATCAGAGATGGAAAATCCTTGGACATTGAAAGGAAAGCAGACTCTTCTGAGTATCCCTTATTATGAATGGGAAAAAATCGGCTTCAAAGTAAACGAAGCACCCGCCGCTTTGATTAGAAATGGAAAAGTGTTTATCACTTATTCAGCAAGTGCGACGGATGAAAACTATGCGATGGGGCTTTTATGGGCAGATGAAGAGAGCGATTTGTTGAATGGCTACTCGTGGAACAAATTAAAAGAACCAGTGTTTTCAAGTTCTGAGCGTAATTCTCTTTATGGTCCTGGTCATAATTCATTTACAATTGATGAGGAAGGAAAGCAAGATATTTTAGTTTATCACGCTCGACCAGAAAAAAATGATTATAGTGATCCATTGGAAAATCCAAACAGACATGCGTATGTTCAGCCATTTACGTGGCATAAAAATGGACTGCCTAATTTTGGCGAACCTGGTGTAATCAAAGCTTAAGAAAAAGAGAGGAAAAAAATGACTACAAAAATAAATATGATCAGTAGGATGATACCTGTTTTTTTGACCAGTTTTTTTCTTATGGGATGTCAAACAGGGGAAGCTGCCGAGCAGCTTATACAAAAGGAGTGGGAAACAACATCTAAGGAACGGGTATCGATCCATGACCCTTCAATTACAACTATCCATGAGGAAAATCAAGAATTATTCTATGTATTTGGTTCACATCTTGCTCAAGCAAAAACATCAGACTTACAAACGTGGGAAGTTCCTTTTTCTCACGAATATGAATCAATGGAAGACAATATTATTTATGGAAATACCAAAGAAAATCTAGCTGAAACATTTAAATGGGCAGGATATGATGATGCTGATTCAAAAGGCGGCTATAGTCTTTGGGCGCCAGATGTGATCTGGAATGCTGATTATGAATGGTCAAATGGAGACAAAGGAGCCTACATGCTTTACTACTCAGCTAGTTCTACTTGGCGGCGTTCAGCGATTGGATTAGCTGTAGCAAAAACAATTGAAGGACCATACAGCTATTCTGACACAGTTATTTATTCTGGATTTACAGAAAAAGATTCAACGGATGGTAGTGACCGTAATACAAACTATCAAAATACTCATTTGGCAAAACTGATCAAAGATGGAAAAATAAGTGGTTTTAGTGAAAACTGGTCTATCGAAGCCGGTCTTACCTATAACACCGATTATGCGCCAAATGCCATTGATCCCGCTTTGTTTTATGATGAAGAAGGGAAACTATGGATGACCTATGGTTCTTGGTCCGGCGGTATCTTTTTATTGGAAGTTGATCCAGCCACTGGAAAACCAATGTATCCTGGTGAAGATAGCACTACAGAAGATGGGCGCATCATTGATCGCTATTTTGGGATTAAACTCTCAGGTGGCTATCATCAATCAGGAGAAGGTCCCTACATTGTTTATGATGAGAAAACCGATTATTATTACCTATTCGTCACTTACGGTGGTTTAGCAGCAAAAGGTGGTTACAATATGCGACTATTTCGCGCTGAAAAACCAGAAGGACCTTACCTTGATGCCCAAGGAAATAGCCCAATCTTGGATAAAGGTGAACAAAATGTGAATTATGGTATCAAATTGATTGGGAACTATCAATTCTCGTTTCAACAAATGGGGTATCGAGCAGCGGGACACAATTCGGCGATCATCGATGAGAATGGTCAGTGGTCCTTGGTGTATCATACGCGCTTTAACAATGGAACCGAAGCCCATGAAGTGCGGGTCAACAGAATGTATATGAATGAGGAGGGCTGGCCAGTTCCAGCACCCTATGAGTATCGAGGCAATGAACAAGTAGCAGATGCTTTGACAGAAGATGAAATTATCGGGCGCTATGAAATCATTAACCATGGCACCGACAATGGAACGACCATGCTAAAAACGCAGATGATCGAGTTTCAAAAAGATGGAAACGTTACTGGAGACTTGACCGGAACTTGGACGTACGATGCGGGATACTTGGTGTTGACTTTTGAAGAAACTACCTTCAAAGGAATCTTATTAACTCAGGAAATAACAGAATTCGAGCAGCAAAAGTTAACGTTTTCAACGATTGGCGATAATAATGAGTCCATTTGGGGAATCAAAGAATAGGAGTAGGAAAATGACAATCAAAATTCTACACACAAAATCAGGAACAACGATCAGCAAATATATCTACGGTCATTTTGCAGAGCATCTAGGCCGTTGTATCTATGAAGGATTATACGTTGGAGAAGATTCGCCGATCCCAAATAAAAATGGGATGCGGATCGATGTGGTTGAAGCACTGAAAAACATTCAAATCCCTGTGCTGCGTTGGCCAGGCGGCTGCTTCGCCGATGAATATCATTGGAAAGACGGGATTGGTCCTAAAGAAAACCGCAAAACGATGGTCAACACTCACTGGGGCGGCGTGACTGAAAACAATCATTTCGGGACCCATGAATTTTTTGAATTGATCAAGCAGCTGCAATGTGACGCGTATGTCAACGGCAATGTCGGCAGCGGAACGGTGCAAGAAATGTCAGAATGGGTGGAATACATCACGATGGATGGCATTTCTCCGATGGCTGATCTTCGCAGAGAAAATGGCCATGAAGAAGCGTGGGAAATGAAATTTTTTGGCGTAGGAAACGAAAACTGGGGTTGTGGCGGCAATATGCGGCCAGAGTACTATGCGGATCTGTATCGCCGCTATCAAACCTATGTCCGCCAATACGGTGACAAAAAAATCTACAAAGTCGCTGGCGGAGCGAATGTCGCAGACTATCATTGGACAGAAACGCTGATGAAAAACGCCCATTGGTTGATGGACGGCCTAAGCTTGCACTACTACGTTCATCCGCAAGGCTGGGAAGAAAAAGGTAGCGCCTTGGAATTTGATGAGGCAGAGTGGCAAGTGACCTGTGAAAAAGCAGCCTACATGGATGAATTATTGACCCGCCACAGCGCTATCATGGACCAGTATGACCCAGAAAAGCGTGTCGGAATCATTGTTGATGAATGGGGCACTTGGTTCTCAGCAGAACCTGGTACGAATCCAGGCTTCTTATACCAACAAAATACGATCCGTGATGCCATGGTCGCAGCGATCACCTTGAATATTTTCCATAAACATGCCAAGCGAGTGCATATGGCAAATATCGCACAAACCGTCAACGTCCTGCAAGCGATGATTTTGACAGATGGCGAACAAATGGTGAAAACCCCAAGCTATCATGTATTTGATTTGTACAAAGTCCATCAAGATGCTGAAACCATTGATAGCCATGGGACCAGCAGCGATACCATTACGTATACGATTTCGAAAAAAGAGGATACGATCCATCTATCGGTTTGTAATTTTGCTACCCAAGGCACGGAAGAATTATCCTTCTCCCTTGAAACAGCGATCAATAAAGTGAAAGAAGCTCGTTATATCGTGGGAGACAAAATGAACGCACACAATGATTTTGATCATCCTGAAGATGTGGTGATCCAAGACTTCACCGCTTACGATGTTGAAGAGAACAAAGTCAGCTTGCGTGTGCCAGCAATGAGTGTTCTAACGATCTCATTGACAGTCTGATCCCATGACTTGTAAAGGATGCGAAGTGAAAGATGTTGCTGTAGCAGCACAGGAAGACATTGAATCCTTGATTGCAGAACAACTTTCTTTAGAAAGAGACTTGGCTTTGCCGGAGATCGTCAGTAGGAGAATAGCTGTTTGTGAGACCTGTCCACTGCGATTGAATCATACCTGTACCAAATGTGGCTGTTTTTATCGGTTTCGCGCAAACTTAGCTAAGAAAAACTGTCCTGCAGGAATGTGGGAACAAACAGGACAGCTCGTCAAGTAGCTGTCCTGTTTTTATAAAATAGTATAAATCAATTAGGAGATGAGGGAAAGACATGACAGCGATCAATGGGGTTCATGATCCTACGATTATTGAACATGAAGGCACCTTTTATTTATATTCAACGGACACACAACAGCCCAAAACGGCTGGTGTACCAATTCGTAGCTCAAAAGATTTGATCCATTGGCAACTTGAGAAACAGGCATTGTCAGAAATGCCTGAACCAGCAGTAAAATGGAGCAAAGCTCAAGGACTATGGGCACCGGAAGTTATTCGCTACAAGGACGAATTCCGTATGTATTATTCTGCTTCGACATTCGGCAGTACCACTTCTTTTATCGGCTTAGCTACAGCTTCAGATCCTTTGGGTCCTTGGGAAGATCAAGGAGAGGTTGTTAAAACCAATGCAACTCTTGCACAGCATAACGCGATCGATGCCAATATTGCTTTTGACCGCTCGGGTGAGCAGTGGTTTGTCTATGGTTCTTTCTTTGGCGGAATCTATATTGCTCCATTGAACAAAGAAACTGGAAAACTTCAAGAAAAGAGCTATGGCCAACGGATTGCTTTTCGTCCGAAAACAGTTGATACTGCTATTGAAGGACCATTTATTTATTATCACCCTGAAACCGATTATTATTATTTGTTTGTTTCTTTCGATTCCCTTAATGATTCGTACAATATCCGTGTCGCCCGAGCAAAAGAAATTACGGGGCCATATCTGGACTGGCATGGTACGGCCATGACGGATCAAGAAAAGACGCCAACCGAAGTAGGGACCAAACTGTTGGGCAGTTATCAGTTCTCAGAAGAACCAGTTGTATACGCTCCTGGTCATAATTCGATCTTTACGCAATCCAATAAGGAAAGTTTTGTTGTGCATCATGCACGGAGAAAACCATTTAGTGACCAATTCCATTTACAAATACGTAAACTATATTGGCTGGAATCAGGCTGGCCAGTGATCTCTGCTTCAATCTATCAAAGAAGTGTTTCACGAATGCCAGAACAGGAAAATCTTTTAGGAAAGTGGGAAATCATCCAATTTGATTACGAATCTCAAATTATATCTTCTCAACAGCATGAAATAACAGAATTAAAAAAAGAAGGACGAAGTTACTTGTGGGAAGGAAATGAATTTGTCCCATATTATGAGTACATCGACCAAAAAGAAAGGTTGTTTTTCTCTGGAATCAATGATCAGGGCGTTGCGTTTCTTGGTCGAAAAGTGTGCGAAGAATAAAAAACAAGCAGCACAATGAGCAGATTGCATTGTGCTGCTTATAAACGTATACTGCTGCCCTTTTTACTAAATACTGCCTTTTAATAATCTGGCGCCATGAGTAGGAATCTCAGCCTCGTCAAGTGACCATTTTTTGTTACCATAACTCAGTGCTATTTTTAATTGGTGATTCACAAACCCAACGGTCTAATCAAGTTTCAAATCGATAGTGAACATGAATGGCAGGAGACGAAAGAGGCAATCATTTTTGAGGCAGTAGAAGACTTGACGGCCAAAATCAGTTTTGCATAACCGTTACAAATCTTTCGTGCGTATCCTCAGATTTTATTCAAGATATCAATCAAGTCACACTGCAACGAGGAACCTTCGTGTATTGGTGTTGTTGCATAGACTCACAGGCTTTGGATTCGACCTTTGCTAAAGATGATACGTTGTTACCAATTACTTTACGTTTGGCTACCGCTAGTCGTAAAGGAGTAAGAAGTGAGCGTGGACAAAGATCCTCCCTAAAAAGGGGTCTTTTTCTCTATGTAAAAAAGAGGAAAAGTTTGCTGAATTTAAGTGCTTTATTGTATTTTTTTGACGTACTTAATCAAGTACGCTATAATTATATCAGAAAAAGGAGGAGAGACAATGGCTAATACAACGATGAATCCTAGCACTGCTCGTAAAAATTTTTATCAGTTATTGAAAGAGGTAAATGAAAATCATACTGAAATCGAGATTATTAGTGATCGTAGTGGAAACAATGCTGTATTGATTGGGCTGGAAGACTGGAGAGCGATTCAAGAAACCCTTTTTCTTGAGCAAACAGGTACTTTAGATAAAGTACGAGACCGCGAAAAAGACGACAGTGGCTTTACGAATATCGATGATATTGATTGGGAAGCTCTTTGATGAGTAACTATACAGTCGCAATCAAAAACTCTGCGAAAGTGGATTTAAGAAAAATCAAGCAATCGAATTTAAAGAAACAATTTGAAGAAGTGATTCAGACATTGAAGGAAGATCCATATATGCCCACGCAGTCTTTTGAAAAGCTGAGACCTACACATGAAGGCAGATACTCACGCAGGCTGAATAGACAGCATCGAGTGGTTTACAAAGTTGATGAGGAAAATAAAGTTGTGGAAATTTATTCTGCCTGGACACATTATGAGTGAAGTGAGAAGAGCCAACCTTTTTAGATAGTTAACAAAGAGTCACCTCAAAAAGGAGACTCTTTTTTTGTTCTAAAACCAACCTTCTTGGATTTATTGCATGATTTCTTTAATTTGTTCCTATATCTCCACCTTTGAAGGGTCATTGTTTGAGTTTAGGAATGTTGACGGGTTTATGTAAAACAAGGAGGAAGAAGTGTGACAAGGAAAATCAGTAAAATTGGCGCATCGTTGTTAGTGTTGGCAGTGGCAACGACCATCGATTATCGCCAAAGTGAGGCGAAGACAATTGGAAAAGTCGTTTATCGAGAAACAGCCAAAAGTATGTTGAAAAAAGCAATGGATAATCAACCGGAGTCGTCTTATTGGTTCCCAGAGGATTCGTTGGCATGGTCTTTTGGAAAAGATACAGATAAGAAATACAATACCAGTGTCGTTCCTTTAGCAGAGCGGATATCCAAAGCGACATTACCGAACATGAATGTCACTCAAACGGAAGAAGTCAAAGTCGTGGCGATTTCGGCCATGAATAGCAGTATCAACGGCAATGCACCACGAGGGATCGATACCTTTGACGCCAATGTCTTTTCTTATTGGCAATACATCGATCAATTGGTTTATTGGGGCGGCTCTTCTGGCGAAGGGATCATCGTACCGCCAAGTCTAGTTGCGACGGATGCAGCCCATAAGAATCGTGTACCGGTTTTAGGAACCGCAAACCGCCCATGGCGAGAAGCTGGAATGGCTAGATATGTTTTTAGCCAAGGATGAGGATGGCAAGTTCCCGATTGTAGAAAAGATGATCGAAGTTACCAATACATATGGATTTGATGACTGGTTCATCAATCAAGAAACCGATACGACAGTCACCAGTTTTGATGATGCAACTGAAGGCATCGAACAATCGAAGACTGATGGAAAAGGCTTAAATGAAAGCCACGCCAAAGCGATGTAAGAATTGATGCCCAATTCAAAGAACAAGCAGACGAGTATTTAGAGATCATGTGGTATGAATTCCATGACGAGTGATGGAAAAATGGATTGGCAAAATGCCTTAGCGGATAAGAAAAAAACTTAGTCGGTGGATGCAGAGATGAACCCGTTGGCAGTATGAAGTTGGAGTATACGGAATGGACAAATAGCTAAGAAAAGCAATTCTTTGCCCATAAAGAGGGAAGAACCAGAGTGGAATATTGCCTTAAAAAATGACAGAACTAAAAAAGCTTTTGCGACCAACAAATGGTCGCAAAAGCTTTTGTTTTTTTACAATAACATCAGCGCGATGTACGGCTGGCTGGATCTAGCCGTCTTTCCAAAATACCTAAAAGCCAGTCCGTGATGATCGCCATTAATGCAGTTGGCAATGCACCGGCTAAAATAATCGATGTGCCATCTGTTGCATTGGTTCCTCGGATAATGATATCTCCAAGACCACCAGCACCGACGAATGCACCGATAGCGGTTATCCCGATGGCAACAACTAGCGCGTTTCTTATGCCTGCCATGATAACAGAAACAGAGAGTGGTAACTCTACCATGAACAGCCGTTGTCTAGCAGTCATCCCCATGCCTTTGCCGACATCAAGGATGTTTTTGTCTACTTGGATCATCCCGGTATACGTATTCTTGATGATGGGTAACAGGGAATATAAAAATACAGTAACAATCACGACATTGACTCCCAGACCTAATCCAATGATTAAAATGGAGATCATGGCTAGAGAAGGGATCGTCTGAACGATATTCGCCAAACGAATCACCCAGTTTGCTAATTTACGTTTCCTAGAAATCATGATCCCGACCGGAATCCCGACAACTGCTGCAAAGAGGACACCATAGATAGAAATCAGGAAGTGACGGATAAATTGTGCAAAGATATAGGAGCCATTTTCCTGGAAATAATAGAAAAATTGTTGAAAGACATTCATTTTATCCAATTGCTTCACTTCCCTTCAAAATAGTGGTTTTCTTGTAAGAAACGTTGTGCTACAACTGATGGTTCCACTAGATTATTATCTGCTTCGTAGTTCAATTCCTGCATTTTTTCCGTACTGATGGTATGACCTAACTTATTTAAGGCTTCTTTTAAATGAGGTGTATCAGCTAATACCTTGTTGTCTACAACTGGAGCAGCATCATATGGTGGGAAGAATTGACGATCATCTTCCAACATGACTAGATCATAACTGGCAATCCGTCCATCCGTAGAGTAGCCAAGAACAATATCCATTTTTCCTGCTTCGACTGCATCGTAAACAAGTCCAATCTGCATAGGTAATATCGAGTTGAAAGAGAAGCCATAAGTTTCCTGGAAGCCGTCGTAACCGTCTCCTTTACGATTGATCCAAGAAGTATCTACACCAGCTACTAATTCATCCGCTACATTTTTCAGATCGCTGACTTTAGATAGATGGTATTTTTGTGCGGTGTCTTTTCGAACAAGAAAGACATACGTATTTTCAAAACCATAGGACGGGAACCACGTTTGATCGTATCTTTTCTCAAATTCATCTTTCACGGTAGCAAATGCTTTTTTCGGATCTTTTTCAGGAGGAAGATTCAATGTAGTGGTTAAATCTGTTCCTGTGTAACGAGCTGCTGAAATCGAAGCATCTCCGTTCATCATCGCTTGGTGGTTGATAGTTGTAGTAGCCAGATTGTTGATGATCGCTGTGTTTTTATCTGTATAATGTTCAACCATCCCGGCAACTAGACTTGCTAAGATCTGAGCTTCAGAAGTGATTCCACCTGTGATCGAGATGGTGTCTTCATCTGTATTGCTGGCAAGTCCAGGGAAGGAACAACTCGCAAGTATAAGAAGAGAGAGAAGAACCATGGTCATTTTTAATATACGTTTCATTCTTCATTCTCCTCTCTAAGTGCGATCGGTGTCAGCCGGTGTTCCAAGAGACCTAGAAGCCAATCAGCCAACAGTGCTAAAATCGTTACAGGGATCGTACCCGCTAAAATGAGATCTGGTTGGTAATTATTCAGTCCACTAAAAATCAAATCACCTAGACCACCAGCCCCGATATAAGAGGCAAGGGTAGCCCATGCAATCACGTAAACGGCAGCTAAACGAATGCCGGCCATGATCGTTGGCATAGCAATAGGCAGTTCGACGGAAAAAATGGATTGGAACTCAGTCATTCCCATCCCTTTTGCCACATCCCGATAATTCCAATCGACATTTTTCATCCCGATATACGTATTTCGTAGAATTGGCAATAATGAATAAATAAAGAGAGCGATGATCGCAGGTAATTTACCTACACCAAATAACGGGATCATCAATGCCAATAAAGCAAGAGAAGGGATTGTCTGCAAGGCACTGGTTAAACCAATCACAATCGTGGCAGCTTTCGGAAAACGTGTCAGTAAGACACCAAGCGGTACAGCAATGATGATACCAATGATCAAAGCAAGTCCTGAAATATAAAGATGTTCAAAACCTTTTGAGAGAATTTCTGAACCGTGCTGATGAAAAAACTGCTGCATAGGTCAGACCTCCTTAGATTCTTCAGGAGTAGCTGACTCTGCAACATCAGTAGTTGCGGGGTCTTCTCCCCAAATCACATCGTAGACGATATCCACTAATGATGCGCGAGTCAAGATACCTACGACTTTGTTCTGTTCATCAACGACCGGCACGTATTTCAGCCCGCGTTTTAAAATGCGTTGCAAGGTATCACGAAGATAGGCGGATTCTTTTACGTAAAAAACATGTTTATTCAAAATGTCGCCTACACTGGATACTTTTCCTCGTTTTTTATTCAACGTTTCTACATCGATAAATCCTTTTAATACATTCGAATTATCGGTAACTAACAACGTATCTACACGTTTTTCCCTCATCAGTTTGATTGCTTCTTGTAATGATTTTTCCGGTGTAATCGTGATTGCTGTATTTAGCATAACTTCTCCGACTCTTGTCGCATTTGGTTTTGCTTGTAGTAAGCGATCTTCTCCAATCAATTCTTCTACGAAATCGTTTGCAGGATGACGTAAAATATTTTCTGGTGTATCGAATTGGATCACACGACCTTCACTCATAATGGCGATACGGCTTGCTAGTTTAATCGCTTCATCCATGTCATGGGTTACAAATACGATCGTTTTTCCCAAGCGCTCCTGTAAATCTTTGACAAGGTCTTGCAAAGAATCACGAGTGATTGGATCAAGCGCACCGAATGGCTCGTCCATCAAGATGATATCTTGATTCGCTGCAAGGGCACGAACGACTCCAATACGCTGCTGCTGACCACCAGATAATTCATGTGGGTAGCGATCTAACATCTCACGGGGTAATTCCACAAGATCAATCATTTTTTCAGCTGTTTTATTCCGTTCTTCTTGACTGACTTTCAACAATTTTTGGACAAGAGTGATATTTTCACGGATCGTCATGTGAGGCATCAATCCAATACTTTGGATAACATAGCCTATCTGACGTCGCAATTCCACTGGATCAATTTCTTGGATGGATTTTCCATCAATCAAAATTTTCCCTTGTGTTGGATCAGTCATTCGGTTGATCATCCGCATCGTCGTCGTTTTTCCGCTTCCGCTCGTACCGATAAAACAAATGAACTCACCCTTTTCAAATGAAAGATTGACGTCCTCTACAGCAACTTTCCCACCTTTATAAATCTTTGACACATTTTGAAATTCAATCATGGTGCCACCTCTTTTTTTCTTTTTCAATGAAGGTTCTCCTACTACTAGTATGCCTAAAAGAACGCTAGATTACAAATGAGGTGTATTTTTTTGGGCGCTGAGTGTTTTTGATGAAAATAAAAGGGACAGAGTCAAGAAAAATCAGTCGCCGTTTTTTGCCAATTCAGCACGAAAAATGGTAGAATGATTGAGCACATGATAGAAAGTGAGTGACGATATGTTAACAACAGAAGATTTTGATTTTGACTTGCCGGAAGAGTTGATCGCACAAACACCATTAAAAGACCGCGATCATTCTCGTTTACTTGTTTTGGATCGGAAAACTGGAGAAATGAAAGACAAGCATTTCCATGAAATCATTGAAGAATTACACCCTGGTGATGCGCTAGTCATGAATAATACACGAGTTCTGCCCGCTCGTTTATATGGAGAAAAACCAGATACTGGTGCTCATTTAGAAGTCCTTCTTCTAACGAATACAGAAGGAGATACGTGGGAGACATTGATCAAACCTGCGAAACGTGCCAAAGTTGGGACAAGAATCTCTTTTGGTGATGGCAGATTGCAAGCAGTAGTGAAAGAAGAATTGGAACACGGCGGACGGATCATTGACTTTGAGTATGAAGGAATTTTTCTAGAGATTCTTGAATCGTTGGGAGAAATGCCATTGCCTCCATATATCAAAGAACGTCTGGAAGACCCAGATCGCTATCAAACTGTCTATGCGAAAGAAAATGGTTCTGCTGCAGCGCCAACAGCGGGATTGCATTTTACGAAAGAACTGCTTGATGAGATTGAAGCAAAGGGTGTTGAATTAGTCTATCTGACACTACATGTAGGGTTAGGTACATTCCGACCTGTCAGCGTAGATAAAATTGAAGAACACCATATGCATAGTGAATTCTACCGTTTGACGGAAGAAGCAGCTGAGCGATTGAACCAAGTACGTAAAAATGGCGGGAAAATCGTAGCTGTCGGAACAACTTCAATTCGAACATTAGAAACGATTGGGACGAAATTTAATGGAGAAATCAAAGCAGACAGCGGATGGACTGATATTTTCATTACGCCTGGCTATGAATTCAAAGTGGTAGAAGCTTTCTCAACTAATTTCCATTTGCCAAAATCGACTTTAGTCATGTTAGTCAGTGCCTTTGCAGGAAGAGAATTGACTTTATCTGCTTACCAGCATGCGATTGACGAGCGCTATCGTTTCTTTAGTTTCGGAGATGCGATGTTCGTGAAATAAGACTGGTTAGAACGATCGTACTATGAGTATTAAAATGTCAAGAATATCTCCGTAAAAACAAAGAAAAAAGCTGCCAATTTTTTAACTGGCAGCTTTTTTCGATGCTTCTATTCGCAGATAATTATGCAGTTGCGTTTCTGCTTTGAAGCACGTGTTATTACTAGAAACTTCATTAACGAGTAATAACATTGAAGAAGTTAAGAACTATCTTTATGATACACCAACTTTTCAGCGACAATCGATCAATTTTTGTATGAAAAATGTAGTAAAATGCAAGTTAAAAGTTAGGAAAAATGCGTACAAATAAGAAAAAGCCGAGCTCTCGATAAGCTCGGCTTTCTTGTATCTCGGAAGGATTCAAATAAACAGAAATGATTGTAACTTTCCATCATACATGCAAAGCACGGTGTTGAATTTCTTCATGTTAAACAAAAATTTTGTTTTCGTTACATCTTCAACATTTGAAACATCTCTTGTTCCTATTCAATTTTCAGACGTTTACGTTATTCAATTGTTACGTATCGCATTACTTCTTGTTTCGGATACTTCGTGATCCAAACATCCATACGCATTCACTATTTATAGTTTTGTACTCTACACGCATGTCTGGGTGAAACCTGTACTTCTAACAACTTTGTTTGCTTAGACTATTCTATCGAGAAATTCTTCTGTTTATTTGATGGTATCCTCCTTCCTTACATCTATATAATAGCATCTTCTGGTAGCGTTTGCAAATATAAGTGCTTTGGATTTTATGCTTTCTTAACAAATAATCAATAGGCCCTTTGTTTGAAGTAATTAAAAAAAGGATGTTATAGTAAAATTAGTACCTTTTTTTGTACGAAGATTTTAAAGGAGGAATAGGATGGAAGAATACAAGCAGACAATAGAAGAAGTAAAGAAGGTAACGGAAGCAGATCCAGATACTGGGTTGTCTTCACAAGAAGTGGATGAACGACGAAAAAAGCAGGGATTGAATAAATTCGATGAGGCACCAAAAGAATCAATGATCAAAAAATTCTTTCGAAGCTTGTCGGATTTTACAACGATCATCCTTCTTATAGCAGCGGTGATTTCCTTTTATACTGCATTTGCTACAGAGCATGGAGATTTATTTGAAGGACTGCTGATCATCGCTATCGTTGTGATCAACTCGGTATTGTCAATCGTCCAAGAAGGAAACGCAGAAAAAGCACTGGAATCCTTGCAAGATATGAATAAACAAACGGCAACTGTCATACGTGACGGCAAAGTGACCACTGTCGAGTCAGAGAAACTGGTGGTTGGTGATATTCTTGTTTTAGAGTCCGGTGATGCTATTTCTGCCGATGCCCGTTTGATCGAAGCATCACAATTACGTGTAGAAGAATCGGCGTTGACTGGGGAAAGTGAAGCAGTTGAAAAAGACGCAGCATTCGTCGCAAAAGAAGATGAGTCATTAGGTGACCAACTCAATATGGTATTTAAAGGATGTACGGTTGCTGCAGGTCGTGGGAAAGCCATCGTCACTGCTATTGGTATGGCTACTGAAATGGGTAAGATCGCGGATCTTTTGAACGAAAATACCATGCAAAAAACACCTTTACAGGTCCGATTGAATCAGCTAGGCAAACGAATCAGTATGATCGCTTTAGCGGCTGCGGCTTTAGTATTTGTGATTGGCGAACTGCAAGGAGAACCACTCCTTGAGATGTTCATGACTTCGATTTCCTTGGCTGTTGCAGCTGTACCGGAAACCTTGACTGTTATTGTTACGTTGACACTTGCATACGGTGTGCAGAAGATGGCGAGGAAACATGCGATTATCCGACAGCTACCAGCAGTGGAGACGCTGGGAACCGCCAATGTTATCTGCTCAGACAAAACAGGAACGCTGACACAAAATGAAATGCGCGTCCGCCGAGTCTGGAGCAAAGAAGATGAAGTAACGAATATCGAAGACTCAATGACGAACAGCGCGATGGAAATATTGAAAATGGCTGCACTATGTACAGATGTGACGGTCGAACAAGAAGACGATGATCTTGTTATCAAAGGTAATCCAACAGAGGTAGCCATCGTTAGGGCTGTTGAAGAGAATTATCATACAAAAGCAGAATTAGAAGAAAAATATCCACGAGTAAACGAGCTTCCTTTTGATTCTGAACGAAAAATGATGACAACAGTTCACCAAATGGGCGAAAAATACATCTCAATCACCAAAGGAGCATTCGATGTTCTTGCTCCGCGCTTTAGTTCAGGCGATGTAGAACAAGCAGCAATCGTTAATGATCGTTTCGGTAAACGGGCACTGAGAGTGATTGCTGTTGGTTATGCTACTTATGACGAAGAACCGCAAGATATTTCTTCTGAAGCGTTGGAAAAAGACTTACGTTTGATTGGTCTGATCGGAATGATCGATCCGCCGCGTCCAGAAAGTAAAGGAGCAATCAAGCGAGCGAAAAAGGCCGGCATCAAAACAGTCATGATCACTGGAGATCATGTGGTAACTGCCAGTGCCATAGCGAAAGAATTAGGTATCTTGAATGATCCGTCAGAAGCACTCTCAGGATCAGAACTGCATCAATTATCAGACGAGGAATTAGATGCGCGTGTCAAATCTCTCTCTGTCTATGCTCGGGTAACGCCAGAAGATAAGATCCGAATCGTCAAATCTTGGCAACGTACGGGTGCAGTCGTAGCGATGACTGGTGATGGCGTGAATGATGCACCAGCGTTGAAAGCAAGTAATGTCGGATGTGCCATGGGGATCACAGGTACAGATGTGGCGCAAAGTGCCGCAGATATGATTCTGACGGATGACAACTTTGCGACGATCGTCGATGCTGTCAGTCAAGGACGCTCGGTTTATCAGAATATTCGTAAAGCAATCAACTTTTTGCTAAGTTGCAACATTTCTGAGATCTTTATTGTTTTGATTGCGATGCTGTTAGGTTGGGGCGCACCATTCACAGCTGTACAGTTACTGTTTGTCAATGTAGTTGCCGATGGACTTCCAGGATTTGCTTTAGGAAGAGAACCAGCAGAACACGGCATCATGGATCAGCCACCTATTCCGAAAAACGAAGGGATCTTTGCTCGAGGCTTATTGCAAAAAATCGCCATAAACGCAGGGGTCTTCACCATCGTAACTTTGTTTGGTTATTATTTAGGTAGTTATGTCGATACTATCAGCCCATGGGTAGACGCAAGTCAACATGTCGGTCAAACAGTTGCATTCTTGATCTTAGCTTACTCATCAATTTTGCATGTGTTCAATGTACGCAGCAGTCAATCGATCTTTAAAGTCAATTTAGCAACGAATAAAGCGTTGTTTGAAATGGCGTTACTGGCATTAGCTATTACAACGGCTGTTGCTTTGCTGCCGTTTACGCAAGAACTATTCGGCCTAGTACACATCAGTTTGAATCACTGGTTCTTGGTAGGGATTTTGTCTATCGTACCAATCGCGGTCAATGAACTGATCAAGTTCCATCGATTACCGGAAGCAGAAGAAGAGGAATGATCAACTGTTTCTAAGTTGATTTTCTTTTTACTGGAACTATACAAAAAGGAGGTGTGACATGAATGTTGTCACACCTCCTTTTTTGCTAATAGGCTGAATATTTCTTTTACTGCCTCTCGATAAACGGTGTTCTCCTGCCAACCCCTCGGTCACAAGTCACACTCTCTTTTAAATATCTTTCGGCAATTGTTCATAAAATGCTGCTTTTGTTGCGGAAATGTATGGGCTGAGCCATAGATAACCGATACCAGCAGTTGCTAATGCTAAGATATGCCAGCCGATAAATGAAAGATCTAACCAGAAAAGTTTTCCTTTGTAACCATCCATCAATTTTCGACTTGCGGTGATCGTATCCAGTACTTTAGGCGTTTGACCTGTTTCTTGGACGATATCATAATAGATAAAATAGCTTTGAGAATAAGAATAGCTTTTAATGATTCCAGGAATAACTAATAACAAACCCCATAATGTTGTAAAGATTGAAATCAGTACAGCTAAGCCGATCACTCCGCCGATAAACAAACCTTTGAATCCACGAAATGCATCTTTGAATGGTTCAATCTGATCTTTTTGACCACGTAAAACATCAAGATAAGTCCAAGAAATACCACTCATGAACAAAGCGCTGATAATGCTAGAAATAATTCCACCACCGCCTCCTGAACTACCGCTTCCTGATGCCATCGCATCTGAGACGTTCGCTGAGCCATCATATGTGGCAATAGCAAACAAGATAATAGGAATCATAATAAGAAGAATAGCAACAATACCAATCAATGTAGGGATTAGATTTAATAAAACAGCTTGACCCCACCGACCTTTTAAACTCTCTTTTGCTTGGCGTTTTAATTCTGCAGAAGATTGCATGATTTTACCCTCCTTTCTTTCATAAAACCAATATACCATGTATCAAAAAATATTTCTGTCATAATGTTTTTTCTTTTTTGTTATTCATGAAAAAAATAAAAAAAAGAATATTAAATAAAGTAGAAGGAAGCCGAGGAAACTTGCAAAAAGCACTTGAAACGATTATGATGGTGGGAGTTGTCAAGATATTTTATATAGAAAGTAGGGAAATGAATGACGCAACCTGCCATTCGCTATCGTTTAATCAAGAAAGAAAAACATACTGGCGCGCGTTTAGGGGAATTGATCACGCCGCACGGAACTTTTCCCACACCAATGTTCATGCCAGTAGGAACATTAGCTACAGTAAAAACAATGTCCCCAGAAGAGTTGAAAGAAATGGGTGCTGGCGTTATTTTAAGTAATACATATCATTTATGGCTACGCCCTGGTGAAGACTTAGTAGAAGAAGCTGGCGGACTGCATAAATTTATGAACTGGGATCAACCGATTTTAACAGATTCAGGCGGCTTTCAAGTTTTTTCATTAAGTGATATGCGGAATATCGAAGAAGAAGGCGTGCATTTCAAAAACCACTTGAACGGTTCGCGTATGTTTTTATCACCAGAAAAAGCAATCAACATCCAAAATAAATTGGGCTCTGATATCATGATGAGTTTTGACGAATGTCCACCATTCGATGAAAGTTACGACTACGTGAAAAAATCAGTAGAACGTACGTCTCGATGGGCAGAACGAGGATTGAAAGCTCATGCTAACCCAGACCGTCAAGGATTATTTGGAATCATTCAAGGAGCAGGATTTGAAGATCTTCGTCGTCAAAGCGCGAAAGATCTAGTCGGCATGGATTTCCCTGGTTACTCAATCGGCGGGTTATCTGTCGGGGAACCTAAATCAGAAATGAACCGTGTATTAGAATTCACTACACCGTTGATCCCCGAAAACAAACCACGTTACTTGATGGGGGTCGGTGCTGCTGATTCATTGATCGATGGTGTTATCCGTGGAGTAGACATGTTTGACTGTGTCTTGCCTACTCGAATCGCTCGAAATGGCACATGTATGACTTCTCAAGGCCGTCTAGTAGTGAAAAATGCGAAATATGCCCATGATTTCCGTCCAATTGATGAGAAATGTGATTGTTACACATGTAAAAACTATACACGTGCATATATCCGCCATTTGATCAAATGTGATGAAACATTTGGCATTCGTTTGACTTCTTACCATAATTTATACTTCTTGTTGAATTTAATGAAACAAGTACGTCAAGCAATCATGGATGATAATTTGCTTGAATTTAGAGAAGCCTTTTTTGAAGAATACGGGTTCAATAAAGAAAACGCAAAAAGTTTCTAAAGGAAAATCTTTTAAAAATTAAGTAAAAAACTAGTGTTAGCAGCATTTTTCTGCTAAAGTGTTTTTTGTAGATACAGAATTAGTGAGGTGAAAAAAATGGGATCATTACCAATGCTTGTGATGTTTATCGCGCTATTAGCAATGTGGTTTTTTATGTCACGTTCGCAAAAGAAACAACAGCAAGAACGTCAAAACTTGTTAGATAGCATGAAACCAGGTGATTCAGTCGTAACAATCGGCGGATTACACGGAGTTGTTTCAGAAATCGACAATGATAAACGGACAGTCGTTATAGACTGCGAAGGGATCTTCCTTGAGTACGATCGTGCAGCAATCAAAACGGTCAAACCAGGAACTGTCGTAACAAATGATGCAACGACTACTGTTGAAACAACAGAAGAACCAGCTGAGACAGTTGAAGTAAAAACTGAAACAACAGAAACGCTGGAAGAGACAGAAGAGAAGAAAGAAAAATAAGTATCAAAGCTTATTTAAAGACGAGGTAGGGCAGAAAGGTGTCCTACCTCATTTTTTATTCAAAAAAGAAAGAGATAAGAGCATAGGATACATTGCTCAACGTTGAATAATTGGGTGTGTCATATAAATGATAATAAATAACTTTATATATTTTTCCATGTAAACACTTATAAATAAAGGGATTTTATATTTAAAAATAACTGTGAAAAAAATCACAAAAAAGTGTTTACATAGAAAAACAAATATTGTATGATATACATGTGAATGATTTAACAAATAACCATGACCCATTAGGAGGATAATGATGGCTAAAGTAATGGAAAAAGAAAAAACGAAGACAATTGACGTACAAGCAATGATTGATGGTTTGGCAGAAAAAGCAAATGTAGCATTGAAAGAAATGGAAAGCTTTGATCAAGAAAAAGTGGACCATATCGTGCATGAAATGGCAATGGCAGCTTTAGATCAACATATGCCATTAGCAAAAATGGCTGTGGAAGAAACAGGTCGCGGTGTTTACGAAGATAAAGCAATCAAAAATATGTATGCGTCCGAATATATTTGGCATAATATCAAACATGATAAAACAGTTGGTGTAATCAATGAAGATGTCCAAAAGGGATTGATTGAAATTGCTGAACCAGTCGGTGTGGTTTGCGGAGTAACTCCAACAACGAATCCGACTTCCACAACGATTTTCAAATCAATGATCGCGTTGAAAACAAGAAATCCAATCGTTTTTGCTTTCCATCCAAGTGCCCAAAAATCTTCTGCAGAAGCAGCACGAGTGGTACGTGATGCTGCTATCGCTGCCGGAGCTCCTGAAAATTGTATCCAATGGATTGAACATCCATCGATCGAAGCGACTTCTATGCTAATGAACCATCCAGGTATCGCGATCGTCTTAGCGACAGGTGGAGCTGGAATGGTCAAGTCTGCTTACTCTACAGGAAAACCAGCTTTAGGTGTAGGTCCAGGTAACGTACCAGCTTATATTGAAAAAACAGCAAAAATCAAACGTGCAGTGAACGATTTGATCGTTTCGAAAACATTTGATAATGGGATGATCTGTGCTTCTGAACAAGCTGTGATCGTGGACAAAGAAATCTACGCAGCAGTAAAAGCAGAATTCCAAGCACACCAAGTTTATATCGTAAAACCAGATGAATTGCAAAAATTGGAAGATGCAGTGATGAACGAAGGGAAATATGCGGTCAATCCATCAATCGTTGGACATTCTGCGATGGAAATCGCTAATTTGGCAGGAATCAGTGTACCAAAAGGAACGAAAATGCTGATTGCTGAATTGGAAGGCGTAGGACCAGATTATCCGCTTTCAAGAGAAAAACTTTCTCCAGTTCTTGCCATGATCAAAGCTAACAACACGGACCATGCGTTCGATTTGTGTGAAGGTATGTTGAATCTTGGAGGATTAGGACATACAGCAGTTATCCATTCAGAAAACGAAGAGTTGCATGTCAAATTCGGTCTTCGAATGAAAGCTTGTCGTATTTTAGTGAATACACCATCTGCAGAAGGCGGCATCGGTGATATCTATAACGAAATGATTCCGTCATTGACTTTGGGATGCGGTTCTTATGGTAAGAACTCTGTTTCTCGTAACGTCTCTGCTGTAAACTTAATCAATGTCAAAACTGTAGCGAAACGGAGAAATAACATGCAATGGTTCAAATTACCGCCAAAAATCTTCTTTGAAAAGAATTCTCTATTGTACTTAGAGAAAATGGAAAATGTTGAACGTGTCATGATCGTTTGTGACCCAGGTATGGTCCAATTCGGTTACTGCGATACAGTTCGTGAAGTATTGGCACGACGCAAAAATGATGTGAAGATCGAAGTCTTCTCAGAGGTTGAACCGAACCCATCGACAAATACCGTATACGCAGGAACGAAATTGATGGCAGACTTCAAGCCAGATACAGTGATCGCTCTTGGAGGCGGTTCTGCAATGGACGCGGCTAAGGGAATGTGGATGTTCTATGAACACCCAGACACATCTTTCTTCGGTGCAAAACAAAAATTCTTGGATATCCGTAAACGGACATACAAGATCGATAAACCAGAAAAGACACAATTCGTATGTATCCCGACAACATCAGGAACTGGTTCTGAAGTAACACCATTTGCGGTCATCACTGACAGTGAAACACATGTGAAATATCCGTTGGCAGATTATGCATTGACACCGGATGTCGCAATCGTCGATCCTCAATTCGTTATGTCAGTTCCAGCATCTGTCACAGCAGATACAGGAATGGATGTGTTGACGCATGCAATTGAATCTTATGTTTCAGTCATGGCTTCAGATTATACACGCGGATTGAGTCTGCAAGCGATCAAATTAGTCTTTGACTATTTAGAAAAATCAGTGAAAACACCTGATATGGAATCACGTGAAAAAATGCACAACGCTTCTACAATGGCTGGTATGGCGTTTGCTAACGCATTCCTAGGTATTTGTCACTCAGTCGCACATAAAATCGGCGGGGAATACGGGATCCCTCATGGGCGGACAAATGCGATTCTTTTACCGCATATTATCCGCTACAATGCAAAAGATCCACAAAAACATGCGATGTTCCCTAAATATGACTATTTCCGTGCAGATACAGATTACGCAGATATTGCAAAATTCTTAGGTCTGAAAGGCGAAACAACAGAGGAATTAGTCGAAGCTTTAGCAACTGCTGTTTATGAATTAGGAAAATCTGTCGGCATCAACATGAGTCTAAAAGCTCAAGGAGTCACACAAGAAACACTAGATACTACCGTAGACCGTATGGCTGAATTAGCTTACGAAGACCAATGTACGACAGCTAATCCGAAAGAACCATTGATCTCTGAATTGAAACAAATCATCATTGATGCTTACAATGGATAAGCAAAAGAAAGCATAGAAAAGAGATAAAAAAATAGATGAAAAAGAACTTGGAAAACGTTGTTTCTCCAAGTTCTTTTTTTGTTTTCTAAGTATTTGAAAGTTACTTTTGTTATTTAACGTTTAGGTCAATTTTAGACAGTTTTTGTTCAAAAAGCGATATTTATAGTGAACGGTATTACTGCTATATTAAGGATATAAAAATGAAAGCGTTTAAAAAGGTGGCATAAAGATGATTATTAAAGAAGAGATTTTTGTACCTAAAGAATTAGTGAAAGAAAAAATTGACCTGCTCGTTGAAAACCTGACAACGATCAAAGACGATAACGGTGAATTTTTATTGGACTTTGATGGATTGAAAGTAGATGACAAAAGCTGGACAGTATGGAATTGGCCACAAGGTGTCGGATTATACGGTATTTATAAAAATTACCAGATGACAAAAAATCCTCGCGCTTATCAAGTAGTCAATGAATGGTTTGAAGATCGGATGGAAGAAGGCGCTCCGCCAAAAAACGTCAATACGATGGCCCCGTTGTTGACGATGGCTTACTTGTATGAAGACACGAAAGATTCACGCTATTTGCCTTATTTAGAACAATGGGCAGAATGGGTCATGAATGACATGCCTCGGACAAATGAAGAGGGGTTGCAACATGCCACATATGGACCGGAAAATAAGAATCAGCTGTGGGATGATACATTGATGATGACAGTGCTTCCTTTGGCAAAAATCGGGAAACTGTTGAATCGCCCAGAATATTTAGAAGAAGCACGTTACCAGTTTATGATCCACATCAAATACTTGATGGATAAACGGACAGGGTTGTGGTATCACGGCTGGACGTTTGAAGGAAATCATAACTACGCCGAAGCATTTTGGGCTCGTGGAAACTGCTGGTTGACGATTGCTATTCCAGAAATCATCGAGATCTTAGAACTATCGAAAGAAGATGCATTGCGCAAATTGTTGATTGAAACACTTGAAGCACAAGTGCGCGCATTAAAAACTTATCAATCTGAAAGCGGTTTATGGCATACGTTGTTAGATGATCCTTCTTCTTATGTGGAATCTTCTGCAACTGCAGGATTTGCTTACGGTATTTTGAAAGCGGTCCATAAACGTTATTTGCCGCAAGAATATAAAGAAGTCGCTTATCGTGCTATCCAAGGATTGCTTGAACAAATCGATGAAAAAGGAGAAGTCCAAAACGTTTCAATCGGGACAGGAATGGGGGATAGTTTAGATTTTTATCGGAATATCGGAATCACAGCAATGCCTTATGGACAGTCGTTAACGGTGCTTTGTTTGACAGAATTGCTCGTCTCTTATTGTTAAAAGAAAGGAAACCCATATGAAAAAAACATCACTGCTGTTTGCAGCAAGTTCGCTTAGCCTAGGTCTGCTAGGTCTAAGCGGCTGCGGAAATAATTCTAGTGTGGCAACTGTCGCAGATGCAGACGTAAATGAGACAGTTACCTTGCGCTTTGCTTATGCAAGCAACAGCCAGCCGGTAATTGATGCAATGAATGAATTTGGGCGTTTAGTAAAAGAAAAAACAGACGGTTCCGTACAGATCCAGTATTTTCCAGATGGACAACTGGGTGGAGAACGGGAACTAATCGAGTTGACACAGTCAGGAGCAGTAGATTTCACAAAAGTAAGTGCCTCAGCATTGGAAAGTTTTTCTAAAGATTATTCGATTTTTTCAGTCCCTTATCTATTCAATGATGAAGAACATTTCTTTAAGGTGATGGATAACGAAGAAATAATGGAACCAATCTACCAATCAACCAAAGATTTAGGGTTTACCGGATTGACCTATTATGATTCTGGTCAACGCAGTTTTTATATGGTAGACGGTCCAATCCATACACCGGAAGATTTGAAGGGAAAGAAAATCCGTGTGATGCAAAGCGAAACAGCTATTAAAATGGTCGAGCTTTTAGGCGGTTCGCCAGTCCCCATGGGAAGTGATGAGGTATACACTTCTCTTCAATCCAATTTGATCAACGGATCAGAAAACAATGAGTTTGTCTTGTATACAGCTGGACATGGCGGGGTAGCTAAATACTATTCTTATGATGAGCATACACGTGTGCCCGATATCATCATCATGAATGATGCTATCAAAGAACAGCTAACTGCTGAACAGGAAAAAGCGATTGAAGAAGCAGCAAAAGAATCGACGGTTTTTGAAATCGAAGCTTTTGCCAGAGCAATTGAAGAAGAAAAAGCTTTAGCACAAGAAGAACATGGAGTTCAATTCAATGATGTAGATAATACACCGTTTCGAGAGGCAGTCGCACCGCTTCATGATACATTCAAAAATGATCCTGCCTACAAAGACCTTTATCAAAAGATCCAAGAGCAAGGAGCGTAGCTGTGATGAAAGTGATTTTAAATAAGGTGTTAGAGATCCTAGGAGCTGTTTTGCTTGTTGGGATGGTCGCTGTCGTTTTATGGCAAGTATTTTCCAGAACGGTTTTAGGAAATCCGAATACGGTGACAGAAGAGCTTGTCCGATTCGGTCTTGTCTGGTTTGCCATGTTGTCTTCCGCGTATGTTGTGGGACAAAAAGCACATCTAGCCGTAACGGTTTTAAGTGAAAAATTATCTGGTAAAAAAAGTAAAATTTTAGAAGTCGTTGTTCAAAGTTTGTTTCTGGTATTTGCTGCGATGATCATGGTGTATGGCGGATGGAATGCTGTCACGTTGACAATGGGGCAGATCTCGCCTTCTTTAAGCATTCCGATGGGGTACGTCTATTTGTCAGTACCTGTCTCAGGGATACTCATCATTATCTATAGTCTGATCAATCTAATCGATACATTAAGCAACAAGCCAGCAATTCAAGAAAAAATATAAAAATGGAGGAATAAAATGGCAATAGAAGCCGGATTAGTGTTATTTTTTGTATTTGTCGTGTTGCTTGTATTAGGGATGCCGATTGCTATAAGTATTGCGTTCTCATCAATGATGACTTTATTGTTAGTTATACCGTTTGATGTTTCTGCTTTTAGTTCAGCTCAAAAAATGGTGGGAAGCATCAACAGTTTTTCGCTCATCGCTATTCCGTTTTTCGTTCTTTCAGGTATTATCATGAATAATGGAGGGATAGCCAAGAAACTAGTGGATTTTGCGATGTTGTTCGTCGGACGCGTACCGGGGGCTTTGGCTCATACGAATGTGTTAGGGAATGCTTTATTTGGTTCCATCTCTAGTTCAGCCATTGCCGCTTCTACCGCGATTGGCGGAGACTTGATCCCTCAGCAAGTGGAAGAAGGATATGACCGGAAGTTTGCAACAGCGGTCAATATCGCGTCAGCTCCGACAGGTATGGTCATTCCTCCAAGTACTGCTTTTATCATGTATTCACTTGTTGCTGGTGGTGCTTCGATTTCTGCTTTGTTTATGGGAGGGTATCTCGTAGGTATTTTTTGGTCATTAGGAATCATGCTAGTAGCATTCATCGTTGCTAAAAAGAATAAATACCCTGTTGTCGAAAAAGGGCAAATGGCTCATGCTGGAAAAATAATAAAAGAGGCGATTCCTAGTCTTCTATTGATTGTCATCATTATCGGTGGTATCTTGACGGGGATATTTACAGCAGTAGAAGCTTCAGCGATAGCTGTCATTTACTCCCTGTTGATTGCTATGTTCTACTATAAGACGGTAAAACTAAAAGATATACCTAATATGTTGTTTCAATCAGTAGCAATGTCAGGGACGATCATGTTCTTATTAGCTACTTCTTCCATGATGTCTTTCGCCATGGCATTTACCGGTATTCCTCAGGCGATCAGTTCGTTGATTATGGGCGTAACGGATAATAAGCTAGTGATTCTGTTATTAGTCAATCTTGTGTTATTACTTGTGGGGATGTTTATGGATGTAGCGCCTGCTATTTTGATTTTTACACCAATATTTTTACCAATCGTCACAAGTGCAGGGGTTGATCCTGTACATTACGGGTTGTTTTCAATCATGAATCTGTGTGTAGGATCCATCACGCCGCCTGTAGGTACAGGGCTATATGTCGGTGCAAGTGTAGGAGGCGTAAAAGCAGAGGCAATGCTGAAACCACTTCTTCCGTTTTATGGGATCATCCTAGTTGTCTTGTTTTTGATTACCTATTTCCCGCAAATCGTCATGTGGCTACCCAATATGCTGAGTTAGGAGAATAATTATGTTGAACATTACAATTAGAGGACATGATCTTTCCCAAGTCCAAACGATAGAAGATCTTGCAGAAAAAACAAAAGAACAAGGCATTCATACACTGCAGCTCGCCTTAGGTCTTTCGTTTCCTGAAATATCTTCTGGCGCAAACGAAATCAATTCTGGGATGGGAAATTATGTCAAACGTGTCTTAGAAAAGCAAGAAGTGTCCGTAGGAATTTTAAGTTGCTATATCAATATGATTCATCCAGATTTAACGATACGAGAAGAGTTGCTGACAAAGTTCGAGCAGTATCTTCGCTATGCTTCTTCCTTTGGTGCGTCAATGGTTGCTTCGGAAACGGGATGTGTTTTGCCGGAAATCCAATATACGGAAGAAAATTTCACAGATGAAGCATTTGCTGAAGCAGTGTCTGTTATCCGTCGCTTGGTAAAAGCTGGAGAAAAATACCAAATGATGGTGGGGATAGAACCAGGTTTGAATCATCCGGTGTATTCTTTAGAAAGAGTAGAGCAGCTGATCCAAGCAGTGGATTCGGACTATCTAGGAATCATTTTAGATCCGACAAATTTGATTACAAGTACTGATTATCAAGGACAAGTCCAATTGGTAGAAGAAGCTTTTGAGCGTTTTGGTAAAAAGATATGTGCGGTTCATTTGAAAGATTTTCGTGTCGAACAGGAAAAAATCGTGCCGGTAAATTTGGGAGACGGTGTGATCGAGTACACAAAAATCAAAGAAATCATCAAGAAGAACCGTCCGTATCTGTATGTGGTTCTTGAAGAAACAAAAGATGATGGGATTCGTTATGGAAGAAGTCTTCTTGAATAATGTAAAGAAGACATTGATTAACTAATATTTAGAATGGAGGGGGCGGGGCTAGAAGATGTCACGTCTCTTCTTTTTTATAAGAGTATATAAAAGCAGCTCTTTTTGATTGCAAAAAACGTGATATAATATAATTGTGCACAACTGAACAAAGGAGGTGCAGCACATGCTTCAAAAGAAAATAAGCGGTGAGCAAGTCAATACGATGGTTTCTGATCAGTATGAAATCTATCATGTCAAAGATGTCGTTAGCCAAAATAAAACAATCTACCATCACCATGATTTCTATGAAATCCATGCTACATTAAAGGGCGAAGCGACTTTTTATTTGAACGGACGGCAATTTACGATCAAAGCAGGAAGTGTGCTGCTCATCCATTCCAACGATTTGCATCGTATCGTCCGCCAGTCTTCAGATGTATTCGAGCGTGTCTATATCTTTGTTACCCCTTCTTTTCTGGGAAGTCGTTCCACGCCATGGTCTAATCTATCGGCTTGTTTTCAACCAATGGGAGAGAAAAGGAGTCGTGTATTGCAAGTCGAACAGGAAGTATTGAAGCAAAAATTATCATTTATCGACCACCCTCCTGATAAAAAAATTTACGGTGAAGACATAAAATATGAACAAGCTCTGGTAGAATACTTGATTTTTCTCAATCAAGTAGTACAAAAAGAAGAGAGTGCGCAAGAACAGAATGCTGTAGTTCCAAATGAGCGTGTGGAACAAATGTTACAATATATCTCAAAAAATTTATCTCATCCGCTTTCTTTAGAGGAAATGGAGAAGCAATTTTTTGTCAGCAAATACCATATCACCCGAGAATTCAAAAAGTACACTGGATTTACGTTTCATCAGTATGTAATGAAGAAAAAGCTGATCTATGCCAAGCACTTGTTGCGAGAGTACCGTAGTTCTAGTGCTGTATATAGTAAAAGTGGTTTTTCATCTTATCCGCATTTTCTGAAAGCATTCAAGAGAGAGTTTGGTATAACGCCTAAAGAATTTTTGAAACGCGATACACAAAACCAGCTTATTCATTATGAACATTTTGAAGATGAACAATGAGAATAACCACCTCAAAATAACCGAAGTAGCTGCTGTTGTTTATATAGAAGCAGAAACTGCGGTTATTTTATTATTCTACTATATCTTTTAAAAAAAGTGCGTACATATTATATGAATCAGCTAAATTTACGAAAATCTCTCGGTGATAATCCAGTTTTTGCTTTGAACAAGCGACTAAAGTAAGCAAAATTCTCGATTCCGATTTCTTCGGAAATCATTCGAATAGTAAATTCTGTATACCGAAGAAGGTCTTTAGCGTAAGAGAGTTTTTTGCTGATTAAATAATCGATTGGCGGAGAACCGATGAATTTGGAAAAATCTTTGCTCAGCTGATATTTATTCAGTAAAAATTGCTGTTCTAATTGATCAAGTGTGATCGTTTCTTTGAAGTGTTCGTCCAAGTATTGCTTAAGCTTATAAACGTAAGGGGGAATATCTTCTTCTTCGAAATCCAGCTGATACTTCTGCAAAATCAGTTCATTCAACAGCTCGTGGATAGCTACAGAGGACTGGAAATCGGTACGGGCATTCGCACCTTGCTGCATGTGGATCAATTCTGTGATCAGATGATGGATCTTGTTTTCTGATGGATCACCTGTCGAATGGAAGGTGTTATGGCCGTCTTTTGTGAATTCTTGATAAAATGATTGGACGCTCTGACCATTCAAATGGATCCAATCCATTTCCCATGGTTCTTCGCTAATCGTTTGATAACGCTGATATTCTTGGCAGTCAATAAAAAAGAGGTCTCCAGCTTTTAGCTGGTGCTGATTATCTTTATATGTAAGCAAACCCTCGCCAGACAAAGTAAATTTTATCAAATAAGAAGGTAAATGTGCTCGTTCAGTATAGTAAGGGACCGGCGCTTTAAAGTAACCGATTTCTTGGATATAAAAAAATAAATTCCTACTTCTTTGCGTAGGTGTCAAGATCACTCTTTTTGAGTCTTCCGACCATGAGTGATTGGCTTTTTCCCAGTAATCCATGTAAACACTCCCAACTTGTCAAGATAATGCAATTATATACCAAAATAGTGTGAAGCAAAATATAAGTTTATGTAATATGATAGCATTGTTAATAAATGATAACGCTTTATTAAGGAAGTGTTAATCAACAATAAAGTAAAAGAGGTGGAGAAATGAATCCGACATTTGTTGCCATCGATATCGGTGCGTCAAGCGGACGACTAATGAAAAGTACGAGAAATGATGAAGGTTCTTTAGTCTTGGAAGAAGTACACCGATTCAAGAACGGCTTTCGAAAAAAAGACGGTCATGACCGCTGGAAGATCGATTATCTTATCGAAGAGATTTTGATTGGATTTGAAAAATTAAAGAAAACAGGGATCGATCGCTGTTTTGCAGGGATCGATACATGGGCAGTCGATTACTGTTTGATTGACAAACAAGGGGAACGGCTGAATGATCCGATCGCTTATCGGGACGATCGTACCGATGAAGCAGTAAAACAGTTTTCTGAAAGCTATTCTCTAGATAAGTTGTATGAGCAAACAGGGATTCAGATCCAGCCTTTCAATACCTTATTCCAATTGTTTGTCGAAGAAAAAGACCATTTGGCAAAAGCACATAAATTGTTATTGATTCCTGATTATTTAGGCTACGTCTTTACTGGCAATATGGTGACGGAGAAAACCAATGCGTCTACTATGCAGCTGCTGAATGCAGGGACAAAAGAGTGGGAAACAGAACTTCTTGAAAAAGTTGGTGTTTCGAAGGGATTATTTCCTCCATTGACAGAGCCGGGAACGATACTGGGAGATTTGCAAAAAGAAAAATTCTCAAAATATGATTTGCCAGATGTGACCTTTATCACAGTAGCAAGTCATGATACGGCGTCAGCTGTATTAGGCACACCAGGGCAAGGAGAACAGTGGGGCTATATCAGCAGTGGGACATGGTCGCTTTTAGGGATGGAAACAAAGATCGCCAATGTTTCTCGCGCCGCTTTTTCTGAGAATTACACGAATGAATGGGGCGCTCATAATACGGTGCGTTTCTTGAAAAATATCATGGGGATGTGGTTGATCCAGGAAGTTGCTCGAATGCAGGAGTACGAATACAGTTACGCGGAATTGGCAGAACTTGCTGCAAAAGAAAAGCCACTGCAACAAGTGATGGAAATCAATGACCCTCGATTTTTGAATCCTAAAAATATGATAGAAGAGATTCAGCAATACTGTTTTGAAACAGAGCAGCCAGTCCCTGTTTCACCGGGAGCTCTCGCTCGTTGTGTGTATGATAATCTTGCTCTTTGTTACGCACAAGAGCTGATCAAAGTAGAACACTTGACTGGAACGAAATTGGAAAAACTGCACATCGTAGGGGGCGGATCGAATAATCGCTTACTGAATCAATTGACAGCAGATTATGCCGGAATCATTGTAGAAGCAGGTCCTAGTGAAGCCACAGCAATCGGGAATGTAGCGATGCAAATGCTCAGTACAGGTCAGTTTTCGAATATAGAACAAGCAAGAAATGTAATCAAACAGTCGTTTCCATGTGAAACTTTTTACCCAGATGAAAATAAGCAAAACACGATGGAATGGTACGTGAATAAAATCAAAGGAGTAATCGTATGAACACGATTGAAAGAAATTACGAACAAGCAAAAGAAAAATATGCAACTATCGGTGTAGATACAGATGCTGTACTAGAAAAGATGCAAGACATCAAAATTTCTATGCATTGCTGGCAAGGAGACGATGTCAAAGGTTTCTTGACACCGGATGGCGAATTGACTGGTGGAATCATGGCAACAGGAAATTTCCCAGGAGCTGCACGGACACCCGAAGAGCTTAGACAAGATTTGGAGAAGGCATATTCGTTGATACCGGGCAAACATAAGTTGAATCTTCATGCTATCTATTTGGACACAGAAGAAGCGGTCGATCTCAATGAGATTGAGCCGAAGCATTTTGAGAAATGGGTAGAGTGGGCAAAAAAAGAAGAGATCGGTCTTGATTTCAACCCCACTTTCTTTTCGCATCCAATGATGAAAGACGGCTTTACATTAGCTCACCCAGATAAAGAAGTTCGTGAATACTGGATCGAACACGGGAAAAGAAGCCGCAAAATCGCAGAATACTTTGGAAAAGAAACTGGACAAACATGTATCAATAACTTTTGGGTTCCTGATGGGATGAAAGACAATCCAATCGACCGTTTTACCCCACGCAAACGTTTGATGGAATCGCTCGATGAAATTTTTACAGAAGAGCTAGATGAAGGGTATGTACAAGATGCAGTAGAAAGCAAACTATTTGGTTTAGGCGCTGAAGCTTATACAGTCGGTTCCCATGAATTTTATATGGGTTACGGGTTGACTCGTGACAAACTTGTTTGTCTAGATGCTGGACATTTTCATCCAACAGAAGTGATTTCCAATAAATTGTCTTCCTTAGCTTTATTCAGCAAAGGAATCATGTTGCACGTTTCTCGTCCAGTTCGTTGGGATTCAGATCATGTCGTTTTGATGGATGATGAATTGCAGGAAATTGCTAAAGAATTAGTCCGTAACGAATTACTGGAAAAAACGAATATCGGTCTGGATTTCTTTGATGCAACGATCAATCGTATCGCTGCTTGGGTCATTGGTACGAGAAATACACAAAAAGCATTGATGAAAGCTATGCTGGAACCAGTTAAGCGATTGAAAGAAATGGAGCTGGCTTTTGACTTTACTTCAAGAATGGCTTACACGGAAGAATTGAAAGATTTCCCGTATGCCGATGTATGGAATTATTTCTGTTACAAAAATCAAGTTCCAGTTGGTTTGGATTGGCTAGAAGAAGTCCAAGAATATCAAAAAGACGTGTTGGGATTAAGAAAATAGGAGTGTGGCTATATTGAAAAAAATAGATATTTTACAAGCGCCTTATGTGAAAGAAATGATTGAAACGACATCGAATCTTTATCGCTTGGGATGGGATGAACGAAATGGCGGGAATATTTCTTATTTACTCAAAGAGGAAGAGATCACACCGTTCTTGGATCCTGAAAAAGTGACCCGCCGCATCTCGATGATTTTTGATGCCAGCCGTTTAGCAGGATGCTATTTTATTGTAACTGGTTCAGGAAGATATTTTAAAAATGTAGCGAGCGAACCTGCCGAAAACCTTGGAATCGTTCGAGTTGCCGAGGATGGCAAAACATTAGAGCTTTTGTGGGGGTTAGAAAATGACTGCCTTCCTACAAGCGAGTTGCCAAGTCATTTTATGAGTCATATCGCCCGTTTAGAAGTAGACCCAGATAATCGGATCGTTATGCATTGCCATGCTAGCCATTTATTAGCGATGAGCTTTACGCATGAATTAGACGAGCGTTCCTTTAGTCGTACGCTGTGGCAAATGTGCACGGAATGCTTAGTTGTTTTTCCAGAAGGGATTTCCATCATTCCGTGGATGGTTCCAGGAACAAATGAGATTGGGGAAGCAACAGCTGAAAAAATGAAAGAAACTCGATTGGTTTTATGGCCGCAACATGGAATCTACGGGTCAGGAAAAGACATGGATGAAGTCTTTGGTTTGATCGAGACAGCAGAAAAGGCAGCAGAAGTCTATACGTACGTCAAAGCGCAAGGACCAATCTTGCAAACAATCACAGATGAGAATTTGTGGCGCTTAGCAGATGCGTTTGGTGTTACTCCGAAAGCAGGTTATTTGGAGGAAGTTCATACGAAAGCAGGTGTCTGACATGGTGAAAAAAGCCTTTTGCATGAAAGTTTACCCAGAAAAACAAGAAGAATACAAAAAAAGACATGATGAACTTTGGCCAGAGATGCGCACAGCGCTTCGTGGACATGGGGTCATCGACTATTCGATCTATCTTGATCCGAGTACCAGTTTATTATTTGGTTACCTAGTGGTCGAGGATGAAGAGTTATGGGGGAAAATGGCAAATACACCGATTAATCAAAAATGGTGGAAATACATGGAAGATATCATGGAAACAAATCCAGATGCCTCCCCAGTCAGCCGTGAATTGACGCCAGTCTTCGAACTGTAGCAACAAGCAACTGGGCAACCGGTTGCTTGAGGTTCTTTCGTTTTTATTGTGAAAAATAATACAAATCAGGAGGAATAGAAAATGAGTAATCGAATGATTTTAAATGAAACATCGTATTTTGGAAAAGGAGCGATTGAGTCAATCGTTCCCGAATTTCAGCAGCGAGGATTCAGCAAAGCAGCTGTCATTACTGATAAAGGATTGATCGAACATGGCATAGCGACAAAAGTAACAGAGCTTTTGGATAATGCAGGAATCGATTATGTTTTATACGACGGGATCGTACCTAACCCAACGATCCAAAACGTAAAAGACGGAGTAGCTTTTGTTAAAGAGGCAGAAGCAGACTGTTTGATCGCAATCGGTGGGGGGTCGCCAATCGATACGGCAAAAGCCATTGGGATTATTTTGACGAATCCAGAGTTTTCAGATGTCATCAGCTTAGAAGGTGTGGCTGATACAAAAAATCCATGTTTACCTATCTTAGCTGTACCAACGACTTCTGGGACAGCAGCTGAGGTAACGATCAACTACGTCATCACAGATGAAGCAAATCACCGGAAATTCGTCTGTGTCGATCCACATGATATCCCAATCGTTGCGTTCATCGACAGTGACATGATGATGGGAATGCCGAAAAAATTGGCTGCGTCAACAGGGATGGATGCTATGACACATGCTATCGAAGGGTTGATCACAAAAGGCGCTTGGGAAATGACTGATATGCTGCATTTGAAAGCAATTGAAATCATTGGTCATTCTTTGGAAGCTTCTGTAGAGGGTGATCAAAATGGGCGAGAAAAAATGGCATTAGGACAATATATTGCAGGAATGGGCTTCTCAAATGTAGGTTTAGGACTGGTGCATGGGATGGCTCATCCGTTAAGTGCATGGTACAACATCCCACATGGTGTAGCGTGTGCAGCGCTCTTGCCAACGATCATGAAATATAACAAAGAATATACTGGAGAAAAATACCGTGAAATCGCTCTTGTACTAGGAATCAAAGGAGCAGCTGAAATGTCTTTAGAAGATGTAAGAGATGCAGCTTGCGGTGAGATCGATCGATTGAGCAAAGCGGTTGGAATCCCAGCGACCATTTCTGAGTTAGGTGTAAAAGAAGCGGATATCCCAGCAATTGCAGAAGATGCTTTGCGAGATGTATGTACACCAGGAAATCCAAGAGAAACGACAGTAGAAGAAATTATTGCCTTATATCAAAGCTTGATGTAAAAATGAAGCGGATCTTTAACTTTGAGTTGCCTATAAAGAGAAATAGCAGTTTGTATTCGGTTATCTCTTTTAAATTGATGATATTTCCGCTATAATTTTTCTTATAAAGAAATAGGAGAATATTATATGGAAAATAAAAAACCTTATGGAACTGTATTGATCAAAGCTTCTAAAATACTAGACTATTTAGCGGAAAATCCAGACATCTCTTTGCAGACGATCGCAAAGGGTGTGGGAATGACTTCTTCTACAGTCTTGAAAATACTAGATACTTTACTGATGATTGGCTACGTAAATAAAAATTCAGAGAAAAATTATCGTTTAGGTGCAAAGCTTATTCGCTACGCGAATAAAAACATTGAGCAAATCGATTTGGTAGAACTGACTTTACCATTTTTAGAACAGTTGCAGCAAAAGATCGATGAGACTATCCACTTAGGGGTATTGGACAACAATGAAATCTTGTATGTGAACAAACTAGATCCAAAACATCAAACGATCCGTATGTCTTCAAAAATCGGAATCACCCGACCATTATACAATTCTGCGATGGGTAAAGCCGTATTAGCAGAATTCAGTGAAGAGCAGTACACTGATTATCTTGAAAAACATCCGTTGATCCCTTACACGGAGTACACGATTACCAATGCCTTGCGTTTGAAAAAGGAAATCCAAACGGTAAAAGAAACCCACGTTGCATTTGACGATGAAGAAATCGAACGTGATATTTTTTGTATAGGAGCCTCAATCGTGAAAAATGAACAAATCATTGGTGCATTTAGTGTAAGTATGCCGAAATATCGTTTAACAGATGAGACAAAAGAACAAATAATCAGTGCCCTCAAGCAAACAAAAAGTGAAATCGAGCAAAGAATTCAAAAATAATGAAAAAAGCGTTTGCATTTTTTCTTTTCTGCCGTATAATATGGGTATAGATTTCCAAGTTATAAAATAAAATTTCTAAATAGGAAATAGGTGGAGAAGATGAAAAAAATTGATATTTTATCTCGATTGAAAAACGCCGGAGTGATTGCGGTGGTACGCGGAAAAAGTAAAGAAGAAGCTTTGAATGCTTGCCACGCAATCATCAAAGGTGGTCTAACTGGTATTGAGTTGACTTTTACAGTCCCTCAAGCGGATCAAGTAATCAAAGAACTTTTGTCATTTTACAAAGATCAACCAGAAATAGTGATTGGCGCAGGTACAGTATTAGACGCTGTCACAGCTCGCTTGGCTATCTTAGCTGGCGCAGAGTATATTGTTAGCCCTTCCTTTGATCAAGAAACGGCAGAGATGTGCAATCTGTATCAAATTCCTTACTTACCAGGATGTATGACGATTACCGAGATCAAAACAGCGCTGAAAAGCGGGGTAGATATCGTCAAACTATTTCCTGGAAGCGCTTATGGACCAAGTATCATTTCTGCCTTCAAGGCACCGATGCCTCAAGTCAATATCATGCCAACTGGTGGTGTGAGTCTGGACAATATGAAAGAGTGGTTCGATGCTGGTGTCGTAACAGTCGGAGTAGGTGGGAACCTTTTAGCACCTGCAGCTACAGGAGATTTTGACAAAGTAACGGAAGTCGCGCAACAGTATGCAGCAAAAATGAAAGAAATCAAGAGGTAACTGCTTATGGGAAAAGTAGTGACACTCGGAGAAATCATGTTGCGATTATCCACAGAACAGGGAACCCGCATCGATTCAAGTGAACGATTCGCAGCCCATTATGGCGGAGGGGAAGCAAACGTAGCAATTTCTTTAGCTAATTACGGACATGACGCGGTTTTTGCTACCAAAGTACCTGATAACGCATTGGGAAAAGCAGTCAAAAAGCACTTGCAATGTTATGGAGTAGATACGAAACAGGTATTATCTGGTGGACCAAGACTAGGTACTTATTATATGGAAACTGGTAGTGGCGAACGCGCCGCCTCAGTGATCTATGATCGTGCCGGATCAAGCTTTGCTGAAATGGATCATTTGGAATGGTCGTTAGAGGAGTTATTCCAAGGAATAGATATATTTCATGTTTCAGGAATCACCCCAGCTTTGTCTAAAAAATGGCAAAAAATGACGAAACAAGTGATAGAAGCTGCAAAAAAAGCCGGCTGCCTGATCAGCTTCGATATCAACTATCGCGGGAAATTATGGACACAGCAAGAAGCCAGCGAAGTAATCCATCAGCTTTTACCTTTAGTAGATATCTGTTCAGCTGGAAAAATGGATGCTCTTTATTTGTTAGGTATCGAGAAAGCGCCAGAAGCAGAAGAACAACCTCTCATTTATTATTATCAAAAAATGCAGGAAAAGTTCCCGAATATCCAAGTGTTTTATTCGACCAAACGTACCGTTCATTCAGCAAGTGAAAATGAATTGAAGGGGACATTGTGGATGAACCATGAATATGTGGAATCCCAAGTCCATAGAATCACCCCAATCGTGGATCGAGTAGGTGGCGGAGATGCTTTTGCAGGTGGCGTGCTCCATGGGATTTTATCCAATATGCCCCCGCAAGAAATCATTGATTTTGCTACGGCAGCTTCTGCCTTGAAGCATACGATCCACGGGGACTGCAACCAATTCAGTCAAGAAGAAGTCGCACAATTTTTAGCATGCGGCTCTGGAAAAATCATTCGATAGAAGGAGTAGAAGAAAATGCAAGAAATGGAAACACGTTATACACACAGTCCAGAAGATATCCGTCATTATTCAACGGAACAATTGAGAAAAGAGTTTTTAGTAGAAAAGGTATTTGAACCAGGAAAAATCAGTTTGACTTATACGCACAACGATCGAATGATCTTTGGTGGCGTGACACCTACTGAAAAAGAATTAGAAATCACATTAGACAAAGAACTAGGTGTAGATTACTTCTTAGAACGTCGTGAACTAGGTGTGATCAATATCGGTGGACCAGGATTCATCGAGATCGATGGGCAAAAAGAAGAAATGAAAAAACAAGACGGCTATTATATCGGAAAAGAAACACGACATGTCGTATTTTCTTCTCAAGATGCTGAAAACCCAGCTAAATTCTATATTAGTTCTGTTCCAGCTCATCATAAATATCCAAATGTAAAAATCAGTATCGACCAAGTAAAACCAATGGAAACTGGTGAAGGTCTGACATTGAATGAACGTAAAATCTATCAATACATCCATCCAAATGTATGCGAAAGCTGTCAATTACAAATGGGTTATACGATTTTAGAACCAGGAAGTGCTTGGAATACGATGCCTTGTCATACACATGAACGTCGTATGGAAGCGTATGTCTACTTTGATTATGCCAATGAAGATACACGTGTGTTCCACATGATGGGCAAACCAGATGAAACAAAACATTTAGTCGTAGACAATGAACAAGCCATTATTTCACCAAGCTGGTCGATCCATTCAGGTGTAGGTACAAGCAATTACTCATTCATCTGGGCAATGTGCGGAGAAAACATCACCTATACAGACATGGATATGGTGCAAATGGATCAATTAAAATAAGCATAAGGGAGAGAAAATGATGGAATTTAATATGGATATGTTTCGTTTAGATGGAAAAGTAGCATTAGTCACCGGTGCTGTCTATGGTATTGGATTTGAGATTGCACGCTCTTTAGCTACAGCAGGAGCAAAAATCGTATTTAATAACTTGAATCAAGAATCAGTTGATGAAGGTATAGCGCATTATAAAGAAGCAGGCATCGATGCAAAAGGTTATGTCTGCGATGTAACCGATGAAGAAGCGGTTCAAGCAATGGTTCAGCAAATCAAAGAAGATGTAGGTTCAGTTGATATTCTAGTCAATAATGCAGGGATCATCAAACGGACACCGATGATCGAAATGGATGCGGCTGACTTCCGTCAAGTGATCGACGTGGATTTAAATGCTCCATTTATCGTTTCAAAAGCAGTTATTCCAGATATGATCGAAAAAGGCGGCGGTAAAATCATCAATATCTGTTCCATGATGAGTGAATTAGGACGCGAAACAGTCAGTGCTTATGCTGCGGCAAAAGGCGGATTAAAAATGCTGACGAAAAACATCGCTTCTGAATATGGTCAATACAATATCCAATGTAATGGAATTGGACCAGGTTATATTGCTACACCACAAACTGCTCCATTACGCGAAACACAAGAAAACGGAGAACGTCATCCATTCGACCAATTTATCGTTGGACGTACGCCAGCAGCACGTTGGGGCGAGCCAATCGATTTGGCTGGGCCATCTGTCTTCTTGGCTTCTAGCGCATCGGATTTCGTTAACGGCCATGTCTTGTATGTAGACGGCGGCATACTTGCCTATATCGGAAAACAACCTTAAACGAGGTTTAGTACACTGTTTAGTGGAGAGGTTATGAAATCAGCAGCTTGAACGAATACCGAAGGACAGCTGATCAAACATCATTTATTTGAAAAAAAGGAGTATGACGTAAATCAGTCATACTCCTTTTTCTGTGCGTCTTCCATACTTCACTAAGTCGATTCCTCTTGCTTCGCACCAATCCTTCACTGGACCGGAAAAGATGAGAGATTGTTGGTGGAGGGTCGCGATATTCGTTGCGCCGACCATGGTATAAAGCAGACGAAGTTCCTCTTGCCATTGTTTCATTAGCATAATGGTTTCTTCTACGCCATGATTCATCAGGTGAGTCAATACAGTTCCTGAAGTGCCCACTGCTTTTGCGCCTAGACAAAGGGCCTTAAATATGTCATAGGCATTGCGGATACCTCCGGAGGCTAGGATTTCCATAGAAGTGTCTGCTTCATTTGCTTCAAGCAATGAGGCGACTGTCGATTGCCCCCAATCAGCTAGATAATTCAGTTCTCGCTTGGAGCGACGGGCATTTTCAATCTGGGTGAAACTTGTCCCGCTTCGACCGCTGATATCAACTGTATGAACCCCTAAAGAAGCTAAATCTTTAATCGTTTCTCTTGTCATGCCAAACCCGACTTCTTTTACGATGAGGGGGACATCAATGGCTGTTTGAATCTCTTGGATAAGTGCTTTCCAGTTAGTAAAATCACGGTCTCCCTCAGGCATGACCAATTCTTGAGGTGCATTCAAATGAATCTGTAAGGCATCTGCGTGAAACAATCGGATAGCTTCTTGGGCTCTTTCGACAGAAGTTCCTGCACCGATGTTGGCAATGATTTTCCCGTGAGGATATTCTTGTCGCACAATTGTATAAGTATCGGCTAAAGAAGGGTCCTTCAAGGCAGCGCTGACTGAACCAGTGGCAATCATCAAATCTGCTTCTCTTGCGACGATTGCAAGATCTTGGTTGATTTTTTTTGTTTTTTCGCTTCCGCCTGTCATCGCATTGATATAAAACGGGCTGCTTAGTGTAAACCCAGCTGCCTGTGTACTTAGATCGACATCAGCAACTGCTGTTTGCGGCAAAGGATTATGAATGACCCGTACGAAATCAAATTCATTTTTTTGCTTATCATGAAAGGCTTTAGCTAGTGAAACATGTTCATCTTTTCGATTCATCGTTTTTCCTTTCTTTGATCGCTATAGACATGTAACGGTAGGGGGGTGATCTCTGCTTTTTCCCATGCACTCATTAAAGGAAGGATGCCAGATTTCTGATCAACGATCACGATGCCGCAATCCCCACCACCTGCACCGGAAGACTTTGCAGCCCCATCATACTGTTCAGCTAAATTACATAATTTGTTCAAAGCAGGCGTTTCGATAACAACTCCGGTGATAGCCGATAAATCATGCAGTAATTGTCGGTTTTTTCGAATCATCTGTTGGATCAACGTAACATTATCTTCTTTAAACCCTTTGATCATTTCGTTGACGCATTCTGTACTATTTTTTAAGAAAAGCTGATAAGCCACCATTTTATCTTCTCTCGAACGGTGAACTTGATCGACCAAATCAGAAGTAGAGGCAGGGCTACCCGTCCAACCAATCAATAAACGTAGATCTTCAGGAGCAATCAATGGTTCAATTGATAGACCAGGCCAATCCATGGCAAGTAACTCACTGATGGAATGCTGAGTTTCTTGTTCTTGGAGCCAAGGATGGTCGAAGGTCGAGAAGGCGATCCAGCCACCATAACAGCTAGCAGCGATGTCGCCGCAAGAACCATTATCTTGAACTGCTAAATTAGCGAGTGCTGCGATCTTGAAAATCTCTAGCTGAGATAAATTCAATGCGTAAAAAACATTCAAGGCTTTGACCGTTGCAACAGTAACGGCGCCGCTAGAACCTAATCCGTATTTCCGACCATTTGAACTGTCTAGCTCGCTTGTTACTTTCAGATCATAAAAGGATAAAAGAATGTTTTTTTCTTGTGCATACTTTTCAGTCAATCGAATAGCAGCAAGGATATAATGAAAAGGATTTTCCCGAATATCTAAAACTAATTCCCCGTTACGTCTTGTCCAACGTACAGGCATCCCGCTATATTGTGCAGATTGGATACTTCCGACTTTTCGTGCGGACTCTACAGTGACTGTCACGAATTGATCGACTGCAGCGATAACTGCCGGATGACCTGTTTCAACAACTGCATATTCTCCGGCAATATAGAGTTTGCCTGGTGCAGATACTTCAATCATAAAAATCTCCCTTTATTCAATAATCGCAATTCCTGGACCAGCGTGGGCAGTAATTACTTGTTCTTTGCTAAATAATTTGGTAAATGTTTCTTGTACCTCAGATAAATGGCTGTTTTCCACTAAAACTTTGACATTAGGGCCAGCATCCATCGTAAAGTAGCATGGAATGCCTTGCTTTCTCAATTGCCGCACCGCATCCATCGCTTTTAAGCTGTCAGGAGACCAGTAAGTGAAAGGTGGTTGGGCAGCTAAAGTCGTTCCGTGCATTTTTAGTCCGTTTCTTTCCATCGTTTCTCCGAGAAGTTGGAAATCTTTTGTTTTGATTGCTTGTTTCAATTGATATAGATCCCCTTCAACGGAATCTAACCAGCCTTGATAAAAACTGGATGTTTCGACTGTCCGACGCATCCCATTTCTGCTAGACACTTCTTTTTTCTGGTCGTTGATCAAAATGAAAACCATTGCTAGATCGTCTTCAAAAGAATCAGAAGGGACTGGCTTGGCATAAGAGCTTAAGTCATCATGACCTTTTTCCCATTCGACGAAACCACCAAAAATACTTCGGCAAGCTGAACCAGACCCGCGTCGAGCAAATCTTGAAAGAGAAAGATCGTCTAATCCAAGCTTAAGGGCAGTATTACAAGCGCCTGCTAAAGCAGCTAGCCCGCTAGCAGAGGATGCTAATCCGGCTGCGGTAGGAACGAAATTCTGACTGATTACTGAAGCTTTTAGTGAGATGCCGGCTTCTTTACGAAAAAGGTCAAGAAACTGACTAACTTTTTTTGTTGCTTTTTCGTCTTGCAAGGTGTCATCTAGATAAAATTCATCTGCTATATAGCTATCAGAAAAGATGACTTCTGTTTCGGTATAAAATGCATCCAATGTCAACGAAAGACTGTTGTTCATCGGAAGGATGAGTGCTTCATTTTTCTTACCCCAATATTTGATTAGGGCAATGTTGGTATATGCGCGTGCTTTGCCTTTAAACATAGGTATGTACTCCTAATCCTTGTATCCAAGTTTCAGCCGCACCCGCATCTTCAAGTGCTTGACTGATTTCTTGGGCTTTTGTTTTTGTTTGTGCTAATGCAATCATGCAGCCACCGCGTCCGCCGCCAGTTAATTTAGCACCTAATGCACCGGTATCTTTAGCTGTTTGGATCAGTAAATCAAGGAAATCGTTGCTGATCGTCAGTTTTTCCAGAAGTGATTGTGATTCATCCATTGTTTGAGCTAACATTTCTGGTGAATTTTCAATGATTGCTTGCTTCGCTTGCTTTGTCAAGTATCCTAATTTTTGGATCATTTGTCCAGTTTCATGTGGTTGTCTTTCAAACAGGTGAGCGACATCTTTGACGGCTTCTCTTGTTTGTCCTTTGATTCCTGTATCAGCGACAATCAAAAAAGCATCGATATTCAAAGAAAAATAATCAAAAGGATGCCCTTTTGTAAAATAAATTGGCTGCAAGCTGCTAGTAGCGGCTGCATCGATCCCACTAGGATTGCCATGTGCGATTTTTTCCGAAAGTTGTACATTCTCTAATAGTATTTCACGAGACAAAGGGAGTGCTAAGTAATCATAAAAAGCACGAGTAACTGCTGTGGCGACCGCAGCACTTGATCCCATTCCACGTTCAGCAGGAATCGTGCTTTCGATGGTTAGTTGCAAGTTTTTATGGATATCATGCTCTTTTTTTAAATGGATGAATAATTTTTTGATATTTTTTAATGTATGAGGAGCTTCGGCTAAATTTCCTGAATAGTAGGAAGAAACCAATTGATCGTCCATTGCATCCAGCTCTTCAAGGAATGCGGTGACTTTTGTTGCATAAAAAGGAAAGGCAATCGCCGGTTCTCCATAAACAACCGCGTGCTCGCCCATCAAGATAATCTTTCCGCTTGATTCTCCTTGGCCATAGTTTGCCATAATCTAACTCCTTCTCACGTAAAAGTGATTTTTAAGCAAAAAATAAAGCGCCCAAAACGAGTTGCGCTGCTTCACGAAATTTTTTGTCCGCTAAGGGTCTCAAAAAACATTCCTTCTTTATTTTACTAAAATCATCCCAGAAGTAAAACTAAGAATACGTTTTCTAAAGGAAAAACCCTTTTTTCTTAAGAATTTTTTGACCTTTTTTCTTTTTTGACTAGAAAAAAATACAATTGACACTACTAGATATTGGGGGTATATTTAAAAAGGTTGGAGTTAAACACAATATTTAGTGATGAAGTGAGCTGGAGGTAAATGAGCGTGATCGTTTTAGCAGGTACAATTGGTGCCGGAAAATCAAGTTTGACAGAAATGATGGCTGAACACTTTGATAGTCAGGCATTTTATGAATCAATTGATGATAATGAAGTCTTGCCCTTATTTTATGCAAACCCTGAACAGTATGCTTTTTTGCTGCAAATTTATTTTTTGAATAAACGTTTTGCAAGCATCAAACAAGCAATGAAAGATGACAATAATGTATTGGACCGTTCGATTTATGAAGATTCGCTGCTTTTCCATCTAAATGCAGATCTAGGAAGAGCGACGGAAACGGAAGTTCGTGTGTATGATGAACTGCTGGAAAACATGATGGAAGAACTGCCCTATGCTGCCCATAAAAAACACCCGGATTTATTAGTTCATATTCGTGTATCTTTTGATACGATGCTAGAACGGATCGAGAAACGTGGTCGTTCGTATGAACAATTGTCCTTTGACCCAAGTCTGTACGATTATTACAAAGAATTGAACAGACGGTATGATCAATGGTATGAAGAATACAAAGAAAGTCCAAAAATCCAAATCGATGGAGATCGCTATAATTTTGTGGAAGATCCTCAAGCAAAAGAAGAAGTCTTGAAAATGATCGAAGAAAAATTAGCAGAAATCCGCCAAACTGAATTAGCCATTTGATTTAAAGCTACTCAAAAAAAGGATGCTCCTTTATTTGAGTAGCTTTTTTCTTTATACTAGAAACAAATATCAGGAGGATGGAGTATGCGGGAAAAACACTATTTTAATCAAGAACGTAATTTTTGGATCAATATACAGCAAGATGATGTGCTAGCTGTTAAAAATTTAAAAGAAGAATATGGCATCAGCGATGAGATGCTGACTTATTCTCTAGATAAAAATGAGCGGGCACGCGTAGAGTATGACTCTTTTGATGAAGCGTTACTACTTGTATCAAATGTCCCGCACCAACAAAAAGTCGATAATCATTACGAAACTAGTCCTATCGCTTTTATTTTAAAAGAAGATGGTTTGTTTACATTTACCACGCCGAATACCGAGTATGTGATTCGACTGATTCGATCGCTTTTGGAGCGAATGCCAGACATGAGTGTATACAGTTTATTGTTTCGTACATTATTTTTAATTTCTGATTCCTTTTTTCCTTTAATCGAGGAAGTAAATAGCGAACGTCAACGGCTCAACCTAAAGTTAAGGGAAAAAACAACAAACAAGAATCTACTGCAACTTTCAGATTTAGAGATCGGTTTGGTTTACTTAGTTACAGGAACAAAACAAAATGTAGTACTTTTGGAACAAATCAAGGCATTAGCCATTTATCGCAAGTTGTCAGAAAAGGAAAAGGAAGAGTTGGACGATGCACTGATCGAAGCACGACAAGCAGTTGAAATGACGAACTTAGCTTCGCAGATTTTAGATCAGCTTTCTGGCACTTATAATAATTTACTGAATAACAATTTAAATGACACGATGAAGTTTTTGACTGTCTGGTCGCTGATTTTGACTGTACCGACTATTGTGACAGGATTTTTCGGGATGAATCTTAAGCTACCATTTACCCATTCCGTTTTCGGATGGGGAATCGCCTTGATCATCAGTCTGGTTTTATCTGTTTGGATGCTCATTGCACTATGGCGGCGGATTCGTTGATCTAGTCTTTGATCTGCAAACCAAGGGCTTGAGCAATCACAAGTGCTTGCTCCTGATTGACGATCAGTCCTGCCAAATAATCTTGAGATAAAGCAATGGCAGTGAAGAAATTAGTCGTAAAGTCTAATCCCTTCAGAGAAGTTCGGAACCAATTCGAACCAGTTAACTGATTGTCAGACAAAAAAAGATTTTTCCAAGTGACCTCATAAAATTCGCTGTCTTCTAACTGGCAATGATCGAAGGATACGGCTTTCAAGTTTGTGCTGCTAAAGGAAGCCATCGAAGCAATGCAGTCAGTGAAAGTGCAGTCTCTAAGATAACTTTCGGCAAAATTCGTACCTGTTAATTTACATTGATGAAACACGACTTGGTGGAAACTGCCACCAATCCACTCCAGATTGGACAAATCACACTTTTCAAAAATGACATTACTGCATTCAAAATGACGTAAAGCTGTTTTTTGCATGGTCAGTTTTTGGACATGACTCTCTCTTAATACCATATTTTTGGCATCAAGATAGCTTTGATCACCTCCATTGATCAGAAGACCAGAGAGGATTTCTTCATCTTCTAAATAAAAATCTCCTTTTGTCAGAGGAGGAAGAGAAGGTAGGATAGGTTCGATTTTTTTCATGTGAATTCACCTCGTTTTTCTTTAGTATAGCAAAGAAGTGGGAGTCACTGCTGGAAAGTCTGCTAGACCAATCATTTTCAGAAAAGGAAGAAAAACTGTACGAAAAACATTGACAGAAGGATTGGTTTTTGCTATACTATGATGGTTGAGAAATAAAAGCAGAAGCACCCGCTTCTCGCCTTAGTTGATAATGTCACTGGGCTAGATAGTTTTCACTGGTTCTATTAGGTGAAGTACGCGCGGGTTCTGTAAGAGAACTCGTTTTTTTATTGCCGTTTATTCGGTAAGCTTTTCTTTCTCTCATAATATTTGGAGGTGAATGACCATAGCAAAGGATATGATGGTTAACGACGGCATTCGTGCACGAGAGTTACGATTGATCGGTTCAGATGGTGAGCAATTAGGAGTTAAGACAAAAGCAGAAGCATTGAATATTGCAGAACAAGCAAACTTGGATCTTGTGTTAGTTGCCCCTGGTGCGAAACCACCAGTTGCGCGAATCATGGACTACGGTAAATACCGTTTCGAACAACAAAAGAAAGACCGCGAAGCGCGTAAAAAACAAAAAGTGATCAATGTAAAAGAAGTTCGCTTAAGTCCTACGATCGACTTGAATGACTTCAATACAAAACTTCGTAATACACGTAAGTTCTTGGAAAAGGGCGATAAAGTGAAAGCTTCTATCCGTTTCAAAGGCCGTGCCATTACCCATAAAGAAATTGGTCAAAAAGTCTTGAATCGCTTAGCTGAAGAAACTGCTGATATTGCAACAGTGGAACAAAAAGCGAAAATGGACGGACGCAGCATGTTCTTGACGCTGGCACCGAAAAACGACAGTAAGTAATTTGAATGACTAACTGGCTGTTGGACAGCCGATAGTCGGATAACGAAAGATTTTGAGGAGGAAATATAGTCATGCCAAAACAAAAAACACACCGCGGATCAGCAAAACGTTTCAAACGTACTGGTAAAGGCGGATTGAAACGCTTCCGCGCGTTTACAAGTCACCGTTTCCACGGCAAAACAAAAAAACAACGCCGTCAATTGCGTAAAGCAAGCATGGTTTCTAGTGGCGACTTCAAGCGTATTCGCCAACAACTAGCAAAAATGAAATAAGAAGTACAAATAACAGAATCTGAAGATTTATTTTTATTAGGAGGAATTATACATGGCACGTGTTAAAGGTGGAACAGTAACTCGTAAACGTCGTAAAAGAGTGCTAAAATTAGCAAAAGGTTACTACGGTTCAAAACACACTTTATTTAAAACAGCAAAAGAACAAGTAATGAATTCATACAACTACGCATATCGCGATCGTCGTCAAAAGAAACGCGACTTCCGTAAATTGTGGATTGCTCGTATCAACGCAGCAGCTCGTATGAATGGCTTGAGCTACTCAAAATTAATGCACGGTTTGAAAGTTGCTGAAATCGACATCAACCGTAAAATGTTAGCTGACTTGGCTGTAAACGATGCAGCAGCATTTACTGCATTGGCTGACCAAGCTAAAGACGCTTTGGCTAAATAAGCTAAACAATTATAAAGAGGAAAGAAGATAACGAAAAGTTATGTTCTTTCCTCTTTTTTATTTACAATTCTTCACCATATAAAACGGGATAACAGCGTATAAGGCTAAAATAGCATAATTAAGGTTTTTTAATTGAAATCCGAACATTTATGGTCATCCTCTAATGAAAGCGCTAACTGCATAAGTTAGAATGAACTTGACTGATATATTAGTTTGTTTATCAGAAAAATAAAATGGACGGAGGAATAACATGAGTGATATTATTATTGGTATTTTGTTAGTTATCTCATTCTTTTTCATGGTCTGGTACTGTGTAAAGGGCTACAACTTGATGGTCGGTTTTGCCATCATGGCGACTGTATGGATGGGATTAGCGCTAGTCGGAAACACGTTTTCGCCGAACCCGGCGATGGAAGGACAAGGAGTAATTGATGTATTGACGCATATCTATACGACTGGACCTGCTGAGTACGCCAAATCGATCTTGGTAAATGTCTTCTTTGGTGCCTTTTTCGGGCGTGTTCTAGTAGATAGCGGGATAGCAGCCACACTGATTCGTAAAGTAGTCGAACTTGGAGGGGACGAACCAAGAATCACGATGAGTTTGCTGTGTGTTGTAACCGCTGTTATATTCATGTCGATGACAGGAATTGGACCAGTGATTTCTATCGCAGTCATTGTTTTACCGATCTTGATGTCTTTAGGAATCTCAGTACCAGTTGCGCTGTTCTCATTTATGGGATCGATCATGGCGGGGATCTTTGCTAATATCGTCAACTTCAAACAGTATCAAACGATTTACGCTGGTTTCAACCCAGCAGCTGAAAGCTACACTTATAACGACTATTTCCAAATCGGTATGATTGGGATGGTTGTAAGTTTAGTTGTTGTACTAACAGTGGCTAATATATCAATGAATAAAAAGAAACGCTATGCAATGGCAGCAAATGTACCGGCTGAAGGCGGCGACGCACCAATGATCTCATGGTTAGCCGTATTATTACCAGTTTTAGGGGTCGTTTTGTTAGATCTTCCAATCATCTTAGGTTTTATTCTAGCAGGTATTTGGGCATTGCTGTTTACTGGAAAATTGCGCGGAGGTTATAAAGAAATCTGTCGTCAATTTGCGAAATTATTTACAGATGGCGCAGTCGATGTCGCACCAATGGTCGGTTTCTTGATGACCTTAGCGATGTTCAATAACTCAGCTGCGTACGCTTCTCCTTATTTTTCAGCTATTTTCGGAGATTTGATACCGCAATCACCATTAGTCTTAGCAATCGTATTTGCTATATTGACACCATTAGGATTTTTCCGCGGTCCAATGAATCTAGTCGGTTCAGGATCAGCTATTTTAGCTGTTGTATTAGCTGTGAACCCAACAATGTCGCCAGCCTTTTTGTTCCCATTGTTTGCAATCACAACGATTGCCCCTCAGCATTTAGATATTACACAATCTTGGGTCGCTTGGGGATTAGGGTATACAAAAGTAACGTCTCGAGAATACATGAAGAAATCCATCCCAACTGGATGGATCATCGGTGCGATCTTATGTTTGATTACATTCTTCTTGTACGGGAACGCCTAGTAAACAAAACGTCGATAGAAATGATTAGATGAATGGAGGAAAAGAAAATGAAACGTTTTGTGCGAATGGGAATTGATGTCGGTGGTACGCATACGAAAGCAGTGGCAATCGATAATGCGACACATGAAATCATCGGAAAGTCTTCAGTGAAAACGACCCACGACGATGTTCGTGGGGTGGCTGCAGGAGTCGTTCAATCTTTTCAAAATTGTTTGCGGGAAAACAATATTAGTCCAGAAGACGTTGTTTTTGTTGCACATTCTACTACGCAAGCGACGAATGCGCTGATTGAAGGGGACGTAGCAAAAGTCGGTGTAATCGGTATGGCAAAAGGTGGATTAGAAGGTTTTTTAGCAAAACGACAAACTAGATTGAACGATATCGATTTAGGGAATAAGAAAAAAATAGAAATTGTCAATGCATTCTTACCTGTCAAACACTTAAATGTAGACCGTGTTTCAGAAACGATTTCTTCTCTAGAAAGGGAAAGAGCGGAAGTCTTGGTTTCTTCTATGGCATTTGGAGTAGATAACGGGGAACCAGAACGGGTCGTTTATGAAGCAGCATCGGTAAAATCGATCCCTACAACGATGGCTTCTGACATCACAAAATTATATGGATTGACAAGAAGAACTCGGACAGCAGCGATCAATGCGTCTATTTTACCAAAAATGCTAGATACGGCAACATCGACAGAAGACTCTGTACGAGAAGCAGGGGTCAATGTCTCTTTGATGATCATGCGCGGAGACGGCGGAGTAATGGAAATCAATGAAATGAAAAAACGACCTGTTTTAACCATGCTTTCCGGTCCAGCAGCATCAGTCATGGGCTCTTTGATGTACTTGAGAGCGTCTAATGGGGTTTATTTTGAAGTAGGCGGAACAACAACCAATATCGGGGTCATTAAAAATGGACGTCCAGCAATCGATTATTCAATTGTAGGTGGCCACCCAACATATATCTCTTCATTAGATGTTCGGGTTCTAGGTGTGGCAGGCGGTTCGATGGTACGGGCTAATCAGTCAGGAATCATCGATGTCGGTCCACGTTCTGCACATATTGCCGGTCTAGATTATGCAGTATTTACGGAGACAGAAAAAATCAAAGGTCCTAAGGTTGAATTTTTCTCTCCTAAAGAAGGAGACCCTGCTGATTACGTCAAGGTAGTGATGGAAGACGGAGAAGAAGTGACTATTACAAATACATGTGCAGCCAATGTCCTTGGATTAGTGCAAGAAGAACATTTTTCTTATGGAAATGTCCCATCTGCACGAAAAGCCATACAGGCATTAGCAGACTATTGTCATACGACGGTTGAAGACATCGCAGAGCAGATCATGGAAAAATCCTATGCTAAGATTGAACCAGTGATTTTAGAATTGGCAGACAAGTATCATTTGGAGAAAGATCAGATTTCTCTTGTAGGTGTAGGGGGCGGCGCTGCCTCTTTGATTACTTACTTCAGCAATAAAATGGGTGTGAAATATTCCATCCCTGAAAATGCTGAAGTGATCTCTTCTATTGGTGTAGCACTTGCAATGGTCCGAGATGTTGTAGAACGTATCATTCCTTCACCAAGTAAAGAAGATATCCGATCATTGAAAAATGAAGCGATGAATAAGGCGATTGAATCAGGTGCTACACCAGAATCGATCGAAGTCCACGTAGAAATCGATCCACAGACTTCAAAAGTAACGGCTATCGCTACTGGTTCTACGGAAGTGAAAGCAACCGATCTAACCAAGGAGATCACAACAGAAGAAGCACTAGAGCTTGCTGCAGAGGATATGCGATTAAATAAAAATGAAGTTTGCTTATTAGAAAAAACACATTTCTTTTATGTATGCGGCGAACAGAATCGTTCAAAAAATGCTGGAAGTCTTCGGATCATCGACCAAAAAGGATTTATCAAGGTCCAACGTGGACATGCTTCTTGTCTGAAAACAACTGCAGCCAATTATATGGTAGCAGTCGAACAACTTTGGGAAGATATGGCAGTTTATCAAACGGAGTTGATCGCCCGACCAGAATTTTATCTCTGTTTAGGAGCAAGAGTCTCTGATTTTACAGCGACGGATCTGGAACAACTACAGCTTTTGATGGATCTGGAAGTATCTACTATGGAACCAGAGGAAGAAGTGATCGTCGTTGCCGGAAACATCAAACAAACATAAGTTAGAAGAGTTACTAAACAAATTACAACAGATCCCCGAAGAAATTTGGGGATTCTATCAGTTTCAGCGAGATTTGTTTTGGAAAAAGATCCCTTTGTCCAAGCAGAAAATCCTCATACAACAATCAATCGATTGTGGTATCGAAACGGCATGTAGCATCAAAAAAAAGTACCCTTTTGCCGATGTAGGAGAAATTTGTGAACAAATGGCTGTTCCAATCGTTCCCTGTGAATCAGAGCAAATAAACGAACGAATCACTTTTGCAACTTATGCAGAAGATGAAGGGATCCGATTGATGACGGAGCCGTTAGAAAAATTAAAATGTTCAGGACTTACTTCGATCTCTAAAGAAACAGCGCAAGCTTTGATTATTGGACATGAACTATTTCACCACATTGAAGCTTCTGTTAAGGGAATTTATACGCAAAACGAAAAAATTGTGCTATGGCGGCTGCCTTTTTATACACACCAATCAACCATTCGTGCATTGAGCGAGATAGCAGCGATGAGTTTTTCAAAAGAGATGAATCAAAGCCGTTTTTCGCCTTATGTATTAGAGGCAGTCTTGCTTTGGCCATATAATGAAACGCGTAGCCAAGGGATTTTAGAAGAAATAAAAGAAATAGAAAAAAGATGTGCGGAGTATGATTTTGCTCACAAATAAAGAGGTTGTGACAGAAGTGGTCAGCTTCAAGAAATAAGAAGGAATTTACGAAAATGGCTTCTCAAATTTTTATGACATTTCGGCTTATTTCAAAGAAGCTACTTCTGGAACACTGTGTATAAGAGGTTGTGAAAAAGCTGCCTGCATCAAGTAATAAGAACAGCCAAACAAAAATAGTTCCTCATATTTTTCGTTTGGTTGGACTTATTACCGCAGATGCAAGCTTTTGAACACCGTTTAAGGAAGAGGTTGTAAAATCAGCGTTTTGACCTGAGTATTAGAGAAACAAACGGAAAAATAGCTCCTCATATTTTGCCGTTTTTTGAGCTAATATCGAGGAGTTGGCAGGAGAACACTGAAAGGGACTGTGACACGATTTTTGTCACAGTCCCTTTATTTGATGGGTCTTTCCTGAATATCTTCAAAATAATCGGGGTAATTATGAATCACGTATTCTTGCTCTTCGATAATCATATGTAAATGCATCGTACAAAGAAACCCGACTTCATCAAAGTTATGATCAATCATTGATTGAAGCATTGTCTGATGTTCATCCAATACTCGACCCCAATCTAATTCTGAAATCGTCAAACGCAACCATCTGAAACGGTTCAAGTGCGTACTATAACTTTCCAGCCAGTCCCAAATCTCTCGTTTTCCTGCAATTTCATAACAAGTTCGGTGGAAATCAGTATCCAAATCAAAAAAAGCTTTTTTATTTTGAGCGATCACTGCCTGATCGGTTTGTTCTAATATTTTTTCTAGTTTAGCTTGATCTTGCGCTGTCATTTTCGCACTACATTCTTGCAGGATCGGTTTTTCCAGCTTTTCCCGCGTATAACGGGCTAATGAAGCAGATCGGATATCGATTTTTGAAACATAGGTGCCGGACTGTGGAATGGTTTTTACAAGCTCCTGATTACGAAGCTGGATCAGTACTTCCCGAATCGGTGTGCGCCCGATAGCTAGTTGTTCTTCTAACACTTTATCGGAGATTTTACTTCCAGGTGCTAACTCGGAATAAATGATCTGTTTACGGATAGATTCATAAGCTTGCTGCTGCAAATTATTGATAACCATTAAAACTTCCTTTCTGTGTAAGTATAATCTATTATAACATAAATCGCTTACAAAACGTGTGGATGCAAAGACGTATTCTTGAAAAAAAGCCCTGATAGGCATGCCTATTAGAGCCTCGAAAAGAAAATACTGAATCAATCTGGTCGTACCTCTTGGATCGGTTTGACACGACCGCCGATTCTTTTAGCAAAAGCTTCGGATTCTTTTTTGTCTTTGAAAATGAGCAGATTGTCTAAGTTTTTTTCCCGAGTGCGGCAGCCAGTTTTATCGATGTAACCGTGCATTACTTTAACGACATACATGGGGATCACCTGCTTTTTTCTTTTCATTATACGAACTACTCGACACAATACAAGAAAAATGCTTAGACGGTTTTTTATTAAGAAATAGCATTATCCAGAGAAGCGTACGCTTGGAATAACTGATCTAGCTCCGGATTGACTTTGCTCAGCTTCACTAAACGTTGCGAATCAGAAAGTAAGAAACAGTGTTTACTGCTACCAATAGTTTTTAATTTTTTGTCTTCAGTTCCCACAATTTCGTAGCTAAAATCTAAACGTGTCCCCGTATATTTTTGGATAGTTGGATGGATGCTCACTTCTTCTCCGTAATGGATCATTTCTTTATAGCTGCAATTTACTTCCAGAACGGGGATAATGATCCCAGATTCTTCGATTTTTTTATAGGGAAACCCTAGATGTACCAATAAGGCTACCCGAGCCTCTTCAAACCAGCGGATATAATTGCTGTGATGAATAATCCCCATTTGATCTGTTTCATAATAAAAAGGTTCTCGTACATAACCTGTAAATTTCTCCATGATTCATGCCTCGTTTTCCATTGATTTTTTACAAAAATAATTCATCCACTTCGGAAGTGCTTCGCTGATCTGTGTCGGCAAAACGACATATTGTTCTTTTGCTAGCTGGTCTCCGATGAAACTATGAAGATAAACAGCTGCCGCAATCGTTTGGTCATTTTGAGGGAATTGGGCGAAGAATCCTGTGATCATTCCTGCTAAAGTGTCCCCCATGCCGCCTGTTGCCATAGCAGCTGAACCTAAAGGATTGGTGTAGAAGTGTTGGTGACCATAAATTTTTGTCTCATGACTTTTCAAAACGACCGCAGCACCGATTTCCTGTTGCTTCTTTTGGTTTTCTTCATCTCGCTGTTCTTTTATCGGTAGAGCACTCAACCGTTGCCACTCCATTTGATGAGGTGTAAGTACTGTTTGTTCGGGATAGGGTAGCGAAAGATGGTTAGCAGCCAGTAAACTTAAAGCAGAGCCATCAATCACCAGCCATTGTTCTTTTGATTGGTTTTCTAGTACTTGTTTTAAACGTTCCAAACTCTTGGAAGAAGTACCCAATCCGGGACCAATCAAGAGTACATTTGCTTGCTTTATCACGGAAAGAAACTGGTCAGTATCCGTCCAATCTACGATCATTGCTTCTGGCAGATGACTGTGAAGGGCACTCCGATTTTTTTCATCAGTTACTACTGTCGTGAGACCTGCTCCACTGTGTACGGCAGCTAAAGCACTCATGATGATTGCTCCGCCGTATTGTTCATTGCCGCCAATCAAAACGACACGTCCAAATGTTCCTTTATGTGAAATTTTTGGACGAGGTGTGATGACTCTTTTCACTAGTTGTTCGTCTATCAGCATCAAAAAACCTCCTTTTACTCATTATAGCGTATATTTTTTTTAGAGAAAAACAGATAAGAAAAGGAATTGTCAGATTTTTTGAACTATTTTTTTCTGTAATTTGTGGTATCATGAACACGAAGACTTAAATAAGTGGAGGATTAACTTTATGACAATTGATTGGCAAAAAGAAGTAGAAGCACGTAAAGAAGACTTGCTTGAAGACTTGAAAAATCTTTTACGTGTCAACAGCGAGCGAGACGACTCAAAAGTAACACCAGATGCACCATTTGGACCTGGACCTCGCGACGCATTGAAACATATGTTAGCTTATGGTGAACGTGATGGATTTAAAGTAAAAAATGTCGATAACTATGCAGGGCATATTGATCTTGGCGAAGGAGACGAAACACTAGGGATATTTGGACACATGGATGTCGTTCCTGCAGGAGATGGCTGGGACACAGATCCTTATGAACCAGTAATCAAGGATGGAAAGATCTTTGCACGCGGATCAAGTGATGACAAAGGTCCAAGTATGGCAGCTTACTATGCGATGAAAATCATTAAAGAACTTGACTTGAAACTATCGAAAAAAGTGCGTTTCGTAGTCGGTAGTGATGAAGAAAGCGGCTGGGGCGATATGGCTTATTATTTCGAACATGAAGAAGAACCAGATTTTGGTTTCTCGCCAGATGCTGAATTTCCAATCATCAATGGTGAAAAAGGAAATGTTTCTTTAGCTTTACGATTCAAAGGCGACAATGCAGGAGATTATGTATTGAAATCTTTTGTTTCCGGACTTCGCGAAAACATGGTGCCAGGAACAGCAACTGCAGCACTTCAAGTACCAAGTGCAGATACAGCTATCGCGATGGAAGAAGCATTTTACCAATTCATCGAAGCCAATCCAGTAAGCGGAACGATTGAAGCAGACAATACGTATGTAAAAATCGAATTAGTTGGTAAAGGTGCACATGGTGCAAGCCCACAATCTGGCATCAATGCAGGTTCTTTCTTGGCATTGTTCTTAGATAACTATGAATTCTTAGGATCTGCTAAACAATTTATCCATGTAGCAGCTGCTTATGTCCATGAAGATTTCTATGGAGAAAAACTAGGAGTCGCTTATGAAGATGAAAAAATGGGCAAATTGACAATGAATGCTGGACTGTTTGCTTTTGAAGAGAATGGTACAGAGGAAGCGAACTTCATCAATATGAATTTCCGTTTTCCAAAAGGTGTAACAGTAGACGGATTGCAAAGTGACATCGAACAAACAGTGGGCCAAGAAGGCGCAACAGTTACTCGAGGTGCTCGCGTAATGGAACCACATTACGTACCAATGGATGATCCATTGGTGGCTACATTATTGCAAGTCTATGAAGACCACACTGGAGAAAAAGGCTACGAACAAATCATCGGTGGCGGAACTTACGGACGTTTGTTGAAACGTGGCGTTGCTTATGGAGCGATGTTCCCAGGATATACTGATACAATGCATCAAGCAAACGAATTTATGAGTCTTGATGACTTGTTCAGAGCAACAGCAATCTATGCAGATGCCATCTATCGTTTGGCGAAATAAAAATACTAAAAAACTCCGGCTATCTCTGATAGCTGGAGTTTTTATGTTTAAAAATGAATCAGTACATCGGTCTTCCTAAAAGTAATTCAGTTCGTCTTTTGATTTCTCAGGAGGGATCAAAAAGGCGAAAGCACTAAGTATAGCAAAACTTGTGATGATTTGCGTACGATACGTAAACCAATAATGAATCTGTGAGTGATTAGCTAAAATGTTGTACCAAATATACGGCGTTACAGCAGCTAAGACAAACAAAACTAGAAGTTGGAACGGATGCCAGCTATTTCGTTTACGATAAGCAAAATAGAGAAAAACAAGGCAAGTAATCAATAGCAATAATATTGCTACTTTTGGATACATCAATTTAATATTGCTTTTCAGCATCTCTAATCGATGCAACGGGTATTTGTCGTTTCCTTCCGTTCGAAAGAGGATTTGGTTGATTGCATCTTTTACAATGTTTTTGTTCAATATGATCGATGACAGGATCCATTTAGTCACCCATGTCAAACCATAGCCTAATCCCCAAAAGATACCGGTAAAAACAAAACTGCCTACTTGTTTGCTCAATGAACTGCGTTTATCCATTAAATACTTATTTGTTACATAATAAATAATGATCACGGGTATCCCCCAAGAGATGACCGGTGTTGTCAACAAGTCAAAAAAGTTAGCTAAAGAACCAATGACAAAGAAATACAAGAATAATTGTTGATTGGTCTTGAACAATTGTGGTTTTGTTAAAAATAGTAATACAGACAATAATGTCAAAATCCAAATATTTGAAAACTGCATACTGAAGAAAAAGATTGCGGCATTTCCTATAACAAGCGAGATTAATAAGGCTATCGCTAAATAGATGTCGCTACGCTTGATTAAAAAGTAGCTCGTTAACCCAATCAACAGAAAAAGAACAGCTGCGTAGATCATCCGAATGCTACCTAAACTCATCACTAGCAATAAAGGACGCAAAAAGAGCTGATAACCATGCCAATAACGAGGATAATCCGCCATAGACATCGCATTCTCCAATGGGTTCAATTCAGGGTCTGCTTTTGTTTTTCGTATCATCAAATGATCAGTAAAGTTATCTAACCGAGTACCTAGCATATTTCCTTGATTGATAGAAGGATACATTCCTTCTTTTTCAACCATCTGTAGAGATTTTTCTGCATTTGATTCAATAGAATGCTGCGGAATGACAAAAGTAATTGTCAGCAGTACGCAATAGCTAGCAATCAAGAAAACAAAAGCAAAAAATATCTTTTTAAATAGTTTCATGAGTATCTCCTATATCTGTTTTCATTTTTTCTCTTTTATCTAGTAAAAAAGGAGAGAGGATATAGACAGGCAAACTTAATGCTAAAACAAACACATACCGTAAACTAAAAGCCACAGGAGTAGCAATCATAATAGTAGCAAAAACAAGCATACCGGGAAGAAAAAGGAGTAAATACCGATATTTCTTCTTAAAGATTGCTAAAAGTGCACTGCCGATAGCTAACCACAGTAATGTGCCGGAACCAAAGAAATCACGAGCATCGATGATTTTTTTCATTCCTGACAATCCAGTAAGATGTTCAATCAAATCTACTTGTTTTATCCCATAATTATTCGTATTTACACGAGTATCTAAAAAGCCGTAACTATTTTTTGTACCAGGTACCCAGAACCCGAACGTTTCTAAAATATAAGCATCTGTATAAATTTTTATATTACTTGGTAAATTTCTTGCCCATAGTGATAAAAATTCTTTTTTATGTGTATTCAAAAATTCATTGTTAAAATTTTTATGCCACTTGATTGAGTCTGCGAGACTAGGAGAATACGCTTCATAATCTTTTATCGGGAGTAGCTGATTCATGAATGCTTTATCTTTCTTAGACAAGTCACCATCCATAACAATAGTTCTAGAAATTTGCTGCAAAGGAATACCTAATTGTTCGGCAGTTTCTGTAGGAATAGCATAACGAGCCATCAACGGGTGGATGAGTAGTCCAGCAATCACTGTATAACCGAGTACCACTTGAAAGAATGCTTGATACCTTTTTTGTTTCAAAATAATCAAGCCGCAAATTAAACCTGTGCCGATTACTACATAAATCCCATTATTTCTTAGATAGGTAGTCAGTAAAGCAAGGATGATTACGTAAATCTGATTGGGAATTGTTGGCTTTTCTCGTTGAAAAATAAAGTCAAAAACCGCTAAGGAAAATAAAAAGCAAGCGATAGAGAACAAAGTATCTTTTTGCATATTCAAGGCGTAGATTGGAAAAACCGGTGCAAATGCAAAATAGCATAAACTAATGAGTACCGGAAAAAAATGGATGTGTCTTTTTAACAGCCAGCAAAGAGAATAACTTATCGCTGAAGCTGTTATCAATGTTTGGAAAATAGAAAATAAAAATACACCGTGATTGATCGTATCAGTTGGTAAATCATGAACAAATAGCTTGACCAGTAAGGTGAATAAGACTGGATGATGATTGCTTATAGGAACATCACCCATAGATTGGGCGACCGAACTTAACGAATCAGGCAAAACCACTCCAGGATACAATGCCAACAGATAAGGAAGCCAACACAGAACTAAAAAGATAGTAAAGAATAAAAAATATTTTCTTGAAGAGAAAGCCTGTGTGTTTTGAGCAGTAAAAAATGTTTCCAGTTTTGGCATTGATAAATAAATCGATTGTAAAAATAAAAAAGAATACACAAAAACGGAGAAAAAAACAAGAAAGTAAAAAATACTTCCATCAGCAATCGTTGTCTTTGTATAGTTTGCTGAGACATACTGAAATTGTATCTGTCTGCCAATAGAAAGTGTAAGAGCAAAAGCTGCAGAAAAAAACAATCGGGCAATAGCTGCAACTTTGTTTTTTATTGAAAACAACTCTATTCCATATTGCTTAAAAGCAAGTAGCAAAACCATGGCTAAACCAATGATTACTGCTGGATTCAAAGTTCCTAAACCATAAGAAGTAAAAAAAGCAAAACCTGACGCAAATAAAGTTGCAAAAAAAGCAGGAAATAGATTCTCCTTTTTCTTATGCATAAAAAAGGCCTCCTACTTCATTTCTTTATTTTGATATTCGTGGTAGACATGGTATAAATTCAATTCATATTCTTTCTTGGCATTTGTGACGACCGTATCCAAAATCAACCCTGTTACTAATGAAAGAAGGGCTAAAGTCATCAATCCCGTACTTAAAATCGCAGAAGGGATGCGTGTAATAAAGCTTGTCAGCATATATTCACGAATCACAGGAATCCCTGTGACCAATCCAAATAAAAAGAAGAAGATAGTCCAGATCCCAAAGAAAAGCAAAGGTTTATAATCTTTGCACATTTTGATGATCATCATGATCACTTTGAATCCGTCAGAGAATGTATTCAATTTTGATTCGCTACCTTCAGGACGATCGCGATAATCGATTGGAATCTCAACGAACTTGAATTTTTTATCTAGAGCATGGATCGTCAATTCTGTTTCGATTTGAAAACCAGAACTCATAATAGGGAAGCTTTTGACAAAAATTCGATTGAATCCTCGATAGCCGGTCATGACATCGCGAATTTTTGTTTTATATAAGTAAGTAATTGTATTTTTAACCAGATTATTCCCAAAATCATGGAAAGGACGCTTATTTTCATCAAAATAGGTTCCATTTGATAGACGATCGCCAATAACCATATCTGCTTCGCCAGAACGTAATTTCTCAAGCAAACCATGTGCAGCTTCTGCAGGATAAGTATCATCACCATCTACCATCAAATAATAATCGGCATCAATATCAAAAAACATTTGACGGATTACATTTCCTTTTCCTTGACGTGGTTCTTTCTTTACGATTGCTCCACCTTGAACGGCCAATTCGTATGTTCGATCGTTCGAATTATTATCATAGACATAAATATCTGCTTCTGGTAATTCCCTTTTAAAATCTTCAATAACAGTTGAAATTGTCGCCTCTTCGTTATAACAAGGAATGAGCACGGCAATTTTTTCACGTGATTCCATTTGTCACTCTCCTTATATAATAAAACTAATCTTATTTCAAGAATACCGTATAATAACTATAAATACTAGCTATTCCAAGAGGAAATAGCCCTATTTTTATAAAAACCACCCACTATAAAAGAAGGATAGGAGACCTCTCTTTTAGATAGTGGGTGCGTATTCGTTATTTCATTTTTTTGACGTATTAATCTATTGCGCCCTTTTTTCTTGAAATGTCTAATACGGTTCCTGTATGAGCATCTGCTAAAAATTCATAATAAACAGTTTCGCCATCTTCTATCCGGGAAAGCCCACCCCGATAAGCACTCGACCGAACGGCGAATTTTCGAATAGGTTCTTTTTCAAAAGAGATCCAAGAACCTTCGATTGCGCCTTCTTTTAAAAAAGATGTTTTGATATTTTCAAGCACTTGGTCTGCTGACAATACTTTTTTGCGATGATACCAAATCGTTGAAGCTACCCCGCTCAATAATCCTAGACCGATCCCAACGGCTAACCCGCCTTTAAAATAGCTTAATTCGCTTTCTTCATACATGTGGATATACCTCCTTCTTCTCACTTGCTACTCCTTGTGCTTATTTTACCACACTCTCATATTTTCTTTGAAATAAATAACCGCTACCAGAAAAAATAAGCTATAATAAATACGATCGGTCTGCAGAAAAAATCATATTTTATCCGCAGATCAATATAAGTCTGAGAGGAGTTTAGTCTGAAATTTAGACGAATAGCATATGGAAGAAAAAACATTTCAACGAATCAAAGAGTTAACAGAATTACAAGGAACAAGCGGTTTTGAACAAGACGTTCGCGCCTATATGGAAAGTCATATGGAACCGCTGGTAGATGAGTTACAATTAGATGGTTTGGGCGGCATTTTTGGGCTGCGCCACCATGAAGAAGCGGATGCACCTCGTGTAATGGTCGCAGCACATATGGATGAAGTCGGATTCATGCTGACACAAATCCAAGAAAACGGGCTTTTCAAAGTCGTACCTCTAGGCGGCTGGAACCCTTACGTTGTTTCTGCTCAACGTTTTACACTTAAAACCTCTACTGGTAAGAATTATCCATGTATTTCTTCTTCCGTTCCCCCACATTTATTGCGAGGAACAAGCGGACAAAAATCAGTAGAAGTAACAGATATTTTGTTCGATGCTGGGTTTGAATCAAGAGAAGAGGCAATGAGTTACGGTGTCCTTCCAGGAGACACAATTGTGCCTTATGCTGAAACGATCAAAACAGCCAACGGAAAGAATATCATCAGCAAATCGTGGGACAACCGCTATGGCTGTACAATGGTATTAGAAGCTTTAGAAGCGTTACAAAATGAAACATTAGGTCATACATTGATTGCAGGCGCGAATGTCCAAGAAGAAGTAGGCTTACGTGGTTCTAAAGCTTCTGTCAATAAATTCAAGCCAGATCTGTTCTTTGCAGTAGACTGCTCTGCAGCAGATGACACAGTGACGAAAAATGGCACATTCGGACATTTAGGAGAAGGTACATTGATGCGTATCCAAGATCCAGGTTTGATCATGCTTCCTCGTTTGCGTGAGTACTTGCTGGATATTGCTGAAACAAACAATATCCCTTATCAATACTTTGTTTCAAAAGGCGGTACAGATGCAGGTGCTGCTCATACACAAAATGAAGGAATCCCAAGTACAGTGATTGGCGTAGTGGGACGTTATATCCATACGCATCAAACGATGTTCAGTATTCGCGATTTTGAAGCTGCACGAGAAATGTTGATTCAAACACTGAAAGGTTTGGATAAATCAACAGTGAACACGATCGTATACGGAAAATAACGCGATAGTAAAACTATAAAATCTGGCAAAAGCAACCTTTTGTCAGATTTTTTTTATAAAAAGAGGATCAATGTTTGTTAGTTCGTAAGAAAGGTGTATAATTTAATTGAAAAATACATAAAGAGAAAGTAGAGGAAAAAGAATGATTATCCCAAATAGTTTAGAAGAATTAGCAGGCTACGTAGAAACTGGAAAGAGTGTATTTTTCTTTACTGCCGGCTGGTGCGGAGACTGCCGTTTTATCAAACCGCAAATGCCTGAAATCGAAAATGACTTTTCTGATTGGCAATTTATTGAAGTAGACCGTGACAAGTACATAGATGTAGCCGCTGAATGGAACATTTTTGGTATCCCAAGTTTTGTCGTGATCCAAGACGGAAAAGAATTAGGTCGTCTAGTGAATAAAGATCGTAAAACAAAACAGGAAATCGAATCGTTCCTAGAAAGTGTAATAAAAGGCTGACATCTGTTAGGAGGGGTCAAGATGAATCAAGAATATAAGAACATTTTAGTAGGTATCGACGGTAGTGAACAAGCACTTGCTGCTTTCAAAAAAGCGGTAGAAGTGGCTCGCCGTAATAATGGGAAAGTATATGTAGCAAACGTAATCGATCAGCAATTTTATAACTTTATGGGATATGCTCCTATTGATCAAAATCTAGTCGATCAGCAAACTGAAACAGCCAAGCAAATGATCGAAGAATGTAAAGAATATGGGAAATCTGTTGATTACACAAATATAGAAGGAATTATTGCCTACGGCTCTGTTCGTGAATCCATGGCAGTCAAATTGCCAAAAAAATATGCAATCGATCTAATCATGGTTGGGCAGTCTGGACTAAATGCAGTCGAACGCTTTATGACAGGAAGTGTAGCCAGCTACGTTATACGTCATTCACCTTGTGATGTCTTGATCGTTTCTGACGAAGAAGAACAGCCAAGTAATTAAGCAAGTGGAACTTGTATAATCTTTTTAATCAATTCACTAAAACAGTAAAGGGACTGTGACAAAAGTCTTGTCACAGTCCCTTGTTACGAATAAATGGTGTTCCAGAAGAAGCTTCTTCGGAAATAAAGCATGAAAAAAAACTCATGCAGTGAATGCAATTTTTTGTTAAGATAAATCTCAGCAAAGGATAATGGAGGAAAGAACATGATTTTTGCTTATAACAAAGCACACGTCGGAGACACTTTGATGGTTATCATAGCCGACGATAAAGGAACAGAAAACACTGTTGAACGTAAATGGAATGTTGCTCGGATCAAAGATGAACAAGGTCAAGTTGTTGCTTGGAACTTTTTCCATATCTCCGATCATCTAACAATCGAAGGGAACGGCCAAGTAAGCTTAACAGATGAAGAATTAGCGAAATTGAATCGATTGATCAAAGAAGCAGGATTCGAAGAACAGCTTGAAGCTGATCGTGAACCGAAGATCGTTGTCGGATATGTCAAAACATGCGTCCCGCATCCTGACTCTGATCATTTATCGATTACTGAGACAGAAGTAGACAATGGGACAGTATTACAAATCGTTTGCGGTGCACCAAATATCGAAGCTGGACAAAAAGTTGTCGTTGCAAAACCAGGAGCCATGATGCCGGATGGCATGATGATCTGGCCAGGAACTTTGCGAGGGGTAGACAGCTATGGAATGATTTGTTCCGCTCGTGAATTGCATTTGCCAAATGCTCCAGAAAAAAAAGGAATCTTAGTATTGCCTGAGGATGCCGTAGTCGGAGAAGTATTTCCAAAATAAAGAGGTTGTGAGCCTGCCGTTTCACTCTGAGTCACAAGAAGTTGGCAGAAGAACACCATTTAAAAAAGAGGTTGTGACAAGTCTTTGTCACAACCTCTTTTTTTATTAATTTTCACTATTTTGATTTTGTTTTAATGCCGATTGATCGATCGTCAATTCAACAGTAGTTGTTTTTTCTTTCGAGCCTTCATAGTAAGTGATTTTGACAGAATCTCCCACTTTTTTCTTATACAAAGCAGATTGAAGTTCTACGCCAGAAGAAACTTCTTTGTCATCGATCTTAGTAATGACATCATATTGTTTCAATCCAGCTTTTTCAGCCGGTGTAGCTGTTTGGACATTTGTCACGATGACACCGTTAGTTACAGATGAAGGAATCTTCAAGATTTGTTCTTGTTGCTGAGTAGAAACGGCAGATAAGTCGACCATTGTGATACCTAGAGCTGGACGTGTCACTTTTCCGTCTTTTTCCAGTTGATTGATGATATTCACTACATCGTTACTTGGAATAGCAAATCCCATTCCTTCTACGCTTACATTAGAAGTCGATTCAGAAGTACTTGCGATCTTACTTGAGTTGATACCGATAACTTGACCTTCGATATTCACTAAAGGACCACCAGAATTTCCCGGGTTGATCGCTGCATCTGTTTGGATCGCATTGATATTGACTGTTTCGTTCGATTCATTCGTACTTGTTACTTGTCGATTCAAAGAAGAAATGATTCCTGAAGTGACAGAATTCGCATATTCAGATCCTAATGGGGAACCAATCGCAATCGCAGGTTCACCAACCTTCAGAGCGCTTGAGTCACCAAAAGAGGCAACCGTTTCGACTTTATCTGAATTGATCTTCAACACCGCTAAATCTGAATAAGCATCTGTTCCAACTAATTCAGCTTTTACTTTCGTCCCGTCTTTCATCATGACTTCCAAACCTTGCTGTCCATCTACTACGTGGTTGTTTGTGACTACATAAGCAGTATTCCCGTCTTTTTTGTAGATCACGCCGCTTCCTTCACTATAAGCTTCCAAATTACTATCATCTGAGCTGCTACTTTCTTCTTGCTGCCCGAATAATCCGCCAAAACCGCTTGATTGATTTTGACTTTGTAAGTTGATAACAGAAACGACAGCGTCTTGAACTTTATCTACCGCTTTGGTGATATCAGAATCTACATTGACTTTGACATTTTCGACAACTGTTTCACCGGCTGAATTTTGATTGCCGCTTGTAGCAGTAGAACTATTGTTGCCAGTGCCCATCGCTGCATAAAAAATGCCAGCTGTCAGTAGTCCTCCAACGATCCCTCCAACAAGCCCCAGACCCAACTTACGCCAGAGGCTATTATTTTTATTTTTTTTCATCTTTGGTGTCACATTTTTTCTATCCATGTGTTCCTCCTCCAATTACATTCATTTATCTACTTTTAGTATAGTCTTATTTGTTGACTTTAGTCTACTTTGAGACTGTGAACTTTTTATGAAAAACTTTAGGAAAAATCATTGTTTTCAGATGAAAATATTTGATTTTCTTTTTCCACAGATACTGTGTAAAACTACGCGAATAGGATTGGAAAAATAAGGGATAAAACATATCCACAGCCTGTGCATAAAGTGGATAAATTCTTATAAAACGTATGTTTGCCTAATAAATGTGATGAAATAAGGTAAAATAACACTATTTTCTGTGGATAAACCTGTGGATGTTGTGCATAACTGTTGGGGAAATCTTTTTAACAAAAATAGCCAAAATAAACATATAGACGAAAAAATTGATTATAATAAACAAAGTGAGCGTGAAGATCAAAGGAGAGAAAACATGAATATCAAAATTATTTCAGTAGGAAAATTAAAAGAAAAATACTTGATCCAAGGTATCAATGAGTATGTCAAACGGCTGAATGCCTATGCAAAAATCGAATTGATCGAAGTTCCTGACGAAAAAGCCCCGGAGAATTTGAGCGAAGCGCAAATGAGACAAGTAAAAGAAAAAGAAGGAGAACGGATCTTAGCGAAAATCAAAGAACAAGAATATGTCTATGCCTTAGCAATTGAAGGGAAAAATCCCACAAGCGAATCTTTTGCTAAACAAATCGACCAATTAGGTATCCAAGGAAAAAGCCACCTTGTTTTTGTTATCGGCGGCTCTTTAGGACTCAGCGAAGCCGTCATGAAAAGAAGCAATGCTCAGATCTCTTTTGGCAAAATGACGTATCCACATCAATTGATGCGTCTGATCCTCGTCGAGCAAATCTACCGTGCCTTCCGGATCAATGCGGGGGCGCCGTATCATAAGTGATGATATTTTTGTAATGTGTTCGGGCATGCTCTCTACTTACTAGTAGGTCAAGTGATTGATCATTAAATAGTAGAAATAGCATGTCCAAGGAGACATTCCACAAAATCATTAACATACATTAAATAAATTGAGCTGTTGCATAATAGACATAAGGAAATGTTCTTTTCTATATTTAGAAAAGCTGTCAAGGCGAAGTTTAAATATCACAAAACTTAATTGGAAAAGAGAATCAACTGGAACTTGCTAGCGTTGCAAGTTGAATAAAAAAACAACCAAGATTAGATTGTAGGAACTTGTAGAAGATCATAATTTGAAGTTAACAAAAGAATTCCACGACACCTCTACTCTGTTAAGTACAGGAAACAGAGAGTTAAGGGCAAGAAAAATAGGCGAGGATATCGGGTTGAAAGGCCGATTGTAGAACATAAGTTAATAGTAAATAAAAAGACGAAGAAATCGCGTCAAGTGGATTCTTCGTCTTTTTATTGATGAGATTGTTGTGACAACGTGCTTATTTTATTAGAAGATATCTTTTTCTGATTTTTCTAATGCTAAAGCTAAACACCCAATGATTCCAGCATCATCTCCTAATTTTGGAGGTAATACATAGTTTTCGAATGCTGGGTAGTCTACATAGTGATTCATCAAACCAACCAAAGCTTCTTGGACTCGTTCTCTCAGATGTGCTTGTTTCATTACGCCTCCGCCAAAGATGATGACATCAGGTGAAAATAGAAGAGTTGTGTTATAGACACATTGAGCGATGTAATAAGCTTCTAATTCCCAAGAAGGATCAGCGACAGACAACTCTTGACCTTTCATGCCTGTTCTTTGTTCGATTGCAGGTCCAGAAGCCATTCCTTCCAGGCAATCGCTATGATAAGGACAAACACCTTTAAAGGTATCCACAGGGTGTCGGCGCACAAGCATATGTCCCATTTCAGGGTGGCTGAAACCTTCTACAAAAGTGCCATTTTGCAAGGCACCGCCACCAATACCTGTTCCAATCGTGTAGTAAACAATAGTGGAACGCCCTTTTCCATTCCCCGCGACATATTCTCCGTAAGCAGCTGCATTGACATCGGTGGTAAAGACAATCGGTAGTTCTTTTAAATTTTTATTTAAATAACCGATAAAATCAAAATTCTGCCAAGCTTTTTTTGGCGTAGAGGTGATATATCCGTATGTTGCTGAATTGGGATGAATATCAATCGGTCCAAAAGAACCTATTCCAATCGCTGCCAGTTGGTCTTGGTGTTTTTTGAAGAAATCAATAACGTTATTCATCGTTTCTATCGGCGTGGTTGTAGGGATTTGTATTCTTTCAATTACTTCTAAATCTTTCGTACCTACTGCGCAGACAAATTTTGTTCCGCCAGCTTCAATTGCTCCATATAACATAAAACATTTGCTCCTTTGCAGTTAAGTCGTTTTACCTTGAATCAGCTTTACTGGTAAAACGTAATGTGATTCCAGTGGTTTTTCAGCATCTTGGATTCTTTGCAGTAGCAAGTCTACAAGGATGTCGGCAATATCCGTTATTGGTTGAGCGATAGTAGACAGATGCGGAAAATAATTCTGGATAAATTTTGTTCCGTCATATCCAATGATTTTCAATTGCTCAGGGATGCGGATATCGAGCTCTTGACACAGATTGTATGCCAATACAGCTGTAAGATCATCTGTGCAAAAAATACTGTCAATCTCTTCATTTTGCAAAATCCGTTTGATTTCTAAATTTTTTAAAGCAGTGGAACGAGCAGTTGAATGGAATTGAAAAATCTGTGGTTCTAGCTGCTGCTCATCCATAAATTTCAAATAGCCGTTCATTCGGTCATTTGTGGGGGAGTTGGATTCTTGCGAGCCCGTCAAAATAGCGATTTTACGAGCTCCTTTTAGATAGAGATTTTCTGTCGCGAGATAACCGCCTCGGAAATTATCACTGCTGACGATTGGTGTTCCGTCTGCCAGATAGCGGTCAAAAGAGACGATTGGCAACTCAATATTTTCGTACTCCTGTATCCCGAGATTATGAGCGCCGGCGATGATGCCGTCCACTTTATTTGCTGCTAACATGTTGAGATAATTTCGTTCTTTTTCTTTATTATTAGCACTGTCACATAAGATCGAACGATAGCCTAAATCAAATAATTTACTTTCCAACTGTTCGACTAATTCGCCAAAAAACGGATTGGCGACTGTTGGGAAAATCAAGCCGATCAATTGGGTGTTTTTTCCTTGAAGTGAACGGGCTAACGAATTCGGCTGATAATTGAGTTCTTTCATTGCTTGATTCACTTTATCGATTGTTTTTTGACTTAAAGAACCATAATTATTTATCACTCTCGAGACAGTAGTAGGAGAGACTCCTGCTTTTTTTGCCACATCTGTCAATTTAACAGCCATTTTCTTCATCCTTTATTTGTTCATATTCCGCAGATGCCATAATTTCCCTTTAAATTCCCTGTCACTTTTTATATACAAGCCCGTTTGATCATCTGTCGGAAAGACACGGGCAGTCGCTGTTTGCTGTCCATCATTTACAAACACCTCTACAACGGAACGATCAACAAATATTTGTAATTTCAGCGGTTTCTTTTCAATTGAGAATTCACGTACAGTTCCAAAATTTTCAGCGAAAGATTTGCCGGCATGGCTGCGATCCATACTCATTTTACCATGTATCATATCAAAGGATAGTGTTAAACCGTGTTTTTGTTGTTCATCTGCAAACAATAAAATAGTACCTTTCTGTGAGTAATCGAATTCTAACTGGAGTTCATATTGATTTATTTCCGCGTCAATAGTGGTTTCCAAACCGCTAAAGTGATAAGGTTTTCCTTTTCGCAACTGCGCTGTTTCTTTCACCGGTCGTTGATAGAGCTGCTCTTTTTCAATAGTAAGTTCTTTTACGATGCTCAAGCAGTGTGCCCATCCTTCTTCGTCAGTTGGATAGCTGATTTCAGGCAACCCAATCCAACTGATTGCCAAGGTTCGTCCATTTTCATCACTGAAACAGTGCGTCGCGTAAATGTCAAATCCTTCATCTATATTTTTTATGTGAGTAGGGTCGGAAAGCTCATTTTTTTCAAAATCAAATGTTTGACCGATCACGTAAGTATTCGGGTAAATATTACTGTATGAGTGGATCTCGTGAGATAAACCTTGTGGGCAGAAGACCAGTAGTGCTTTGCCGTTCACAAATAATAGATTTGGACACTCGATCATAAAACCCATTTCTTCCTCTGTAAAACCCAAAGTTCCTAAAAACTGCCAATTTTGAAGATCTTTACTGTAATAAGTTAGGATTCTTCCTTGTTTTTGTTCAGTTTGTGCTCCGACAATGAGCAAGTAACCGTCATCATAAGCAATCAGCTGAGGATCACGGATTTCTTGTGTATATCCCGGAGGTGGGGAGCTGATCAAAGGAGTCGGTATCTTAGTGATATTACCATTTTTGTCCATCCATGCCCCTAACTGGAAGGAATGACGTCCCCAATTCGAATCACGCACATTTCCGGTATATGCAAGGAACAGTTGATTATCAATCGGCAAAGCTGAACCTGAGTACACACCGTGACTGTCAAATGAATTATCCGGAATCAGTTTGAGGCCATCGTTTTTCCAATCTATCAGATTAACTGAGGAGAGATGGTACCAAGATTTCAGACCATGAACAGACCCCATCGGATATGCTTGATAAAATAGCTGCCATTTCCCGTCGAAATAGGAAAAACCATTCGGATCGTTCAATAAACCAGTAACTGGTTGTATATGGTAGCCTAAGCGCCAATGGGAAGAATTGATTTTCTTCTCTAAGGAATGCAAATGTTCTTCAGACCATTCTTTATATGGACGATAACGATCCGTTCGTGACCAATTTTCTTTAAGTTTCATGACAAACTCCTTGTAAACGTATTCTTGGAATTATAATATATTTTTTCTGGTAAAATGTCAAACGAATATCAAAATTAAATGGCTTATAAAAGCTATTTTTTTATATATAAAAAATTATTTTATTTAAAATTTGATAATCGATTGACAATTGTTTTAAATCATGGCATATTGTGCTTAAGAAAAATTTATAGTTACTGCTTCAATAATTTTGGATTAGGAGGAAATGAAATGGATTACAAAAAAGTAGCTGAAGAAATCAGCAAAGCGCTTGGAGAAGACAATGTACAAGCAGCTGCGCATTGTGCAACACGTTTACGGCTTGTCTTAAAAGATTCAGACAAAGTAGACCAGAAGGCTCTGGATGATAATGAAAGTGTGAAAGGAACTTTTGAAGCAAATGATCAATTTCAGATCATTATCGGAGCAGGTGATGTGAATAACGTATATGATGAATTCGTTAAGATCACCGGCGTAAAGGAAGCTTCAACCGACGATTTGAAAGCGGTAGCATCGAATAAGAAGAATAATCCTGTCATGGCCTTTATCAAGGTGTTGTCAGATATCTTCGTTCCGATTGTCCCTGCATTGGTTGCGGGTGGACTGTTGATGGCTCTGAATAATGTTTTGACGGCACAGGATTTGTTTGGTCCTCAGTCAGTGGTTGAGTTGTATCCATCAGTGAAAGATTTTGCTGGCATCATTAATTTACTTGCTTCAGCGCCGTTTGCTTTTTTGCCGATTTTGGTAGGTTTTTCAGCAACTCGACGTTTTGGAGGCAATCCGTATCTTGGAGCAGCAATGGGGATGGCGATGGTCATGCCGGATTTAGTGAATGGATACAGTGTGACGAATGCTATTGCAGAAGGATCGATGCCTTATTGGAATATTTTTGGAATGAATGTGGCACAAGCCGGTTATCAAGGATCTGTTCTTCCAGTCCTTGCAGTTTCTTGGATTTTAGCTACTTTAGAAAAATTCTTCCATAAACGGTTGGCTAATGCTTTCGACTACACATTTACTCCAATGCTAGCTATTATTATTACTGGTTTTTTAACTTTTACAGTAGTAGGGCCGGTGATGCGTACTGTCGGAGACGGCTTAGCTGATGGATTAAGCTGGTTATACAGTACTACTGGAGCTTTCGGCTTAGGTGTCTTTGGTTTCTTCTATTCGCCGATAGTCATTACCGGATTACATCAAAGCTTTCCAGCAATCGAGACTACTTTACTAGCAGATGTTGCCAGAACGGGTGGCTCTTTTATCTTTCCAGTTGCCTCAATGGCAAATGTAGCGCAAGGAGCGGCTGCTTTGGCGATTATGCTGCTGACAAAAAATAAAAAGCAAAAGAGTCTAGCTACCACTGCAGGTGTTTCCGCTATGTTGGGGATTACTGAGCCAGCGATATTCGGTGTGAATTTGAAACTGAAATTTCCGTTTATTTGTGGAATGATTGCTGCAGGAATTGCTTCATTCTTTATCGGCTTGTTCCACGTATTAGCAGTTGCGATGGGACCGGCAAGCGTCATTGGCTTTATTTCCATTGCACCTCGTTCGATTCCTTCATTCATGATCGGAATTGTTATCAGTATAGTGATCGGTTTTTTAAGCACTTACTTCTATGGAAAAAAACATATGGAACTGCTAGCAGATGGTGAATCAAAAGGAACAGAAGCAGCTGAGTCAATCAGTTCAGTTCCTAAAACGACTAGGAAACCGCAAGATGAAATTTTAGCTGCATCAGTCAGCGGGAAGATTCTCCCTTTAACGAAGGTAAAAGATCCAGTTTTTTCCACTGAAATGATGGGAAGAGGTATAGCAGTCAAACCAGATGACGGGGTAGTCCATGCTCCAGCAGATGGTATATTGACAGTTGTCCACGAATCTAAACATGCATATGGCTTGAAAACAGAGAAAGGAGCGGAAGTACTGATCCATATCGGTATCGATACAGTGAATCTAAAAGGGGCCGGATTCACGACACAGCGACAATATGGTGAATTAGTGAAAAAAGGGGATATTCTCGGTACATTTGATCGTAAATTGCTTAAAGAAGAAGGGTACGACGATACAATTATGGAAATTGTCACTAATTCCTCTGCATATGCTAATGTAAAAATTCTTGAAAAAAACACGGTCAAAAGTGGTGAAGATATTCTGATAGTGAGTGAAACAGATGAAAAATAAATGGTGGAAAAGTGCAGTAATCTATCAAATCTATCCTCGAAGTTTTCAAGATACAAATGGAGATGGCATTGGAGATATTCCTGGTATTCTTTCAAGATTAGATTATCTAGAAAACCTGGGAATCAATGCGATATGGTTAAGCCCGGTTTATGAATCACCTAATGATGATAATGGCTATGATATCAGTGACTACAGAAAAATAGGCGCAGAATATGGAACGATGGCAGATATGGATTTACTGATAAAAGAAGCACGACAAAGGGGAATAAGAGTCATCATGGATCTTGTTATCAATCATACGTCAGACAGACATCCATGGTTTCAATCGGCAAAAAAAAGTGTTACCAGTCCCTATCACGACTATTATGTTTGGCGTAAAGAACCGAATGGATTAGAGTCGAACTTCGGCGGTTCAGCATGGACCTATGTGCCCGAAGTGAATCAATATTATCTGCACTTGCATTCGAAAAAGCAGCCGGATTTGAATTGGCAAAATCCAAAGATGAGACAAGCAATCTATGACATGATGAATTTTTGGCTTGAGAAAGGGATTGGCGGATTTCGATTAGATGTCATTGATCTGATTGGAAAACAGCCGGAACAATCTATTACTAAAAATGGTCCTCTTTTACATGATTTATTGCAAGAAATGTACCAAAAAACATTTGGTCATTATGATGTAGTGACAGTGGGAGAGACTTGGGGGGCAACGCCCAAGATTGCGCAGCTGTATTCAAAAGAAGAACGCAAAGAATTATCAATGGTCTTTCAATTCGAGCATATTAATCTAGACAAACAGAATGGCAAGCGAAAATGGGATCTAAAGGATTTAGATCCACAGGAATTACATCGGACTTTTTCTAAATGGCAGATTGAATTAGGTGGTTGTGGTTGGAATTCTTTATTTTGGAATAATCATGATCTCCCACGAATCATTTCTCGCTGGGGGGACGATCAAGAATATCGAACAATCAGTGGAAAAATGCTAGCGATATACCTCCATTTTATGCAAGGTACTCCTTATATCTATCAAGGAGAAGAAATCGGCATGATCAATTATCCAGTAAAGAGTATTGATGAGGTAGATGATATTGAAAGCCAAAGAATGTATGCAGAACGTATAAAAAAAGGCTATTCGAAGGAAGAGTTGATCCAATCAATCAACTCGAAGGGGCGAGATAATGCTCGCCATCCGATGCAATGGAACAATCACAAAAATGGTGGCTTTACGGAAGGCACTCCTTGGTTGCCAGTGGGGAATACAGAAGAGATCAATGTAGAAGCAGCATTAGCTGCTCAAGATTCCTTGTTTTATACGTATCAAAAACTGATCGAATTGCGCAAAGAATTACCTGTGATTGTCTATGGGAAATATCAAGTCATTGAGACAGAGGAACCGAATGTTTTAGCATATCTACGCAGTTTAAAAAACCAAAAAATACTAGTTGTAGTTAATTTTTCTGATCAAAAGACTACTTTTCCAATCGGTAAGTATCGTGTCAAACAAGTCTTGATCCAAAATTACAAAAAGAAAGTTACTAACAATTTACTCCCATATGAAGCTTTTAGCGCGCTGATCTATTAAGTGGTTTTTTCTATAGATGAATCTTTGTTATGAGGTAGATAGTTCAATGAAACAGTTATTCGATTTGTTTATAGAAAACAATTTAATCAGCAAAAAGGGGGACAAACTTTTAATTGTCTCCCTTTAATTGTTAGGATGGAATATTATCACTCTTAAACAATAAGTTAAAAAAATATTCGTTTACATAAAAAAGATTATTTAGATGCGATAATATCATAGATAAAGAAACATTCATCATAAGAAACAGTGATCCCAAATTCTGTTTCAATATTTTTGAAGGCCTTTTTTACATGAAAAATTGTTTCATGAGAAGGTCTTGTGTCATCTTCTGATATAATTTTAAGTTCATGACCGTTTATCAATGTATGCTCAATTAGACACGCTGTATGAATCAAAAGTTTTAAAAGAATGGAATGAGTGAATTTTTTGTGGAAAGTACATTCCAATTCTTGGATAAAATCCATTAAGCTTTTTTGGATCTTATTCCCAGCTAATAAGTAGAGATATTTGTCCACTGCTTCAATTCCCATATCAAAAAACGATATTTCTTGTGAATGAGTGGCTGCTGCCCTTTTTTGATTGTTGTTCTTCAGTCGTAAGATGACAAAGCATCTTATCTTTGAATAAAAAAATAGAACTACCTAAGGAAGCGTTTCGGCGCTTCCTTTTTCTATATGATCGTTTAATGACTGTAGGAATTCAGTATACCAAAAGAAAACCACCTTTTTGACTAAACTTGATAGTGGTCAATTTTTTATGATGGATAAGTATCTATACTTAGTCTCGTAAGAACGAAAAGGAAAAGAGGGAGAAAGATGAAATTTCAAAAGTGGATCCAAGAGCATCGAAATCATATCACCGCCTTATCAGCTGTGTTGATTATTTTTGGTTTTATCGGAAAATTTACTGGATTTGTCTTGTTCTATAACACTGCTCTAGCCATAGCTTCTATTATTGCGGTCATACCTATTATGATCCATGCGTATCAGGCAGTAAAAGTCAAAGTTATCTCAATTGATTTACTCGTTACTATTGCTGTGCTTGGTGCCTTTATGATCGGAGAATACAAGGAGTCAGCTATCGTTACATTCTTGTTTTTGTTTGGTAGTTATCTGGAACAAAAAACATTGACCAAAACGCGGGAATCAATCAAGGCTTTGACCGAGATGGCCCCATTGACTGCCAGCGTTGTCCAAGAAGATGGAACGACTGAAGAAGTGGAAATCGATGACGTGGAAGAAGGTGATATCGTCTTAGTAAAAACTGGTGGAGCTATTCCTGTGGACGGACGAGTCATTGACGGAAAAGGGTATGCGGATGAAGCCGCAGTGACGGGTGAATCACGACAAGTCGTCAAAATCAGTGGAGATGACGTATTTTCTGGAACGATTTTAGCAGATGGCTACGTGACGATCGAAGCAACTAAGGTCGGAGATGATACGACCTTTGCCAAAATTATCGAATTAGTCGAAGAAGCACAAGATACCAAATCACATGCGGAAAAATTCATTGATCGTTTTTCTCAGTATTATACTCCAACCGTTTTACTTATTGCGTTGCTTGTTGGTCTGATCAGTCGTGATTTTCGTTTAGCCATCACTGTTTTGGTTCTTGGTTGTCCTGGCGCTTTAGTCATTGGTGCGCCTGTTTCGAATGTAGCAGGAATCGGTAATGGAGCGAAACGGGGCATCTTAGTCAAAGGCGGTGAAGCAATGGATACTTTTTCCAAAATCGATACTTTTGTCTTTGATAAAACCGGTACATTGACCAAAGGAACTACTGCTGTATCCACTATCAAGAACTATACAGAGGATGAAGGGGACAGCTTAGCTTTAGTGGCTCGATTAGAAACGTTATCCGATCATCCTCTGGGGCGCGCCGTGATCCATTATGCTCAGGAGAAAGACATTGATTTTCAACAATTAGCAGTCAAAGATAATCAGACGATCAAGGGACAAGGAATCACAGCTGAGATTGATGGTCATACAGTTTGTGCGGGCAACACCAAATTGATTGCCGCTCACAAACTTTCTCTCACACCAAAGCAAGTACAAGATTTACATCAATTACAACAAACAGGCAGCTCGGTCATTATTGTAGTAATCGACAAAAAAATCACTCAAATCATTGGTGTGTCAGATGTGATTCGACCAGAAGTCGCTGAACAATTAGCTATGTTGAAACAAGCAGGAGCAAAACATTTAGTGATGCTGACAGGTGATAATCAGATGACTGCTGATTATGTAGCTGATATGTTAGGCATTGATGAAGTCCATGCTGAATTATTACCAGATGAAAAGGTTCAATTTGTGAAAAAATACCAAGAACAAGGATTGCGCGTTGCTTTCATTGGAGATGGAATCAATGATTCTCCCTCTTTGGCTGCGGCTGATATCGGGATTGCTATGGGATCAGGAACGGATGTTGCTATCGAAACGAGTGACGTTGTCTTGATGCAATCTAGTTTTGGATCGTTGGTTCATGCCTACCGTTTGGCTAAGAAAACTGTTTTGAATACCCGTGAAAATGTAGTGATTGCCATTGGTGTCGTCTTATTTTTACTCATCGGCTTATTTGCCGGGTTTATTTACATGGCTAGTGGGATGTTCGTTCACGAAGCTAGTATCTTGATCGTTATCTTTAACGCGATGCGTTTATTGTATTTTGGACACGAAAGCAAAGAGGAAAAATCGTAAAACTTGATAAGAATCAATTTTTTTATGGAAGCTGTAATCTAGAATAAGACTATCAAGAAAAAGGAAGGAAGAACTATGATGAAAAAAATGATTATGCAATTAGATACACTAGCTTGTCCAAGCTGTATGCAAAAAATCGAACATGCGGTTTCGCAACAGCCTGGGGTAAGCAATACGAAAGTTTTGTTTAATGCGAGCAAAATCAAAGCAAACTTTGATCCAGATAAAGTTCACCCTGAACAATTAGCTGCAGTTGTGGAAAAATTAGGTTATGAAGTCCAATCAACAAAAGTAAAAGAGGCGTAAATCAATGAATATAGTGGAAGAAAAATTTGCTCAAGAAACAAAACAAGCAGATATTGACCATCATAAACCAACTGCTGGCGCCATGGTGGGGCATGTATTAGCAAATTTTAAATTAGAAGAAATGAAATTGATCCAAGCACAATTGTATGTTTTGGGTACATCTTCGCAAGAATTAAGTACCCTTTTTTCAGAATATGCTGATCAAGAAGCGAGATGGTTCAATAAAATCTCTCATGAGTTAGTGATTGAAAATGAAATCGTTCCGTCTACTTTAGAAGAAGTCATGCGTTATGGAAAAATTTACGAACATGGTCAAAACAAATATTTACCAGCCTCAACAATGTTGGAAAACTTTGCAAAAGATTTTGATTTCCAAAATATGTTTATCACACGGGCAATCAAGTTAGCTGAAAAAGAAGAAAAATATGGCTTGCAACAATTGCTTGTTGAACTTTTAAGTTTCAATAAAGAAATCATCTACCAAGTACAAAGACTCCAAGGAAAAACTGTCCGACAAGATTTGGATGAGGAAGACGATGATGACTAAAAGTGTATGTTTCTTCAAATACAAATATAAAGCGTGAGAAAAGCGGGAAAAAAACACGAAGTTTTGTCTTAAAAATAAAATAAAAAGAAGCACCCGCTGAAGTTGTCTATAAGACATCAGCGGGTGCTTCTTAGTTCTTAAAAGGTTTAAAAGATGGATGAGAAAATACGAAAAAACAATAAAATCACATTGCTTATTTGATAGAATAAAGAAGTGGGGGAGTAATCGAAAGGAGTTTTTTAATTGAAAAAAAGGATTTTATTAACAATGGGTCTAGCTTTTTTGTTAGCTGGTTGTACCAACGGGAATGAACCAAGAAAAGAATCAACAAAAGAAACAGCGAAAGAAACAATTGCAACTACTACAACAACTAGCACAGAGAGCAAGTCAACTGCAACAAGTATAGAAACAGCAGATACCTCTACTTCGTCAGAGTCTTCCAAAACGATTGAAACAACTCAAACATCTACTTCAAGTTCTTCTGTAGAGGCTTCATCTTCCTCTTCAGAAAGCAGCGAACAAGTCGAACAAACACTATGGAATGCAGACAAAGCCGCACAATTAGAGGCATTTATGACTACATGGGGCCAAACAATGGGACAACAATACAAAAGTTATACGAATCAAATGAGTGTGGACTTATATGGTCTTAAAGTCCCTCAAGCTATTTTGAACGGGGAGTGGAAGATGGCTATTGGTGGAGTGCCTGTTTCTGCAGAATGGTCAGAAAGCGGAACAGGTCAAGCAGATTATCAAATCACAGCCGTCTATTCCGATGCAGAGACAGAACCATATCTGAAAAAGCATGTCTATCTATTCGGGTTTCAGCAAAATCAGCCCAAAGTATTGGTGACACAACAAAATCAGGGGAATCCCGATAATTATCTTTACTTCAACGAGACAGCGAATAATGAATTGAAAAATGGCTTTGATCAAATCGTTTATGGGTAAGTAAATTAGTGAGATGAACAAGGGGTTGTGACATGTCTTTTGTCACAACCCCTTGCTCAGTTTATTTGTTAGTCTTTTATTTTTTGTGTCGCCCATGTTGCACTGTACTGGTTACCTGCAACAAGATCATATTGTATCAGACGATAATCTTCTAGAATTTCTTTTTGTTTCTCAGTCAAATTTTTTTCTTGGATAATTTGACTATCTTCTGTAACAAAGACCTGTTTTCCGTTAAAACGATTAGACAAGCTTTCCGTAGGATCAATTGTTAATGCAGGTAGATGATTAGATACTTCTGTCAACAACGCATAGTAAGGAGTTACTTTGATATTCGCATGCTCAAGAGCCATAGCACCAAAGTTATTAGGAGCGACAACTTCTTTATTTAACGTAGTTGCTTGTTCACGACTATACTTGTTGCTATAAATGAAATAATCTGTCTGGTGCTGTTCTAATCCATATTTTTTTGAATCATTCCCACTATAGATTGCGGGTAAATGGTCACCATAAAAAACAAAAGTAATCGGTTTATCGATTTTGTCGATTTCTTGGATGAATTTTTTTACTGCTGTATCGGTATAATGAAGACCCTGCATATAAGTTTGTAATTCTTTTCTTCGATTAGGAATGACAGCAGTTCCTTCAGCAGTATAGTTCAATTCACTATAGTAATCATCATAAGGCATATGGTTTTGCATAGTGGATAATTGGATGAATTGCGAAGTTTCTGTATTGCTTTGTAAAGCTTTCAAGGTTTCTTTGTATGCTGAATCATCCGATATACGTGGACTTTGTTCTATTTTATCCGTATAAGTTAATTTATTCGGACTGTCTAAATAATAGAACCGATCAAAACCAAATTTATCAAACACTTGTTTTCTGCGATAAAGAGCAGCTGTAAAAGGATGGATGGCTATTTTTTCATCGAATAAATCGGTAATGTTTGGACTTATTTTCTGACGTTCCACTAGCTGGGTATAAGGGGTAACTAATGAAGCAGACAGGTTGCTGATACTCAATCCTGTCAATCCTTCCCATTCCATATTAGCTGTTCCGCCACCATAACCAACGGATAACATCAATCCTCCTGTTCCTTCTGTTATAATGCTTTTGATGTAAGGAATAGGGTCTGTAGGTACTGTCAGATTAGGGACACGTGCAGGATCACTGAAACTTTCACTTAAATTGAGAACGATCGTCTGATTGTTTAACCAGTCATTTCTTGTTTGATTGATTTCCACTGCCTTTGTATTGTACTTTTTCATTATTTCATTAATTTTTTCTTTCGAATAGTCAGCAGGTTCTTCCATGATTTTAATGTCGATATTATTTAGGAATTGAATGACTGGACCGTTATCTTTTACGGCCCCTTGTTGGTTAAAGAAAGTCTTGTTTACTTTAAATAAATTAAACAGCAAGAAAGAAGGCGAATTTTTGTGATTAATGAAAAAGACCCCCGAAAAACATACTAATAATACAGCGATACTGATAAATCGACGTTTCCAATGAATCTTCAAGGAATACTGTTTTTGTAGTCTACGTTGTACAATAATACTAGTAATCAATAATAGGAGAAGGATTAATCCGCCCACGATTAATAAGATTGGGCTAACCATCGATAATAGTTCCGACAATCCGGTCAGCATTTTTAAATCTGAAGGAAAGACAGGTTCTTCCCGCATTTCCATTTTGATTACTGTCGAAATAGTGAGCAGTAAGTTAATGATTAAGGTAGCAGTAAAGGCGTACCAAAAACGATTGGAAATCAACAATAGTAAGAAGAAAAATCCCATAATGATGATGATTGTCAGGATCATGGGTGCTTGTCGCTGAGTAAATATTTTTAAGGCAACTTGGATAGTTTCTTTCCAACCTTCTTTTGGTTCTAAAACGAAAATCTGCACGAAGGTAAAGCAGTAAAAAAATGTTGCAACTAAAAAATAACTTTTATGAACAAAAAGCCAATGAATTCTTTTTTTCCAACGTTGTGTTAATTGTTCAATCGAATCAAAAGCGAAGTATTCGATGAAATGATGAATGAAACGGATTTTTTGTATATAAAATAAAAAGATAACTAGGAGGGACACTGCTAATAAATAGTAAATAAAAAACTGCCCGATATTTATCAGCCATGCCTTTCCTGAGTTTGGAAATTCACGTTTCATAAATGTAGATACGCGATAAGAAACTAAAGGGAAATTACATATAACTTGAGTGACAATCAAAAACACAGCAAGGAATTTTCCTCTTCCTTTTATATCTAATTTATCGGATAGCATTTCTAAAAATAAAAACGAAGAGAATGTATAATACATTGCGAAGAGAGAATATGGTTTAGAAAACCTTAGCGCTGTATCTGTATTTCCTCTGATGATGAGTGAAATTTGTGTCATCAAAATAATCAAACCGAATAAAACAATCAAGCTGATAAATACTTGAGGAAGCTTATAGCGGACCTTTTCTTTCCAGTTCCATTCTTTCAAACCATAACCCATTAAAAATAAATAAAAAATCCATAAAATACTCTGTCCATTCTGTAATGCAAACGGGTCTTTATTAAATAGAGTAGAGCAGCCAACTAATCCAATTGTTAAAAATAATAGTAGATGTTTAATTGTTATTTTCGATAATTTATTTAAAAATGCAACTGTATAAGGAATACTACAAAAAAGCAAAGTACAAGAAACAGCATAAGTAAAGTAGTTCTGACTGATAGGCGTTAGGATAAGCCAATAATCACGAATATTCAAGCTACCAGCTTGTACGTAAAAAAAGATATTGCAAGCTAGTGTGGCTATTAGGAATATAAAGGCAAAACGACTTAAATAATGTAAAACTTTTAAACGGGCGATTTTTTGATATTGGTAACCCATATAAAGTGGGATTAAATTTGTACCAATAACAACGGAAGTTTGTAAAAATGTATAGATGTAGAATCGTCCAGGGTTTGTGGAATATGTAGGAATAGTGACTGCTGAAATCAATATACGCTGTAAAACCATCATTATACAAGCGACAAAGATTGTTAAGAAGCCATAACTCTCCTTCTTTATTTTTTTCAAGAATAAACACCTCACAAAAAATTGGACAAAAACATAAGAAAGTGTTTCCTGAGAAGTTGCCCATTAATAACATCCTAACTTAGAATATCTCAAAAAACAACGTGTAGACAGAAAAAGTGTAAAACTAGCAAGAAATGGTTGTTTATATTATTAGAATTTTTAGAAAATTGCACCTTTAGTTTCTTTAGATAAAATGATACAATGATTGTTAAAATTGTGAAAGGGTGGTCATTTGTTAGAGAAGTTTTTGGATATGTCGTTAGTTCAACGTATTGTTGTTGGTATTTTAGTCGGAATATTGTTTGGTATCTTTTTCCCCACGTGGACATTTATTTCAATATTGGGGACGTTGTTTGTCAGTTGCTTGAAAGCAATTGCGCCTCTTCTAGTTTTTTTCTTGACGATGGCTTCAATTGCCAAACATAAAATAGGAAATAAGACATTTGTGAAGCCTATTTTAGTCTTATATTTAGTAGGAACATTGCTTTCGGCACTTGTAGCAGTGATTATAAGTTCAATTTTTACTGTTCCTATTACTTTACAAGAAACAGTGTCTGAACAAGCACCGCAAAATTTGGAAAGTGTTTTATCTACGATGTTGACAAATGTCACACAAAATCCTGTTCAATCGCTCATTGATGCGAATTATCTTGGTGTCTTATTCTGGGCTGTGTTGTTAGGTCTAGCTTTTCGAGCACGTTCAGAATCGACAAAAGAATTGGTGGATCAAATATCTGTAGCATTATCACAAGTCGTACAAGTGATTATTGCATTCGCTCCGATAGGGATTTTAGGATTAGTTTATCAATCGATTGCCACGACTGGAATCGCTGGATTGGCAGAGTATCTGCAGCTTTTACTTGTGTTGATTGGCACGATGCTGTTTGTCGCATTAGTTGTGTACCCGTTCCTCACGTTTTTGTTTATTAAAGAAAACCCCTATCCATTGATTCTCTTTTGTTTGAAAGAAAGTGCGCTTCCCGCTTTCTTTACCCGAAGTTCTGCCGCAAATATCCCGATAAACATGATGCTGGCTGAAAAATTGAAATTGACGAAAGAGTCTTATTCCATATCGATCCCATTAGGTGCTACGATCAATATGGGCGGTGCTGCGATTACCATTTCCGTGATGTCATTGACGGCTGTACATTCCTTAGGGATTGAAGCACCATTTGTTTTGAAAGTCCTTTTATGTATTTTGTCTGCTTTAGCTGCTTGTGGGGCTTCAGGTGTTGCGGGCGGTTCACTGTTATTGATTCCATTAGCATGTAGTTTGTTTGGTATCTCTAATGATGTCGCGATGCAAATCGTCGGTATCGGATTTATTATCGGTGTTATCCAAGATTCAATGGAAACTGCCTTAAATTCGTCAAGTGATTTGTTGTTTACTGCGATAGGAGAATTAGGCGCGCGTAAAAGAAGTGGAGAAAAAATCAAATTGAAAGATCGATTAGATGGGTTAAATGAACGTTGAACATTAGATATTTAGGGGATGAACCTTAAGACGATTCAAATTTTTAATGAGTTATATAGATGTACGTGTAAAAAGAGGTTCCTGTTAAATCGAGATAAAGTCGTTTATAATAACAATTAAAAGCATAGGTAATTGTTATTGGAGGCGCATCATGGATTTTTTACGTAAATTTGGTTTCTTCTTTTTATTATTAGGCGTGTTGAGTGATTTTTTGACTCCGTACGTATTAGGATTGTATTATCCTGAATTAGATCAAATGAAGAGTGTGATCAGTGTATTTGGAGAGATTTCCAGTCCTGTAAGAAAGGCATTTCTTATTTGGTCAGTGGTTTCAGGGATTTTTTTCATCCTGTCATTGCCTGCATTATATGCTGCATTTGCAAGTACATCTCGCGTGTTAGCTACCCTGGTTACAGCATCTATCGGTTTTTATGGTATAGGTGATTGTATCTTCACAGGTTTGTTCAGTATCAATACCCATGAGTCTTCGTGGAATGTCTCGACATGGGTCCATAATATCGGATCAGGTTTAGGTTACAGTGGTTTTTTATTGTTTCCAGTTCTTCTTTTCTTGATCTATCGAAAAAATGGGCAAATGGACGTAAGCCACTTATACCTTGGACTGTCTGTAATCAGTTTGCTTTTTGCGGCGATTTATGGTCTGGCAAGAATTCCTTCTATAAATTCTTGGCCATTACTGAATAAAATAGGATTTTGCCAAAGAATCAGTTTTTTCTTTAATTATGTGCCCATTGCCTGGTTGAGTATCTTGCATCTCAAACAGTAAAACTTGAGCCGTCAAATTGAACAGTCAGCGGACATTTCGTCCGTTGGCTGTTTTTTTGTTTTTCTGAAATATAGTTCCATAATTTTCTTGTAGAGCTTCTGTTTTAGCGTATATTAACTGAGAAAGAGTAGTGTATGATTTCTCAGGTTATTTTAATCTTTTATTTGGTCTAGTTCTCCTTATAAAAAAAAATTATAGTGAATATAGAAGGTGATGGAAATGAGTGTAATACAATATCAAGAAAGCAAACTACGAAGAGTAGCGATCCTGAACAGACTGTCCAATTTCGAGCATGTAAGTTACCAGCAACTTTCTGAAGAATATTATGTTTCCAGAAGCAGTATCGCAAATGATATTTCTTACATCAAATATGTATTTGCGAAAGAAGGGTTGAATCTCAGTTTTGATCGTTTCGGGACATATTTTGAAGGAAATGAAATACAGGTTCAGAAGGTACTGAAGCGTATGATCCTGAATCATTTTGATGAATTGGAGATCGTAAGAGAAATAGTGGATCGAAAGCTTCTAGCAATAGTCGAACGATCTTTTCGCGAGAGCATTGCAGACAAGCAAATTGAGATACCAGAAAGCTACTTTTCAAGTATCATTGTTTCGATCTTATTGATGATTCAGCGTTCAAGAGAAGGGAAGAAAATCAGTTTAAAAGGTAAAAATCAATATGGAAAGTATTTTTTAGAATTCAATAAATATCCCCTCGTTTGTGAATTGCTGCATCAGTTAGAGGAACAGCGTATTTACCAATTTTCGCAAGAAGAAGTACAGTATTTGACTTATGTTATTGTGGGAAGTGGTTTACGCTTTTTCATGAAAAATGAAACGATCCCTTTAGTATTTCGAGAAAAAATCCGGCAATTGATCCAAAAAGTGAGTAGAGGCATTCAGATAGATCTTACCCAAGATAGTCGTTTAGAAGAAGATCTGCTTGTCCATCTGTATCAGCTGCTTTTACGTATTGAGGCTCAAACGACCATCGTAAATCCTTTGATAGATGAGATAAAACAAAATTATCCTTCTTTGTATGGTGTTGTCTGGTTTGCGTTAAATGATTTTCGCTGGCCTTATCAAGTAAGCTTGTCCGAAGATGAAGTAGGTTTTGTAGCTATCCATTTCCAAGCAGCAATCGAGCGTGTCAAACGATTAAATAGACTCTTATTCGTATGTCCCAATGGCATGGGAACCAGTTCATTTGTTTCTGCAAAAATCAGAAGAATCTTACCTGATATCGATAGTATCGAAACAGCATCTGTCGATAAATTGAACAGACTAGATTTGTTTGACGTAGATTTGATTATCTCCACTGTCGATATACCTAAACAAATTAGACCAGTAGTAAGAATCTCACCAATGGTTACTGCTAGAGATATGAAACGTATCATGAATCATTATATCGATCTGGTCATAGATAACGAACAAATAAACATCGAAGGCTCGATAGCTGAAAAAGTGAAAACTCTTATTTCCTCTAATGTCTATTTTGATCACTTTGATTCAAAAGAAGCTGCTATCCGTTTTTTGGTTGATCAGCAACAGTTTGAGAATGAAGAATCGAAACAGCGATTTCTCCACTCTATTTTTGAGCGTGAGGAAATCCAATCAACATACTTGGAGAATGGTTTTGCTATTCCTCATGGCAATCCTAATGTCGTTAAACAAACTTCGGTTGCTGTATTGATAGCAGACAAGCCATTTTCATGGGGATATCAAAAGGCAGATATCGTTGTTCTGCTAATGATCCGAGAAGAAGATGTGAAAGAAGTCGAACCTGTGATGAAAATGGTCATGCAAGGAATAGAGGATAAAAATTGGTTTATTTCAAAAATGTTGGAGGTCAGAGAATGAGTAGTATCAATAAATTGCTACCGAAAAATCAAATCCAAGTAATAGAAACGGCTGAAAATTGGATGAAAGCAGTCGAAATTGCTAGTAATCCATTATTAAAAAACAAAATGATAACGCATACGTATTTAGAAAACATGATCAGAAGTGTAGAGGAAAATGGACCATATATGGTGTTGGCTGATTATTTTGCGCTGATGCACGCAAAACCAGGTCTTGGAGTAAACGAGCAAAGTATGAGTCTTTTAGTCGTAAAAGATGCTGTAGATATGAAAGGGAAACCAATCCATATTTTTTTGGTTTTAGCTGCCAAAAACCACGAAAGCCATCTGGAGAGATTAAAAGATATCATGGAAATATTTATGGACAATGAAAAATATCAAACGATTTTATCAGGAAATAAAGAAACAATCATTCAGTTATTTGCATAAGGAGGAAGAAAAATGAAAATTTTAGCAGTATGTGGATTTGGTGTGGGGAGTTCTATGGTTTTGAAAATGTCTCTTGATAAAGTAATTAAGGAGCTTGGTTTAAAGGCGACAGTGGAAAATACAGATTTATCCACTGCCAAAGCAACGATGGCAGATGTTTATTTTACAAGTCATGAATTACTTCCAGAACTAAAAGCTTCTGTAAAAGCGCCTGTTTATCCTATTAAAAAGTATATGGATACTTCAGAAATAAAGGCGCAATTGGAACAATATCTAGCTGATAAGGGGGAATAAAAGAATGAATTTCATTAGTGAACACATCTTGAAGAATCCACCCGTCTTGCTAGGTTTGATTGCGATGCTCGGGCTGATCATCCAGCGAAAATCATTTTCAGAAACGGTTAAGGGAGCTTTGACCGCTGCATTTGGTATGGTTGCTTTGACCGCCGGTGTCAATATGCTGGTCGGAACGATTTCTCCAATCAATATAGCTGTCCAAACACAGTTGGGTGTAGAAGTGACAGAAGGACTATCTGATGTGACGTTTACTGCAGAATATGGCGGAACGGTCGGATTAGCTATGTTTTTAGGATTAGTTATCCATTTATTGATTGCTCGGTTTACACCTGTGAAGACGATCTTTTTAACAGGTCATATGCTTTGGTGGTTTCCTTTCGTATTTGTAGCAGCTGGTGTGGAGGCAGGACTGTCAGGGGGAGAATTGATTGGAATCAGCGGGATTTTATCGGCTTGTTATTGGTCTTTCATGCCGTGGATCATGCGCAAATATGTCTGGGATGCTACGGGAGATGATTCTTTCCTGATTGGTCATCCAACGGGTGTTTTGTCTTTAGTTTCGGGATTTGTAGCAAAACGAGTAGGAAATAAAGAAAAATCGACAGAAGATATCAAAGTACCTGAGAATCTTTCATTTTTCCGAGAAATCTCAATTACAGGTGCACTAGTCATGTTCTTGATGAATACCGTAGTTGGGATCATCGCACCTGTTTTGATACCAGAAGGGGATAATCTCCTGATGTTTTCGATTGAAGCAGGGTTGAATTTTGGTGCAGGACTACTCATTATGCTATATGGTGTCCGACTACTGATCAATCAAATCATTCCAGCATTTCAAGGGATTGCAGAAAAAGTCGTACCGGGAGCGAAACCAGCATTTGATGTGCCTATTTTATTCAATTATCGACCAAATGCAGTGATTATCGGTTTTATCGTGGCAATGATCACTTCTACGATTTTAGTTGTTTTGGCGAATTCATTCCATCTATTCGGTGTGTTGCTTGTGCCATTAGTAATCACAAGTTTCTTTGAATGTGGTGGTGCAGCAGTCATCGGTGAAGGTCAAGGTGGCTTTCGTGGAGCGGTTGTCGGAACAATCGCAGCTTCATTTGTCATGGTCGTATTAGCTGGTTTTTCAGCTATTGTTTTTAGTACGACGATCCAAAGCTGGATATTGATTTTCGGCGGAAACGATTTGTCGTTATGGGGAATGATCGGTAGAGGATTCAGCGGTTTGTTTGGAGGGTTCTAGATGTTCAAATATATGGATAAAATCAAACAGTTATTAGATTTGGTTGAAAAGGAAGAAAAAAAGTCAATCAAAGAAGCAATCGATGTATTGACCCAAGCGAATCTACAAAAACGTTCGGTCTATATTTTTGGTGCTAGTCATGCTGGTATCTTAGCGGAAGAGATGTATTATCGGGCAGGTGGGATGATGACCATCAATGCTATCTTTGGACGAGAAGTGATGCTAGATCGTTCCCCTATCACCTTTACCAGTCAAATGGAACGTTTAGAAGGATATGGAACGAATTTAGCAAAAACAGTTTCATTTAAAAATCAAGATGTATTGATCCTTCACTCGGTATCGGGAAGAAACCCAATCATTATTGATTTAGCGTTAACTGCAAAAGCGAAGGGCGTAAAAATCATTAGTTTGACGAATGTCCAATATTCACGATCGGTGACTAGTCGTCATTCATCAGGGAAACGATTGTTTGAGGTTTCTGATATAGTTATCGATAACCATGGGGATATAGGAGATGCTTGCTGTGAGCTGACAGGTATCGTACAAAAAGCTGGTCCTTCCTCTACTGTAATCGGTGCAGCCATCCTCAATACGATCATCGTGGAAGTTTGCGAACAGCTTATTGCAAATGGGATAAAACATCCTCCTATATTTTATTCGGCGAATTTAGATGGGGGCGATCTGCGAAACGCGGAATTATATGAGGAATATAAAGAAGTGATTCATTATGAATTCATGTAATTCATAATGGCAATTTATCTTTTAGAATATAAGTGAAATAAAAGGGCTGCGACAAAAGTATTGTCACAGTCCCTTATTTCGAACAAAGGGTGTTCCAGAAGTATCTTTCGGAAATAAACCCAAATTTCTTGAATTATTTAAAAGAAAATCGTTTTTTCAAGATAATAGTGAATAAGAAGATGATCCATCCAACGATAGTGAGTATCCAACCTGTCGTTAAACCAGGTGTATGATAGATCAGTTTGATTTGATGATTACCTGGATTGAGGAGTAATCCTGTATACATATAATTCGATTGGATAATTGGTATTTTCTTTCCGTTATCATAAGCAGTCCATCCTTTTTCATAAGGGATGGTTAATAAAAGCAATTTTTCTTTTTCCAGATTTAGTTCACCAGATACTTCATTTGCCGAAAAATGAACATCCTGAAGTGTGTTTTCCCTTAATTTAGCTATTTCCGTACTTAATTGACTATAGTCACGCGTATATAACTCAATAGAATCAAATGTATAGACTCCTTGATTTCTAAAGCTGACTTGAATAGTTTGATTAGGTTGCACTGCCCCTAAATTAAGTAAGGAATTTTTGATCCCTACGTACCATCCTTGATATTGATTTCGAAAATTAAATTCTTTTGACAGTTGTCCATAAGTTACTTTTAAATACGTGGCGGTCTCAGTTGGAAGAAATAATCCTGGTTGTGTATTAGGATAATTTATTCCCTTAAACCGTAGAAACAAATAATTGTTTGTCAAATCAGATGGAGCGTCTACAGAAAACGTAACAGTTGCATTGTTCTTAGAAACGATATACTGATTTCCTTTTATCTCTACTCCATCCGTTTGCTGTATATGATCGTTCAGTTTTTTGATTCCTTTATCGGTAATAGGATTTTTCTTTAGACCAGAGATATCTTTATTTATAATAACGCTTTTTGTCATACTATCCATAATAGCTAATGAACTAGTTTGAGTATCATTTTGTTTGATATAGGAATCGTACGTATAGCCAAAAGGTAGGAAATTTGTATTCTGATAGATTTCTACATCTTGACCATTTTTATTGATTGTTTGTAAATAAGTATAACCAAAAGGAATATCTTGATTAGTGTCAGTTTTTAGTTTTGCGTAATATTTGCTATTTGCTAAAGTGCCTAATTCTGCACGACTATCTAGCCCATAATATTCATAGTCACTGTTGATATTGTTCTCAATAGACTTATTGAAGGAAAAAATATTTTTATTTGCTAAACTAAAATAAAAATTCGTACTATTTATTCCCCTTAACAAAGCATTGTTTTCTTCGGAACGAGGATTTCCAGTTTTAGACAATTCATACCGAGACCAGTCAGTATCTTTATTGATAATATCTGAGATAGCTGAACTTTTTGGTGCCCAATAATCATTTTCTACGATATTTTTATCAGTATAACTGTTAATAATAAGGGGATTGATTTTGATATTTGTTTGAAAGGCTCCATAAACTAGAGCATTCAAAAATACCAGTATACTCAACGCGATTTTTGTTTTTTTCGAATTAGCAAACAATAAAAAGATAGTTGAATAGAGCAACAGGAAGATCAAACCGATATAAGGCTGTACATTTCGCTTATAGTTTGCAAAAGTGAAAAGGATAAAGAAAAAGAAAACAATAGAAGAAATATGCACAAACCGTTTTCTTTTTGATAAATCAGTTGCGGATTCAACTAAAACAGGTAAGTATTTTGCTGTTAGAAAAGCCCAAAAGAATGCATAACCAAACATCCAACGATTCGTGCTATAAGAGAATCCGTTGAAAAGACTACCAAAAAATGGAAAGAATAAGAAAATAGTCAACAAGCTAATGGCTAAAAGATCAAGTCTTGCAAAATTATTTTTTTGCTTAGAACGATATAAAATAACAGATAATACAAAAATGATGATTGGGAAAAAGGCTGTGACAGTTGAGGCTTCTCCTCCGTAAACTGGTGAAATAAAGTTTTTCACAAAATTCAAATAAAATGATTTCGTGTAAAAAGGTAAGAGCGTTGAATGAATCTCCCCGCGTCCAGCATTGAAAAATTGATTAATTACGGGAATGAAAATAACGGAGCCCATCATTATTCCTAATACGTAACTACCAATAGATTTGAATAACAGAGAAAACAACACTTTATAGTCTTTTAAAGTATAAAGTTCAAAATATCTGTAAACAGCGTATAAAAAGATTAAGATAGAAAGCATATAAAAGAAATAAAAGTTGCTGATAACAGAAATGAAAATCATAAACGTAAAGAGTTTATATCCTCTTTTCTCGAAGATATACTCAAGCCCCAAACATAGCAATGGTAGATAAATCATCGGATTGATGAAGTAAGGGTGTTTCCAAGCAGAACTTAGTACGAAACCAGAGAATACATAAATGAATGTGGCGATAAAAGTTTGATAGTTGGCCATTTTCTTATGTCGAAGAAAGATCGATATAGAGATTCCGGAAAAGAAAATGCGTAACATGATTGCTAATGAAAAGGCAAATTCTGCATACTTTGGTTTAGCAAATACTGCTAACAGTGAAAAAGGATCACCAATGATATAGTAATGTAATGTTCCTAAAATATCTTGACCATAACCAATACTAAAATCATAAGTTGGGATAGAAAAATTATGATCAATCAAAATATTTTTGATTATTTCCCGAATGTATTCGCCAAAATAAACAAATGAAACAAAGTGTTGGGATTGACCATCCCATAGCTCAACAGGGGCTTTTCCAGCAATAGGCCACCACATATAAAGACTAACGATAACGACCCATAAGCAGATGCTTAAAATAGAATAGTAAGTGAAAGCATCTTTTTTTAACAGTTTTTTCAAAACAAGTTCCTCCGATAATAGATTAAAGAATATATATCAAGTATAGACAATGAGAATTAGGAAAACTAGCATTATTTTAAAATGAGTATCTGAAAATCAAGGAGACATCAATAGTATGCAAGCTACGCTATTTAGATTATGTTATACTCATGAAGCAAATAAATTGTAACTGACCATAAAGGAGTTAAATAAATATGAGAAACATCAAGTTGACGATCGAATATGACGGAAAAAGATATTCAGGCTGGCAAAGACTTGGAGATGACGATAAAACCATCCAAGGGAAAATCGAAAAAGTGTTGCATCAGATGACAAATGAAGAGATAGAAATTATTGGATCAGGAAGAACAGACGCCGGCACGCATGCGCGAGGACAAGTGGCAAATTTCAAAACAAACTCAGAAATTGGACTGGCAGAAATGATCGACTTTATGAATCGCTATCTTCCGCGAGATATTGTCATCAAAAGAATCGAAGAGATGCCTGAGCGCTTCCATGCAAGATATAATGCGGTGGGCAAAAAATACAGCTATTATGTTTGGAACAACGTGATTCCTTCAGCATTTGAACGAAATCACAGCTTTTATTTTCCTCAAGAGTTGGATATGGATAAGCTGAATGCAGCTTGCGAAAAATTGATGGGTACACATGATTTCATTGGTTTTTCTGCATTGAAAAAATCAAAAAAATCTACGGTACGTACGATTGATGAATTATCTATCGAACGTAAGGGAGAAATGCTTCATTTTACTTTTGTCGGAGACGGATTTCTATATAAAATGGTGCGAATCATCATGGGAACATTACTAGAAATCGGTACAGGTGCCATGCCGATAGAAACAATCGATGAAATATTCGAAAGCAAAGTGCGGCAACATGCAGGAGAAACCGTCCCTGCACAAGGTCTGTTTTTGGATGAAGTTTATTATCGTTCATAAAAAAAGAATCATCTTTACTCGACTTCTGAGAACTGGAGAACATCCCTTTTTTCAGAGGTCGTTTTTTAGTTAAACCAAACCATAGAGTATACTTTTTAAGATAAAGATCATCTTATATCATCTGAAGCCGCTTATCTTCTTTGAATAGATACGATTCAATCGCTTATTTCCTCACTTTATGATAAATTACAGCTAAAGTCACTAGCTTGTCTTCTTCGGAAAGGAGGAGAGTCTATGGATAAGGAACAAGTATTCATTCAAACACTTTATAATCTGATTTTAAATCCGAATACACGAGATTGGGAACGAAAAGTATTGATCCAGACAAAGAATGACATAAGAGAGAATACATCCGCTAAAGAACAGTTATCAAAACTAGAAGCAACACTACGTCCATTAGCTATCCGAATGAATCTGACGCCTGACGTAATGGACTTTTATTTATTGCTTACGGAAGGATTTGACACGCAGCAAAAATATGACTTTTCCAAGCATGCTATGCAAGATGCTGACTATCAAGAACGTGCAGTATTTGCAGGGGGATGTTTCTGGTGCATGGTCGAGCCGTTTGAATCGAAAAAAGGGATCCTATCCGTTTTGTCAGGATACACGGGCGGACATGTTGAAAAACCAAATTATGATCAAGTAAGTGGTGGTTACACAGGCCATGTGGAAGCTGTGGAGATCATTTATGATACGAGAGAGATAAGTTATAGCGATTTGTTGACAATCTATTGGCAAATAACTGATCCCACAGATGCCTTTGGACAATTTCAAGATAGAGGGAAGCAGTACCGTCCGGTGATTTTTTATCAAGACGAACGTCAGAAAAAATTAGCGGAGCAATCGAAACAGGAACTAGTCAGTTCAGGAACGTTCCACCAACCAATCATCACAAAAATTGAACCAGCTGGTACGTTTTGGCCAGCAGAAAATTATCATCAGCAATTTTACAAAAAACAACCGAAACGCTATAAAAAAATTCAGCAAGCACGTAAACAATTTCTGATCTATCAACGAATAAAAAACAAATGGTAAAAAAATACAAGAAAAAATCATTTTGACTAACTCCTTTTCTTTAAAATGTAGTAAACTAAAACCAGAACGAAAGAAAGCGTTTTAAAAATGGTAAGGAGGAGAAAATTTGTATATTGCAGATAGTGCACGTTATGAAAAAATGGAATATCGTAAATCAGGTCATTCAGGTTTGAAATTACCGATTTTATCTCTCGGATTATGGCAAAATTTTGGTGATTATGATCCTATCCATAACCAAAGAGAGATTTTAAGAGGCGCATTCGACATGGGAATTACCCATTTCGACCTTGCGAATAATTATGGAGGCCCTGCTGGAGCTGCAGAGAAAAACTTCGGGCGTATTTTTAGAGAAGATTTTCAAGCCTATCGTGATGAACTGATTATTTCTAGCAAAGCAGGTTATCATATGTGGGAAGGCCCATACGGAGAATGGGGCTCTCGTAAATCTATCATTTCAAGTTGTGATCAGAGTCTCCAAAGAATGGGACTAGATTATGTTGACATCTTCTATCATCATCGTCCAGACCCTGATACACCTTTGGAAGAAACAGCAGAAGCATTGATGCAACTTGTAAGACAAGGAAAAGCATTATATATTGGTATATCCAACTATAATGGAGAAGATACCAAAAAAATGACTGAAATTTTAAAAAGAAAAGAAGCACCGTTCATTATTCATCAGATGCGCTACAATATGTTTTCTCGTGAACTACTAGAAGACGACTTATCTCCAGTATTAGAAGAAGAAGGTCTAGGAGCAATCACGTTCAGCCCGCTTGCCCAAGGTTTGCTGACAAATCGTTATCTGCATGGGATTCCTGAAGATTCTAGAGCACATCGTAAGGAAATACCATTCCTTTCAGAAGAACAAGTTGGATCAACTCTGGAAAAAATCAAAGCACTGCAGACAATCGCCGTATCACGAGGGCAATCATTAGCGCAAATGGCCCTTGCATGGAATTTGCGACAAAAATCTGTTACGAGTGTACTGGTTGGAGCAAGTCGGTTAAGTCAGTTACAAGAAAGTGTTCGAATGATGGATAATTTAGATTTCTCACCAGAAGAAGAATTGAAGATCGACCAAATTCTAGAATAGAAACGATGTAATCAAACTTTTTATCCATCTATCAAAAAATGTCATCAAGAATCGAATGAAGCTCATCTATTATTGAACATCATACGTTTTGTCGTTCAAAATAAAAATGATCGAAGGCTAGGAGTGAATTTTATCCTAGTCTTTTTTTATGGTAAATAGCTTCGTTTGTATATCCATGAACGGATGAATCGATTTTTTATACAAAAAAATCATCAGATGATTCAAACGTGTTATAATAATTACGAAAAAATACATCAGATGAAAAGGAGGTATGTGGTTTGGAAGAAAATAAAACCCTAGTAGAAGTAACCACGGACAAAATCCTTAGATATTTAAAGGAAAAGCAGTTGCAAGTAGGAGATAAATTGCCGAATGAATATGAGTTGTCCGATTATTTAGAGGTGGGACGCAGCACGGTGCGAGAAGCTGTCCGAGCGCTTGCTTCTAGGAATATTCTTGAAGTTCGGCAAGGAGCGGGGACATTTGTCAGTGATAAGCGAGGGATTGCTAATGATCCACTCGGTTTTTCTTTGATTGAAGATCAGGACCGGATGATACGAGACTTGTTTGAACTGAGATATTTACTGGAGCCAAAGATGGCAGGGTTAGCAGCGGAATATGCAACGAAAAATCAAATCAGCCGAATGAAAAGCTTAACGCAAAAGATTGAAACGTCTTTTCGAGAAGGTACACAAGATCATGTTCAATTAGACATCGATTTTCATACGACGATTGCAGAAGCTAGCGGAAACGTAGCGTTACTGCATATCATTCCGATCATTAATGAATCGATTGCTTTATTTAACAAAAATTATGATATCCAGCATTTGAAAATCGAGACGATCGATATCCACACAGAAATCGTTCAGGCTATCGAGAGGCGGAATGCACTTGCGGCATTTGATGCGATGACTGTCCATATGGCAACAAATCGGAGAGAATTACAGAAAATAATTGGGAAGAAAGAAACTAATTGACAGTTCATCTGATGTATTTTATGATAAATACATCAGATGAATTTTTGTTTTATATTTGGTAAAACGGACAAGCAAATAGTTTTTATTCACCGGAATGTAAGCGCTGACTAACAGGCGAAAAGAGATGACGGCAAGGAGAAGAAGCAGGAATGAGGGGATCTGGAATGAGTTTTATGGATAAATTAGCCAATGTTTTAGGGAACGTGGCAACGAGAATCAATAATTTAAGGTATATCATGGTGATAAAAAACGCATTTGCTGCATTGATTCCGGTAATTATTACGGGTGCTTTTGGCACGTTGTTTTCAGCAATGGTCTTTGATTCGGAAAATGGGTTAGCACAGATAAGTTTTTTGCGTTTTTTAGAAGAATTAAAACCTATCGCATCTGCCATCAGCTATGTCACACTAAGTTTCTTGACCATCTATGCTGTTTTTCTGATAGGGATCGAATTAGCAAAGCTGAATAAAGTGGATGGTGTATTCCCTGGTATTATCGCAGTGATGTCTTATTTATCTGTTAATCCAACTGTTTATGAATTAGTGAATGAAAACCAGACTGTTATAGTAGAAAACGTATTGGCTAAACAATATACAGATACGAAAGGGTTATTTTTGGGAATGTTGGTCTCCATCCTTTCCATTGAACTTTATTGCTGGTTGAGGAAACAGAAGAAACTACAGCTGAGAATGCCGGATACCGTGCCAACGAATGTTTCTGCCAGTTTTTCTGCGTTATTTCCCACGATTCTGACAGTATCAGGTATCGCGGCTGCGGGGTTTATCATCAAAGAACTTACAGGGATGTACCTTTATGATATCATTTACAATGTCGTACAACGCCCATTAGAAGGTGTCGTTCAAGGGCTACCAGGTATTTTGTTATTGATGTTCATTGCGCAAGTCTTTTGGGTGATTGGTATCCATGGAAATCAAATGGTGAAGCCAATTCGAGAACCGTTGCTTTTAGCGGCAATTGCTGTAAATACGGAAGCTTTTGAAGCTGGAAAAGAAGTACCAAACATTATCACTATGCCATTTTGGGATATGTATATGAGTATGGGCGGGTCTGGGGTCACGATAGGTCTACTGATAGCAGTATTGCTAGTGGGAAAGCGAGAAGATATGAAACAAATCACCAAGTTATCTCTTGCTCCTGGGATCTTCAACATCAATGAACCAGTTATTTTTGGTATGCCGATCATGCTGAATCCTATTTTAGCTATCCCGTTTATCTTAACGCCGCTTGTTACAGGAACGATTGGTTATTTTGCAACCGCTTTAGGATTTGCGGCAAAAGCAGTTGTAATGGTTCCTTGGCCGATGCCGCCGATCGTCAATGCTTATCTGGCCACAGCAGGAAATATCGGTGCAGTTATTACGCAACTTGTTTGTATTGTTGTTTCTATTTTGATCTATCTGCCATTCGTAAAAGTAGCAAATCGTGTGGAAAATGATGTGATCTAAAAAACAGGAGGAAATCATGAAAATTACTATTCCAGAAAATTTTATTCTTGGTGCAGCATCTTCTGCTTGGCAAACGGAAGGTTGGAAAGGAAAAAAAGAAGGACAGGATTCGTTTATAGATAGCTGGTATAAAAATGAACATTTTGTTTGGCATAATGGGTATGGTCCAGCCGTAGCAACTAATTTTATGGAGCAGTACCAACAGGATGTAGATTTGATGAAATCCATCCATCTGACACATTATCGGACTTCTATCAATTGGGCTCGTTTTTTCACTGATTACGAGAATTGTATAGTAGATGAAGAATATGCTCAGCATATAAGTGAAATGATCGACTCTTTGATCGAAGCAGACGTAGAACCGATGATTTGTTTAGAACACTACGAAGTCCCTGCTTTTCTTTTGGAAAAATATGATGGCTGGTCTTCAAGAAAAGTGGTTGATTTTTATGCTAAGTACGCAAAGATTGCTTTTGATCGTTACGGTGACAGGGTAAAAAACTGGTTTACATTCAACGAACCAATCGTTCCCCAAACGCGTTGCTATTTGGATGCTGTTCGCTGGCCGCATGAACAAAACACAAAAAAATGGATGATGTGGAATTATCACAAAGTATTAGCAACGGCTAAAGCTGTAGAAATTTACCATAGTGGCAATTATGGCGGAAGGATTGGCTGTATTTTAAATCCTGAGATGGTCTATGCTCGTTCCAGTTCTCCAGAAGACCAAAAAGCTGCTTATATGTATGATCTGTTTTATAATCGAGTATTTTTTGATCCGATGGTAAAAGGGTACTACACAGAAGAGTTCCTAGAGTTGTGTCGAAAACAATCGATTTATTTCGATCCTGCAACAGAGGATTTAGAAACGATTCAGCATCATACAGTAGATTTCCTTGGGATCAATCAATATTACCCTAAACGCGTTCGTGCTCCTCGTTATCAATGGAATGAAGAGACACCTTTCCATCCAGAACGATATTATGAAGTCTTTGATTTACCTGGAAAGAAAATGAACAATTCTAGAGGGTGGGAGATCTATCCAAAAATCATGTACGATATAGCCATGTATCTAAAAGAAAATTATCATAATATCCCTTGGCTGATAACAGAAAATGGTATGGGAAGAGAACATGAAGAACAGTACATGGATGAGAAAGGAATCGTGCAAGATGACTATCGTATCGAATTTATCGGACAGCATTTGCGTTATTTGATCAAAGCAGCAGAAGAAGGTGCAAATTGCGAAGGTTATATGCTATGGGCATTCACTGACTGTGTTTCACCAATGAATGCATTTAAGAATCGATATGGATTAGTTCGAATCGAATTGAACGATGAACGGAGCAGAATATTGAAAAAGTCTGCTTCCTGGTATCAGTCTCTAATTGATAAGAGAGAATTAAGCTTGCCTGATGAAGCCTATAAATAACTAGAAGTTTTTCGAAGATATTGATTGTATTTGATGGTTATTTGGAATAAAGGAGGTTGTGAAAGTAGCATTTTGACCTCGTATTCAAAAAAGTTGTGACAAAAGACTTGTCACAACTTTTTTTGTGCACGTTAAAAGAAATAAATACAATAAAAAAGAATTTGTGTGTTTAGTGTGCGCTTTCTTTTTTAGTGTGTATGCAACTTGGTATAGACCATAAACGTGATATTATCAACTTTTTAAAGCGCTTTTAAAGTTGGCACACTACTTGCTTTATATACAAGTGTAAGAATAGAAAGGAACGTGTTTAAAATGGAAAAGAGAACAATCATGCTTGTATGTTCAGCGGGAATGAGTACAAGCCTCCTAGTCACAAAAATGCAAAAAGCAGCAGAAGCAAAAGGAATGGAAGCAGATATCTTTGCTGTCTCTGCCTCAGATGCAGATAATCAACTAGAATCTAAAAATGTAGACGTTTTACTTTTAGGTCCGCAAGTACGTTTTATGCAAAATCAATTTGCTGAAAAGCTAGCACCTAAAGGCATTCCTTTAGATGTGATCAATATGGCTGACTATGGCATGATGAATGGTGAAAAAGTACTCGACCAAGCAGAAAAACTAATAAACAAATAATAAAAATATCGGAGGAAACAAGAAATGGAAGATCAAAAAAATCTAGAAGCCATCATGGGTCTGATCATGTTTGGCGGAAATGCAAAAAGCGATGCAATGGAAGCGATTGCTGCTGCGAAAAAAGGAGATTTCACTTTAGCAGATGAAAAAATCAAAGATGCAGAGGAATCTTTAGTCCAAGCACATCACTCTCAAACAGAGATGCTGACGCAAGAAGCACAAGGAAACCACGTTGAAGTAACACTTTTGACGGTTCACAGTCAAGATCACCTGATGACATCTATTGCTTTTACAGATTTAGCAAAAGAAATCATTGATCTGTATCGTCGGTTGGATGCGTAATTCACAGTAAAGAAAAGAGGGAAGATTTATGGATAAATTTGTTGCATTTATGGAGAAACATTTTATACCTGTCGCATCAAAAATTGGTGCACAACGGCATTTAGTTGCGATTCGGGATTCATTTATGGTGAGTATGCCGTTAATGATTTTAGGAGCATTAGCAGTAATGATCAATAACTTACCGATTCCCGGATTCCAAGAATTGATGAATTCAATTTTTGGCGGTGAATCATGGAAAGGATTCGGGGCTGCAGCTTGGAACGGCACATTTGCCATTCTTTCTGTCTTGATTGCTTTCTTACTTGCGTATCATTTAGCTAACGGCTACCGAAAAGACGGTGTTTCCGCAGGTGTGATTTCTTTAGGCTCTTTCTTTGCTTTAGGCGGAGCATTAGGTATGAGCTCAAACGGTTTGTTTATTGCTATTATTGTTGGGATTATTTCAACAGAAATCTTTGTACGTTTAAGCGGAAATGAAAAATTGATCATCAAAATGCCTGATGGTGTGCCACCAGCAGTTGCGAAAGCATTTGCTTCATTACTGCCAGCAATGATCACTATCTCTGCCTTTGCTTTAGTTGCTGCAATTTTTGCTGCATTTGGGGTTGATGATATCGTAGGTTCGTTCTATACAGTGGTCCAAGAACCATTTATGGGACTTGCGAACTCTTATCCATCTGCATTATTGCTTGCATTTATCACACCATTCTTATGGTTCTTTGGTTTACACGGGGCGAATATGGTCGATCCTTTGATGCAAACGATCAATGCGCCGGCAATCGAAGCAAATGTCAATGCGATCGCAGCTGGACATAGCGCACCATTTATCGTGAACAAACCTTTCTTCGACAGCTTTGTCAATTTAGGAGGAACAGGTGCAACATTAGGTTTACTGTTAGCTATTTATTTAGTAGGACGTAAAAACAAACCGTATATGGTTGTAACAAACTTGTCGATTGCGCCAGGTGTTTTCAATATCAATGAACCAACGATGTTTGGTTTACCGATCGTATTGAATCCAATCATGTTCATTCCATTTATTTTGACACCAATGGTCTTAGTTAGTGTTGCGTACTTTGCGACTTCTACAGGTTTAGTGCCAGCAGCTACTGTTATGCCACCATGGGTAACACCACCAGTTATTGGCGGTGTATTGGCAACGAAGAGTATTGCAGGTGGTGTACTGGCCGCTGTCAATCTGATCCTTTCTATTTTGATCTATCTGCCGTTCGTCAAGGTAGCTACGATCCAAGAAAGAAGAAAAGAAGCTTTGGATGCTTAATGAAAAAAGAAAGCAGAACCGGTTATCTGGTTCTGTTTTTTTATGGAAACAAGTAATTTAAAACTTAGGATCGAATAATGAATGAGAAAATCGAGGTATATTTGTCTTGAAATTTGTGTATAAATAAAAAATCCCATTCATTCAAAAAAATCGAGCGATTGGAAAGCTATTTGAAATACAAGGTGCTATAATAGACCAAATATGAATGGGAGAGAGTACAAATGGAGAGAAGAACAGTCATAAAATTGCGGGATCGACCGACGTTGATAAAAGAAACAGCCGAATGGTTTGCTTCAAAATGGCATCTGCCAGTTGCTGTTTATGAAGAAAGTATCCAAGCAAGCACGAGAAAAAACACATCGGTTCCGCAATGGTATGTGGTGTTGAATGAATGGGGAGAGATTATTGCAGGTGCAGGTGTTGTTGACAATGATTTTCATGATCGAGTAGATTTGACTCCGAATGTCTGTGCGCTGTTTGTTGAAAAAGACTACCGAAACCAACGGATTGCCAAAATGATTTTAGAAACGATCAAGCAAGACTTTGCAGAAATGGGCGTAAAGGTGCTTTACCTTGTGACGGATCATACGGATTTTTATGAAAAATACAATTGGCAGTTTATCGGGATGGCTCAGGATAATGAAGGAATTCCTGTGCGAGTGTACCAAATGACGCTGTAAGAGTAGATACATGAAACAGCATAGACGTGAGTATATAGAGAAGGAAACCGAAAAATTGTTCTATACTTAGAAATTTTTCGAATCGCAGTATGCGAAATATGCACAACACAAGAATAACAAAAAAGCATGGAGAAGGCTAAACGGCCTTCCCATGCTTTTTCCTTGTTCTTTTCTCGTCGTAAATGAAAATGTTCCTAACGATTCTGAGAATAGGACGAATCGTCAAGAAAACAGCACCAGCCAAATAAAAATAGGTGCCATATCGATCGGGGATTTTAGTTAAGGAAGCAAGGCTTCCAAAAATATAGAAAATCCCGGTTAATAAGTCGACAGCTAGTGAGATCAATGTGTAACGGTTTTGGAAATAGAAGCGGAAGCGACGTCCTCGTATTTCGATATCTTCTTCTTTTCCTATTTCGATCTCATGGGTATTTCGTTTGATTTTGGGCATAAAGAAAATCACCTGTATTTTTTACTGATTTCAAGGTTTCAAAACAACTTTTATATTTTTATCTTCTTTTTTGTCAAAGATCTCATATGCTTGTGCTGCTTCTTCCAGTGGTAGCGAATGAGTAATGATCTGTGTAGGATCAAATAGTCCTTCTGCAATCATTTCGTAGATTTTCGGCATCAGATGGATAATTGGTGCCTGTCCATGCTTGACCGCAATATCTCGCATGAAAAACTCTTGAAGCGGGTAAGAAGAAGCTGGCGTCATATACACACCAGTTACTTGGACGGTTCCGAATTTTTTGACAGCTTGCGAAGCCATCTGTAATGGAGAAATCGTGCCGCTTTGTAGGCTCACCAAATTTTTTGCTTTTTCTTTTACAGGTTCTAACCCATCCATTCCTACACAATCGATGATGACATCGGCACCACCTTTAGCCAACTCATACAATTCCGTTCCAGCTTGTGCTGTGTCTTCTAAGAAATAAGTTTCCACGCCGTTGTAATTAGCCGCTTTATCTAAACGATGTTGTACTGGATCCACTGCAATCACGCGCTCTGCTCCAGCCATTACAGCGAATTTTTGAGCAAATAGACCGACTGGACCAGATCCTAGAATCACAACTGTATCGCCTTTTTTTACGCCTGCATTTTCAACGCTCCAATAAGCTGTAGGCAAAATATCTGATAAAAACAAAACTTTTTCATCAGGAAGATTATTATCTGGAACGACAAACGACGTAGAGTCTGCATAAGGTACTCTTAGGTATTCTGCTTGCCCACCCCAATGATTGCCATTCAACTTGCCAAAACCGAAAAGCCCGCCATATAACTGATCTGGATTTGATTCATCACATTGGCTTTCCATGTGATTCAGGCAGAAATGACAATGACCACAACTGATATTAAAAGGGATAACCACTCGTTGCCCTTTTTTCAATGTTTGAACTTGTGATCCTACTTCTTCAACGATTCCCATAGGTTCGTGACCTACAACATACCCTTTTTCCAAAACTGCTTCACCATGATGGTAAAGATGCAGATCGGAGCCGCAAATGGCGGTTGCTGTGATACGGATGATTGCGTCTGTTGGTTCTAATATTCTTGGATCATCTACGTTTCTGATTTCCATTTTTTGTTTTCCTTGCCAAGTGACTGCTTTCATTGGAGATGCTCCTTTCAGATTCACAAAATTGTCTGCATTATTGGTACTACAGATAGTTTCATTCTAAAGGAGTTCTTATCTTTTTGATAATGAAACGCTTTTTTCTCAACATAAAAATCCTCAAAAAAGCAAGAGTTCCAAAATTTTTTTTTATTAGAAAAAGAAGGAGTGTGCCTTCATTGTATCCTTACGTACAGTAAAGTATAGTTGAACTATTGAATCATTTTAACTATTTAAACAATAACCAACCATCATTCGTTTCAGAAAAAAAACAAATACGAGGAGGCGTAATGAAACAAATTCAAAATAAATGGAATAAACGGATCATTGTTATGATTAGTTCTGTCTGCCTGTTTTGCCTGACTGTTATGCTTTGTTTAATAAGCACCTTGGCAAATCAACATTTTATGTTAGAGCAAAACATGCAATCGGACTATGCGAAAAAAGTAGCTGCTGAGATCAATCGAGAGATCCAAAGCTATCATTATGAGATCGGAGCTCCGGCTGAAGCATTGGAAAAGATTGTTTCTGAAGAACTAGTACAAAAAAACATCGAGCTTTTCATCCGCAACAGATATGAAAAAGAACCAGTAGAACTGATCGGAGAAAAAGAAGTAGAAGAAAAGCTCCAAGAGATAATCAATACATACAAACAAGAAGAAGCAGAGGATGATCCATTTGCTAGTGAAGAAAACAATTTACTCATCTATATGACTTCTGGGATTTTTCGACGAGGAATACAGTCAATTTATTTGATGTCGTTCATCGATCAGATATTGACGATACGAGAGCGAATGGTTTCTTTTCTTCCAGTGATCAGTAGTATCTTACTTGTATTGCTGAGCGGAGTGTTTTATTTATACAGAATGTCTTGGAAAAAAGTTCTTTGGTCATTTGCAGTGGTGATAGGAGGTGCGGGCTTCCAATTATTAAGTCTGTCAGTCAGTCTCTATTTGTACGATATGGCCAGTCAGTTAGATATTCGAACCCAAGCACTCCAACATTTGTTAGACACATATATTTTGTCATTCATCCAATTTTTTAGTGTAGTAGCAATCGTTGAAGTAGCGATAGCAGCTGGATTATGGTGGATTGGCAAGAGAGTGAATACTGAAAAAAAGGTTTTTTCAAAAAGAAACGGATATAAATAATAAGAGGTTGTGACATGAAATCTGTCACAACCTCTTGTTATGAATAAACGGGGTTCCCCTACCAACTCCTCGGTCACAATATTCATAAAACATAGGAAGCTATTTTTTGAAATTGCTTCTTGTGACTCAGAGCTAAACGGTAGGTTCACAACCTCTTGGTAAACGGTGTTCAAAAGCCAGTTTCTCGGTATTAAGCCAAATTTATGTAAAAATGTGAGGAACCATTTTCACAAAATTTTTCTTAATACTCGAAACTAAACGACTTTTTCACACCCTCTTGATAAACGGTGTTCAAAAGCTTGCATCTGCGGTAATAAGTCCAACCAAGTCAAAAACATAAGTAGCTGTTTTTGCTTGGCTGTTCTTATTACTTGATGCAAGGCAGCTTTTTCACAACCTCTTGATTATTCAAACATTTTTTTTGCGGCACGAGCTAGAGTAGGGATGTCTTTGTCGTAACGCGGTGTTTTGACAAGACGGGACATAGGGATGCCCGCAAAATGGAAAGCAGCGATTTCTCCAGAACGTACAGCACTTTGTTCAGTAAAGATCATCTGATAAGGCTGCTCAACAAATTCTCCTGTAAAGGCCAGATTGGTTGAATGCTTAGGAATGACTTTTGGTCGATCACTTTTTGCACGGTTATTAAATAATGCGGAAGCATAAGGCATATAGACAGGGATATTATTTATTACGCTGTCGAAAATCTCTGTTTCTTTTTCCCGAATATTCACTGGACCAGGATCTACTTTTGAAAGTTGTCCGATCAGTTCTTCCAACATTTCTTTTCCGTTCATCTTAATATACTGTTTATCCACAAATTCGCCACGTCGTCTTGGATAAAGGAAATAACCCCAAATAACTGTTTCATTTGGTTTTTGAGACGTAAAATGCGGTTGATGATGCACGACGATAGACATATTGACATCTTTTTGACCTAATGGCGTGATCGGTGTAGTTGAAATAAATGAATTCAAGGCATTTCCTGGTTCTTGAGTCGTGATACGGGTGATTTCATTCAATAACAGGTGGTTTTTCGTCGTCAGAGTAAAGCTGACCCATTCGCTCGCATCTCGATCCGCGAAAAATTTGTCGGGATTTCCTAAGTTATAGAAACGTTCGCTGGCTTTTTTCCAGAGACTAGAAGCTGCACCATAATCCATATTTTCTACAGCTGGTGTTTCGTAATCTCCCAAAGTAGCTGAATCTGTAATGGAACCATTCGTGAAAATGACCGCTGTATCTTCATCTACCGTGACATGTTCCTCTTCCTGAGTCAATGTATTAGTCATTTTCAAACCAGTGACAGTGATTTCATCTTGCATCGGTGTATCTTTGAATTCCCAGTCAGTGACACGGCGGTTCAAAATGATTTTGCATCCTTGTTCTTTCAAGTACTCGATCAAAGGAAGCATGATACTTTCGTACTGATTGTAACGTGTTCGATTGACGCCCACTAAATGCTCGATTTGAGTGAATTCATAAATCATTTGATGCATATAGCGACGCAATTCTTGAGCAGAACTACGTGTTCTGAAAGCAAATGTTGTTTCCCACATAAACCAGAAGTTTGTTTCAAAAAAGTGTGGATCATCTTTGAAATATTCTTCGATAGTGATATTGTCTAGTTTTTCTTCTTCTGAATCAGGCATGGCAATCAGTTTAGTCAGAAGAATACGGTCCTTGTTGTTGAAGCCCAGTTTTCCGCCGTCAATGATCCCTTTACCACCTTCCATCAAACGTGCTTTGTCAAAGGTACGGTGTTTTGCATCAAAATCTCTCGTATCTTCTTCAGCAGTCATTCCTGGCTCAGTAACAGAAGGTATTCGACTTAATAGATCCATCAAATCTACATAGGTACGGTAATTAAGCATGCGACCGCCTCGAGCAATATAGCCTTTTTGGTTTTCTAATGGATGATTTTTATTCCAATATTCATCCACTACAGTGTCGGTCGGTGCACCATCATTTGAACCGTGATCATCCAATGAATAAAAGGTGATCTGATCCCCTTTCCATTTGCCTTCTTGAATCAAATAAACAGCCGCTGCCATATTGGCAATACCGGCACCAATCATTATTGCTTTACTTTTTCTCATTGTGATTCCTCCAATGTCTTCCAAGTATGTCCGTAGTGATTCAACGAAATAGGATGCTAGATGGATTCAAATTCATCATATAAATGACTGTCATCTTCGAATAGCCCTGTTTTTTTTCCTAGATATGCAGCGCCAAGGGCAAGCAAACCTAAACCGATGCCGACTTTGATTAATTTTTTACTCATGAAAAACGCCTCCTTGTTTTCTCTTTCTATATCCAAGGATAGTTCGTTTTTATGAGAATGCCAAATGATAGGGTGAGAAGAAAAAGGAAATTTTGACAAAAAAGAAGAAGTGTCTGATTTTCCTGTAATTAAAAATAGGGTAGGAAAGAAGAAAAGATTTGAGGAGACGTATGGTTCTATTTTTAGAAATTTGGGTAAAAAAAAAGCGCGAGACAGTGCCACTTTGAAAAGCTGATGACGGACTAAACCTTATTTTAACTTGCTATGTTGTTTTGGATACTTCCATGATGTATGGATGGTGAATAATGAGAAAGGGAAGAGGAGGATTTTAGGCAAGGTGTGATCAATAAACAACTTTTAAATAGACGAACAAGGTCTCTTTCTTTTACAATAAAAGAATAGGAACAAATTAAAAGAAAGTAGGTAGCTTATATGTTTCACTCAAATTTGATTGAATTTCTAGAATGGATCATTGCTATTTTAAATATTTGTTCTATCGGTATCTTAGTTGCTGGGATCGTTCTTGTTCTATTCAAACTTTTTGATTGGTCTCATGTCAAGAAAAACTATGCAGAACGTAATGCTCGTAATGCAGATACAAGAAAACTGTTAGCAAGTTATATTTTGTTAAGCTTGGAAGTACTAGTCGTTGCTGATATCATCGAGTCAGTTATCAAGCCGACTTGGACAGATATTTTGAAGCTTGCACTTATTATTATCATTCGAACAGTCATTTCTTATTTCTTGAATCAGGAAATAGAAGACAAAGAGAAACAAAGAAGAGGAGAGGTAGGATGACGACAGAGTTGATGCAGTTTCTTCTTCCATATTTTGAAAAACTTGTACTGGGACTTGATATTTTTGCTATCTGTTTATTGATTTGGGGAGTTTGTCTGTCGATTAAGGATTTCTTGAAATACTTATTTGTCCATACAGAAGCGAAAAACGACCGAGTCAGCGAGAACAATGCTATTAAAAAGATGTTGGGAGGTTATATACTCCTAAGTTTAGAAATTCTTGTTTCGGCTGGGATCATCGAATCGATTATCAAACCTACTTTGCAGGATATTTTCCAGCTAGCTGCATTGGTAGTTATCCGAACGATCATTTCTTATTTTTTAAATAAAGAAATCGGGCCAGTAGATGTCCCAAATAAGTGAGGTTATGAGCCCGCCGTTTATCGAGAGGTTGTTAAGAAGTGGGCAGATTCAAGGAATAAGAAGAAATTTATGAAAATTTCGGCTTATTTCCGAAGAAGTTACTTTTGGAATATTGTTTATTCAGAATAAGAGGCTGTGATAAACATCATGTCACAGCCTCTTATTTATTTTGCATAGCTGAAACGATTGCTCGTTCGATCGTATTGATTGAAATAGGAATAATATTCTCATATTGGACTGCATCTGGTGTATATAATGTACGTTCACATAACACTCGGTTCGAGGATTGCTGTGCATACTTCTTTATATCAGATATACTTGCATAAATTGTTGGTGCAACTTGAAAATCGAAAGTAGTCACAGCTTCCAAGGCTTCCCGATAAATCAGATAATGAACATCCGAATTTGTGACGATATAGATAGTCAGACGTTCTTTTGTCAGACGGAGAATTCCACTCAATTCGATGACAAAAGCTCGCATGCAATTAGGATTAAACCGTAGATCATAAGGTAGCCGTTTGGCCCAACTGGAAAAAAGTGTTTGGACGTCTTTATACAAATTTGCCTGTTCCTCATTTAGAAGATAAAATTTTTCCGGCATGAATAATTGATAGTTATCCCAAGCCGAACGCATCAGATGAATCAGTGCACGTTCAAATGGCTGATTCCCGAATAATTCTTGACGGAAATGAGTTTCAAAGGTAGCAACTAGTTCTTTTATTTCGGGAGTATTATCAATAAACACTTGGTGTAGCTGTTGAAAATCTTCCGCAATCAACTGATAAGAATGGAAACCATAATTACAAAGATTGAACAGTGTCAAAATAAAGACAAATTCTTCTTTTTTATAATAGGTTTGGAAATCAGTGGTTTCCCATGCTGACTCGACATAATTGTAAATAGGACGTTTTTTGATTTCTTCGATAAATGTTGGATCTATTGTCACCGTACACAACTGTTGGCGCAAGAAACTAATAGCAAAACCAATCGATAAGATTTCTTTATTTTCTTTATCATAAAATCTACCGCTATTCTCCGTTACAGATTCAATGAAACGATCCGCACGTTCAAAAAACGATTCAGGTAGCTCCCAGGACTTAAAGCTGCCTAAACGATAAGCCACATTAAGAAGCAACAGACGTCTTTCCATTTCAGTGAATCGAGGGGAGTAGCGGTCGATTTCGATCCCACAATCATGAAAATAAGCCAATACTTGTTTTTTTAAGGAGTAAGCTTTGCTGACAGAGATGAATTCACACTCAGTTAATTGGAGATAATCAGGTTCATCTTCTTCCAAATAAAGCAGGCAAGTTTTTAAAAACAACGAATTTTGGGTTAATTGCTGCATGATCTTACATCGAGGTATATGTTCTGAAAAATATAAAGTGTAACAATCCTTTTCCCGATGTGTATAAACAATTTGTTCTTCAAATTCTTTTTTTATGTTATTGATATCATTGAGTAAAGTGGTTTTGCAAACATGTAGAAGATTGGAGAGCTTTTCTAGATTGACTTCTTTATTTACATAGAATTGTCCACATAAAAACAGCTGTCTCAAAATATTCTTCTCAATATATTCTTCAATCATAGTAAAGCCTCCATCTTGTATTTTTTTGCACAATATGAAAAATATTATGACATGTTTTCTTTTGGAAATCATCAATTAATTTCTGAAAAAGCCTGTAAATTCCGTTGATAAAAGATTTTTATGTTATAAAAATTGAAAAATAAATATTTTCATTAGAAAATAGATTGTGAATTTCTAACAAGCAAAAGGAATGCAAATACAGTTGATGAATGAATGATGGTCATTTAAGTTATTTGTTCGTTTTTTTTAGACCATCCATTTTAGAAGTCTGATTTATTAAAAAATTGTTCGTTTTTCCACGTTCAATTATCAGAAAAATCCGACTTTATTTATTTTTGTTTGAAATATTCTACGTGAATTTGATGTTATAAAAAAAATTTTCTCATTTTTGGCGCTATAGTGAAGAGGTGTTACAGATAAGCACATGTATCTGCGAGACATTGACCAACGAAATATGGAGGGAAGAAACATGAAAGATATGGATATCAAGGCCGTCTTTATAGGCGACAAAGCTGAAAATGGACCAGTTTACAAAATGTTGTTGAACAAGATGGTAGATGAACATCTTGGCTGGAGAGAAAATTATATTCCTTCAGATATGCCTGCAATTAGCGAAGGAGATAAGCTAACTCCAGATTATCTAGCCACCCGCGACCATATGATAGAAGTCTTGGATGAAGTCAGTCAGCGATTACGCGCAGGATCGATCCCCTGGCATTCAGCAGGCCGTTACTGGGGACAAATGAACGCTGAAACACTGATGCCTGCTTTATTAGCTTACAATTATGCGATGCTATGGAATCCCAATAACGTTGCACTAGAATCTTCTATGGCAACTTCGCAGATGGAAGCAGAAGTAGGACAGGATTTTGCCTCACTATTCAACATGGTAGACGGATGGGGACATATTACAGCAGATGGTTCTATTGCTAACCTTGAAGGATTATGGTACGCCCGTTGCATCAAATCGATTCCTTTAGCTGTCAAAGAAGTTCTGCCTGAAAAAGTGAAAAACATGTCTGAGTGGGCTCTTTTGAATCTGTCTGTTGAAGAAATTTTGGAAATGACCGAAAGCTTTACGGATGAAGAGATGGATAAGGTCAAAGCAGCTTCTTCTCGTAGCGGAAAGAATATCCAAAGATTAGGGAAATGGCTGGTTCCTCAAACAAAACACTATTCTTGGATGAAGGCGTTAGATATTTGCGGAGTGGGCTTAGATCAGATGGTTGCTATCCCAGTTCAAGAGGATTATCGAATGGATATCAACGCTTTGGAAAAAACAATTCGTGAATTAGCTGATCAAAAAATCCCGATTCTAGGTGTGGTTGCTGTCGTAGGAACAACAGAAGAAGGACAAGTAGACAGTGTAGATAAAATCATCCAGTTAAGAGAAAAGTTAAAAGATGAAGGTATCTATTTCTATTTACATGTTGACGCTGCATATGGCGGGTACGCGCGTTCACTGTTTTTAAACGAAGCAGGAGAATTTGTGCCATATGCTTCCTTAGCTGAATTCTTTGAAGAGCATCATGTATTCCACCATTACGTAACGATCGACAAAGAGGTATATGAAGGATTCAGAGCTATTTCAGAAGCGGATTCTGTCACGATTGATCCGCATAAGATGGGCTATGTCCCTTATGCTGCTGGAGGAATCGTGATCAAACATAAAAATATGAGAAATATCATTTCTTATTTTGCACCATATGTGTTTGAAAAATCAGTCAAAGCACCAGATATGCTAGGTGCCTATATTTTAGAAGGATCAAAAGCTGGAGCGACGGCTGCTGCAGTCTGGACAGCTCATCGTGTATTGCCATTGAATGTGACCGGATATGGTCAATTGATTGGTGCATCAATCGAAGCAGCTCAAAGATTCAGAGAATTTTTAGAACAATTACACTTTACTGTAAAAGGAAAAACGATCGAAGTCTATCCACTGAATCATCCTGATTTTAATATGGTCAATTGGGTATTCAAAGAACAAGATTGTACAGATTTGAACGCTATCAATGAATTAAATGAAAAAATGTTCGATCGGTCTTCTTATATGGATGGCGACGTTTATGGTGAACGGTTTATTACTTCTCATACGACATTCACACAAGAAGATTACGGTGATTCTCCGATCCGTTTTATTGAAAGAATGGGTCTATCGAAAGAAGAATGGCAAAAAGAACAGCAAATCACTCTGCTACGTGCGGCTATCATGACTCCTTATTTGAATGATGATCGAATTTTCAATTTTTATACAAAAGAAATCGCCAAAGCAATGGAAAAGAAACTAAACGAAATCATCAAATAGAACTGATTTTTGTGTGAAAGAATAGCAAGAGACATATGGAGAACAGACAATTATTTGCCTCATCAAAACAGTTGTATTTCCCCCTGTTTTTCATATATTCCTTAGCAAGACATTCTTTTTTATAAATCTTTCTATAGTTGGTTCGTTCGTTTCACGTATCAAACCCAGTTCACTAAGTTCGTTCAATGGATGTTTCGGTGATACTGGGTTTTGTACTGAATCGATGAAGCCTTGTCACTTTTGTTCTTGAACAAAAATAAAAGAAAACGAAAAACATGTCGCTATTGAAAGAAAGAAGGAATAAAGATGAAAGATGCTGGTTCATCAAAACAAATCACGACCATGACCTTTATCGGGATGACCTGTGCCCTTGTAGCAAGTGTACGAAATATTCCAGATGTGGCAGCAACGAGCTGGACGATGATTTTTTACATGCTGGTTGCCGTATTGTTATATGCCTTTCCGATCTCATTGATCTCTGGTGAATTTGCCGGAATGTTTCCTCAAAAAGGTGGTCCAGAACTTTGGGTATCGAATGCTCTAGGAAAAAAATGGGGATTCGTTGTCTCCTGGCTGTTATGGGTCCAAATGTTTCCAGGGATGGTGATGGTTGCTTCAGCACTCGCTCCGTTGTTTGGTAATATTATCGATAATGTGCCGCTTGGGCTGAACAGCAAATTTACATTAGTCGTTATTTTAGTTGTTTATTGGATCATCACTTTTTTGAATTTAACATTCGACATGGCAAAAATCGGCGGAAAAATCGGTGTTTGGTTAGGTCTATATGTGCCTTTGACGATGATGCTCTTATTAGGGCTTGCTGCGTGGATCAAAGTTGGAATCGTACCAACCGGAACATTAGGCAATTTTTCATGGGACAAAGTAATACCAGATAGTACGACTGCATCCTCATTTGTTTATTTTGCGCCGATCATGTTTATTTTTACTGGCATCGAAATGTCCTCCGTGTATATCACTCGATTGAAGAATCCAGTGAAAACGTATATTCGTGGGGTATTTGCCGCGCTGATTTTTATATTTTTCGTCAATATTTTGAATGCTTTGGTTGTAGCAAATGTCGTACCAAAAGGTCAAATGGAATTGAATAATATCGCACAATCTATTTCGATTTATTGCCAAATTCTCGGTTTGCCGCATCTTATTGTGAATCTGTTTAGTTTGCTTGTCTTCATCGGTGTGGCCGTCCAATTATCTGCTTGGGCATCAGGACCTGCAAAGACAGTGACAGAAAGTGCTAGAAAAGGTGCGTATCCACCAAAATTCAATTTTTGGAAGACAAATCAATTTGACGTATCCAAATCCGTTATTTTGACTCAATCTGTCATTATCTCAATCTTTGCACTTTTTTATTTGCTGATTCCTGGCGTCAATCAAGCATTTTTGATGCTAGTTAATTCAACTACTGTAATCTATTGTATCGTCTATGTCATTATGGGGATCTCGGTTTTGAGATTACGTTATACACATGCAAAGTTGAACCGTCCATTCAGAATTGGAAAAAAAGAGAACAAAAGCAATCTTGGCGTCTGGGCGATCGTTATTGTTTTATTTGCGGCAATCGGCTTTTCTGTCGGACTGACGATGAAAGCTGGAACATGGATCAATCTAATTGCAGTCACAGCCATCAGTGTCATTTTGTTTGTAGTACCACTATGTATTGAAAAAATAAAGAAACCTTCTTGGGAACAGGAAGTCGCCATGCTGCTTGAAAAAGAAAAAGGTGAACTTGATGGAAAAACCGGCAATGAAACGGACTCTAACTAATCGAAATATCCAGTTAATCGCACTAGGTGGCGCAATTGGAACAGGATTATTCTTAGGTTCAGCAAAGGCAATTGCACTGGCAGGACCAGTTGTTATTCTCGTCTATTTGATATGCGGTGTGGCTATTTATGGCTTGATGCGGGCTATGGGTGATTTGTTTTTAGCAAATAGTAAATTTAACTCTATCAGTGATTTCATTGACTACTATTTGGGTGAAAAGTGGGCCTTTTTTGTCAATTGGACTTATTGGCTTTGCTGGCTTGGAGCTGGACTTGCGGAATTGACAGCAATAGGATTGTATATCCATTTCTGGTTTGTACATGTACCAGCTTTGATAAGCGGAGGTAGTGCATTAATGATCTTAATGGCAGTCAATCTTGTTGCCGTCAAATGGTTTGGCGAATTGGAATCTTTTTTCTCAATCATCAAGATTTTGGGGATTGTTCTTTTTATTTTATTGGGTATAGGTTTGAGCGTCTCATATTTTCATACCCAGTCTATCGGAATCAAAGCAAATTTTGGACAGCTCAATGAATTACTCCCGTTTGGCTTTGCTGGAATGATTGCTTCATTTCCTATGGTTTTATTCAGTTTTGCTGGAATTGAAATGATCGGATTAACAGTTGGTGAGACGAGTGACCCACAAAAGAATTTGAAAAATGCAATCAACTGTCTGCCTTGGCGTATCCTTTTTTTCTATGTAGGAACGATTCTGTCGATTTTATTCGTTGTTCCATGGCATTGTTTAGATTTAAAAGAAAGTCCTTTAGTCACTATGTTGCAAATGATCCATTGCCAAAGCGGGGCAGCAATCGTCAATCTGATGATTCTGGTTGCTTCTTTGTCTTCGGCAAATAGTGCGGTTTACAGTACTAGCAGGATCTTATATCAAACAGCAAAAGAAAAAAGTCTGCCCCCTTGGTTTTGTGCGCTTTCTAAGAAAGGCGTACCTTTACACGGTATTTTGATTACAGGAACGTTATTTCTTGTAGGCCTTTGTCTACATTTTTTTGTCGCTGATAGTCGATTGTTTTTTCAGCTTTTGGCAGGTATGACAACGAGTTGTTTTCTATTTGTGTGGTCTTCGATCTTATGTGCACATATTCAATTTGTTAAAGAAAAGAAACGGAACACTACAGCAAGATATAAAGACCTTACTTTGTTGGTATTTTTTGCGGCCATTGCTTTCAGCTTGTTATTCGAAAGAACGACACGTTTTATTCCTTTTTTATTAGTTATCTGGTTTGTTTTCTTAAATTTTGTATATAAAAGAATAAGCAATAGAAATATCAATTAAGTCTAGATATATCCGGCAAAACGAATTATTTCAGACTTCTCTGAAATAATCGATACGCCTGAAAGATCTCCTTACGTATAATAAAAGTATCAATTAAGTAGGAGGGGATAGGATGAACTGGTATAAATTGACGGTAGAAGATACATTGAAAAACTATCAAACATCAACAGAAGGCTTGTCGCAAGAAGAACGGCAGAAACGCCTGACTGATCAAGGATATAATGAGATAGAAGCAAGACAGCAGACAAAACGATGGAAAAAAATAGTAAAGCACTTTACTGATCTGCTGATGATCGTGTTGATCATTGCCTCTTTTTTGAAATTTGCTTCGAGCGAATACATCGAAGGAAGTATTATTTTATTCGTAGTGATCGTCAACGGACTCGTTAGTTATTGGCAAGAAAGAAAAGCAGAAGAATCGTTGAATGGTTTGAAGCAGCTGATGGGACAAGAAGCGATAGTACTATCGAACGGGATGCAAGAAAAAATTCCTGCGAAAGAACTAGTAAAAGGAGATGTCATTGTCTTACGTGCTGGAGACGTTGTTCCAGCAGATGTTCGGTTGATCGAAGTACATGATCTACTAGTGGAAGAATCGATTTTGACGGGAGAATCAGAAGCATCTGAGAAAAATCATACCGTTTTGGCAGCAGAAGAATCAATCGGTGACCAGAAAAATATGGCTTTTTCAGGAACACTTGTACAATCTGGTTCTGCAGTCGGTGTCGTTGTAGAAACAGGAAACACGACAGAAATCGGTAAAATCAATCAAGCACTGCAATCGGTCGAACAACAGACGACGCCTCTGATCAAGAAGATCAACCGATTGAACAAACAAATTTTTCAAGGCATTCTTTGTTTGATCTTGTTCTTAGTTGTTTTTACAACATTCCGCTATGGCATGGATTGGTCTATCCTTCTTTCAGCTATGATCGCTTTGGTAGTGTCAATGGTACCTGAAGGATTGCCAACTGTTTTGACCATGATCCTATCTGTCGGAGTAAATGAAATGGCAAAAGAAAAGGCAATCATCAAAGGACTGCCTTCTGTAGAAACATTAGGTTCTATGACAGTGATCTGTTCAGATAAGACAGGGACATTGACAAAAAATGAAATGACAGTTGTGGATATAGCAGCAAAGGAAGAAACTCGCGTACTGTCTATTATGAAAAATTGTCAGGAGTTAAAGACGAAAGAAGAACAGAAAACAGAAAATTTAAGTGGCAATCCGACAGAACTTGCACTGATTCGACACACTGAAACAGCCAATCTGCCTTTGAAAAAAATAGAAGCAAAGATTCCGTTCAGCTCTGAATACAAATATATGGCAACGATGCATACGGAGGGAAAAGGAGCGGTGATTTACGTCAAAGGTGCGCCAGAAGTATTATTGGCTAAATCAACTCTTTCTTCTTCAGAACAAGAAGCATGGGGTCAAACAGCCACAGCGTTTGCGAAAAAAGGTCAGCGTGTTTTAGGATTTGCTTACAAAAAAGTAGATTCGAAACAGGAACTCACGCATGAGTCTTTAACCCAATTAACTTTTGCAGGGATTGCTGGGTTGATCGATCCGCCAAAAGAAAGTGCAGTCAAAGCTGTAAAGGAATGCCAACAAGCAGGGATCTCAGTGAAAATGATTACGGGGGATCACAAAGATACAGCAAAAGCGATCGCGGAACAAATTGGCTTAAAACATACTGCTAAAGTTTTAGAAGGGATCGATTTGGATCTTATGTCTGAAGAAGAGTTGATTCGACAAGTACCAAAAGTCGATGTCTTTGCTCGAACGACACCAGAACACAAACTGCGAATCGTGAAAGCTTTGCAGAAAAATGGAGAAATCGTCGGAATGACCGGAGACGGCGTAAATGATGCACCTGCTTTGAAAAGAGCCGATATAGGAATCGCTATGGGAATCAAAGGTAGTGAAGTAAGCAAACAGGCAGCTGATATGGTTTTAGGAGATGATAATTTCCATACGATCGCAAAAGCCGTAAAAGAAGGTCGGCGTATTTTGGATAACTTGCAAAAGACCATCAATTTCTTCTTACCAACTGCGTTAGCTCAAGGATTGATCTTGATTTGGGCGCTGATACTGAATCGGCCGCTACCTTTGTCCCCAGTACAGATTTTATGGGTCAATATGGTAACGACAATCACTTTATCTTATGCATTAGGGTTCGAGTCGCCAGATCCAGAAATCATGAAGCGTCCACCAAGAGATCCAAAGCAAGGAATCCTATCAGGTTATCACTTGTTTCGGATCATCTATGTCGCACTACTGATCATGGTTCCTGCCTATTTATTGGCTATGCAATTTGAAGGGCAAAGCTTACAGCAAACCATTCTTCTGCAAAATATCGTCTTAGCTCAAGCTGTTTACATGATCAATTGCAGAGAGTTGTCCAAGCCGTCGTTGAACCAAGGTCTTTTGCAAAACAAATCGCTTTTTCTTTCATTGGGTATCCTTGCTTTATTGCAGGGGATGGTTATTTTTCTGCCAAGCGGCCAGCAGCTGATCGGTACAGTAAGTTTAACGATGACACAACAGTTATTGATTGGGGCAAATGTGATTCTTCTATTCTTAGTTGTAGAAATAGAAAAAGGGATCATGAATAAACTGTTTCGCAAAAAAGAAAAAACAGCTAGAGAATTCAGTCGCTAGCCGTTACTATAAAAAAGTTTTGAAAGTGAGTTCAGTCAAACGATTGAGCTCATTTTTCGTTGGAATAGAAGAAATGTATACAATAGGGATATCTAGAGAATCCAGAGGGAAATTGGAAATCAAGATATCTGTTTTTTCAAAAGAAATAGTGGAAAGATCGGTTAGTTCGATAGGTAAGAAGCAGACACGTTTTCCCAAGTAATCTTTTAATTCCTGCTGCAAGAACGCCTTCCATGAAGGTTCTCCTTGGAAAATAAAATAGACATTGAACAAATTCGGTTTGATAGAAAAAATCGTTTGTTGGATCAGTAAAGACAAGAGTTGAAGAAAGTAATTTGGTTCATTGATTTCCATTTCTTTTTTTAGATCGTTCAGTAAATTCTCTTTCTGCTGATACAAGTGTGCATATTGCTGATCATACGTCTCTAAAAAACGATGGTATTGGCGTTCCAAAGGTTCAATCAGTATCGGCGATTCATGATATTTTAATACGAGGAGAGCCAAGTTATCAGTCAGAGATGTTTTTTTTAGTTGATCAAGAGACAGCTCTGAAGCTAGTTCCTCTACAAACGTTTCGAGGACCTCTAAAAATGGAGAATGATGCAGGCAGCGAGCGATTTCTTGTCCATAGTTATTGTTGTAATTCCAACTTTCCAGAAAGCAGAAAGAAGCAAAAGAAAGCTCAGTGTCTTTAAGATAAATACCTTCCGTTAAATACAATTTTTTCAATGCAGAGTCATACAGGGAGGAGAGTGTGCTGTTGATATGGATAGAAGAATCTAATCGGCAATTCGCTTTTATACGGATCGTATTGATAAAGAACCAACATGTTCCGAAAATCTCTTCTGTTTCAACAGCTAGTTCAGTTTGACTGAGGTTTCTTAAAAATTGAAAATAATGGGATTCATGGATCGAATAATCCTCGAAAAAATAGTTGTTATGAGTGAAAGGAATCAGCAATCGATGATAGAAAGTACGAATCGCACGCTCTTTTCCAAGAATACAAGCTGTATATTTCGTCAAATCGATCTGCAAGTCGTAACTTGCTAAACGCTGATTGATTTTAGTCACATGTCTTTTCAATGTCCCATAAGAAAGCCCGTGATCCGCTAGAAAATCAGGGACAGCAACTTTTTTTGTAAAAAGCAGATTTTTCAGCAGTTCGACACTGACTGATTGTTTGAAAAAAATCTCCCAAAGGTCCTTTGTTAATAAATTTTGATGGTTTTGCAAACTGATCCCTGCTTGATCGCTGAAGATGTCCCAGCCTTCGGGCAGCTGAGAGCGAATAGATTGAAGGTCAGAAAAAATCGTTCGTTCGGTTGTCCCTATGATTTCAGCTAATTCATTTACGGTTATCTTTGTATGATTCAGCAATTGTTCGACTAAAGAAACATGACGTCGAATATCTTTTTCGGTAATGATTTTTTTCATTAGTGAATACATAAATCAGACTCCCTTCTATTCTAAGAATACGGAGAAAATAAACGGTGGTCAAGTTTCAACTGATCTTTCAACCAGTATTCATTTTTCTATTCTTACGTGGTATCTTTGAATAAAGTGAATCAATAAGAAAGAGATGGAAGCAGATGCTAACGAAAAAAGAACTAATCGATCACATCGATGAAACATACAATTTGTCTCCAGAATATATTTTTAAAAAATTTCCTGATTATTGCGTATTCAGACATCAAAAAAGCAAAAAATGGTTTGGGGTCCTGATGTCTGTTCCAGAAGAAAAAATCTATGATGATGCAAGTGACCATATGATCATCGACATCCTTGATTTGAAGGTCGATCCTGAACTTGGCGGAATTTTGCGAGGAAAAGAGGGGTATTTTCCAGCCTATCACATGAATAAAGAACATTGGATCTCTGTTGATCTACGTAAAATAGAAAAACTAGATGAACTAGCAAGTTTGATTGATGGAAGTTTCAAATCAACGCAATGAATTCTAGGAAAAATAGAGAAGAGGTTGTGACAGAAGTGGTTAGCTTCAAGAAATAAGAAGGAATTTACGAAAATTGCTTCTCAAATTTTTGGGGAATTTGGGCTTATTTCTGAAGAAGTTACTTCTGGAACACCGTTTGTTCAAAAAAAGAGCTGCGACAAGAATTTTGTCCCAGCTCTTTTTTTTATTTTCCTAAATAAAATTCCCGCATCGTTTTTGCAATCATTTTGATCAAAGGATGATCTTCTGTGAAGCTAGAAGATAAATAAATTGTTCGTGTCAAGGGCAAATCTTTGATTTCCCGCAAGACGAAAGGATCATTTTTATCGTAAGACCAAGAAACTTTTGGGAAAAAGCTAACGGCTAAGCCTTGCTTGACAATAGAACGTAATGTCGCAGGATCATCTGTCGTCGAACTGATCGTCAATTCGATACTTTTCGCTTCAAGTGCTGCATCCAGTGTATGACGGAAGGCATTGCTCTTTGACAGCATCAAGATGGGGGTGCGTTGGATATCTTCTAATTGCAGATGTTCTTTTTTCGCAAGAGGATGTTTCTTAGGAATGGCTACATAAACAGGTTCTTTCATGATAGGAATATTGGTCATGCCAGGCTTCATCTCCGAAGTGATGTATAGTACAGGATCGGTAATATCATCTGGTAAATGATGTTGCATGATCGTTAATTGGATATCAGGATGCTTTTCCATAAAAATTCGGACCAAGTTCGGAATAGAAACAGAAGCTACCTCTAAATACAAAATGACGGAAGTAACGATCTTCTCATTGACCGAAGACAATAATTTGATTCCTTCTTCTAATGTGTCTAATGTCTTGACTGCATATGGATAGAATTCTTCTGCATAAACAGTTGTCTCAATATTTCTGCCGCTATGGTAAAACAAAGGGACTCCTAATTCGTTTTCCAAATGTTTGATCGCACGGCTCAAGGCAGGTTGAGAAATAAATAATTCTTTGGCTGCTTGGGTGACATTTTTTGTTTCGAACACTTTTTTAAAATACTGTAGATGAAGCAATTTCATAATTATCCATCCCATCCATACCTTTTTGTTATGGTTTTTTCTTTTTTTGGCATTTTTTATTATAGCAGAAATTGACTAAGATAGCAGTGGAAAAAGTAAGTGCTAAGGAGGCGAGGCTCATGAGTACAGGTTTCTTATTTCCTGGGCAAGGCAGTCAGAAGTTAGGGATGTTAGCGGATATCCCTGAAATGTACATGGAACGTTTAGAAAATGTGACGGGGTATCGGTTAGTTGATAAAGAAGAAAACTATCAAGATACGGTTTTTATCCAGCTAGCATTACTGACAAAAGCAGTATTTTATTTAGATGAAATGGAAAAAAACGGTATTCAGCCTGATATTGCAGCAGGACATTCAATCGGTGCTTTTTGTGCAGCTGTTGCTTGTCGATCTTTGACATTTGAGAATGCAGCGGAACTAGTCTATCACCGCGCAGTCTTAATGAAAAAAGCTTATCCAAGCGGTTATGCAATGGGCGTAGTAGTAGGTGTGACGAGAAGCGAAGCAGAGAAAATTGTAGCAAAAACGTTTGATCCTGACCACCCAGTCTATCTGTCAAATGAAAATTGTCCGATGCAACATACGCTATCTGGGAGTATCGAAGGTTTATCCGTTACGTTGGCAGAAGCCAAACGGCGCCAAGCGCAAACAGCGAAGCTGCTGAAAGTTCCTGTGCCATCTCATTGTCTCTTGATGAATGATACAGTCAAGAAATTCAAGCCGTATATGCAGTCTGTCCATCTATCTGATGCCAGATGTTTGTATATAAAAAATACGGATGGAAGAGCCACTCAGGACGCAGAAGAGATTCGTAAAGATCTGTTGGAAAATCTAGCTTTCCCTGTGCAATGGAACCAAATGATGGACTTGGCAAAAGAATTAGGAATGGATCTGACGATTGAATTTCCCCCCGGCAATACTTTGACAAAGCTGATTCATACAAAATTTGGTGTAGATAAAGGGATCCGTACGATCAATCTAGACCAACATGGTATTGATGACGCCACGTTTCTATATCAAAAATGGAGATGACTAATTATGGAAAAACCAAACCGCAACTGGGCTTCTAAACGCGAAAAAAAAGCGCAGCGATTGGAAAAAATCAGCAACTTGCTCAATGGCAAGTATGTAGAAACTGAAAAAATCGTAGAAGTAATGGAAAAACTGATTGCTCCCGGCGACAAAGTTGTATTAGAAGGCGACAATCAAAAACAAGCAAGTTTTCTTTCAGAAAGTCTTGAAAAAGTAGATGCAGAAAAAGTGAATGATCTGCATTTGATCATGTCTAGTATCTCACGACCAGAACATTTGAATATTTTTGAAAAAGGAATCGCAAGTAAGATCGATTTTTCTTATGCTGGTGCACAAAGCTTGCGTGTCGCCCAAATGATTGAAGACGGCACAATGAAATTAGGTGATATCCATACTTATTTGGAACTTTATGGACGCTTATTCATCGATTTGATTCCAAATGTTGTTTTAGTAGCTGCAGATAAAGCAGATAAAGACGGCAACTTGTACACAGGTTTCAATACGGAAGAAACACCAACAATCATCGAAGCTGCAGCTTTCAAAGATGGTATCGTGATCGTTCAAGTCAACGAAGTTGTCGATTCTTTACCACGTGTAGATATCCCTGGTGACTGGGTAGACGTTGTCGTGAAAGCAGATAAACCTTATCAATTAGAAGCTTTATTCACACGAGATCCTCAAAACATCACAGAATTGCAAATCCTAATAGCAATGATGGCAATCAAAGGAATCTACGCAGAACACGGCGTACAATCTTTGAATCACGGTATTGGATTCAATACAGCAGCTATCGAATTGTTACTGCCAACTTATGGCGAATCACTAGGGTTGAAAGGGAAAATCGCGAAGAACTGGGTATTGAACCCACATCCAACGATGATTCCAGCCATCGAATCAGGTTGGGTTGAAAGCATCCATAGTTTTGGCGGCGAAGTTGGTATGGAAAAATATATTGCTGCTCGCCCCGATGTCTTTTTTGTCGGTAAAGACGGCACGATGCGCAGTAACCGAACATTATCACAAGCTGCAGGACAATATGCCATCGATATGTTTATCGGTTCAACCTTGCAATTAGATTACGAAGGAAACTCTTCTACCGTAACAAAAGGACGTTTATCTGGTTTTGGCGGTGCGCCTAACATGGGACATAATCCTGGCGGTCGTCGTCATTCTACACCAGCATGGCAATCACTTCGCGACAATGATGATCCATTAGGGAAAGGCCAAAAATTAGTTGTTCAAATGGTTGAAACATATGGTTCAAATAAAAAACCAGTCTTTGTCGAAGAATTAGATGCACTAGCTGTTCAAAAACAAGCAGGCTTAGCCAATGCACCAGTGATGATTTATAGCGAAGATACTACACATATCGTGACAGAAGAAGGAATTGCTTATTTGTACAAAGCAAAAACAAAAGAAGAACGACAAGCAGCAATTGCAGCCATTGGCGGTGTCACACCTCTTGGGATGACAAGCACCAAAGAATCACTAGACCGTTTGCGTGCAGCCGGCATCGTGAAATTACCAGAAGATCTAGGCATCAAACGTAGTGAAGCGAAACGTTCATTATTAGCTGCACAAACCATCGATGATTTAATTGAATGGTCAGATGGCCTGTATGAACCACCAATGAAATTCAGAACTTGGTCATAAAATTGGCGAGGAAAACCTTTTGTCGCCATTTACCCAGATGGAAGAAGAAAGACGAATAAGCAGAACGTGTATGCTCTGTTTTACAAAAAGGGGAGAGATCCATGGAACAATTAGCTTATAAATATCCAACGAAACAGCCGATCAATAAGAAAATCCATGTAGGAGTGGTCGGTTCAGGTGATTTGGAAATCTTGATGTTTCCGACAGAAAAAAAAGAATCTACTGTAAAAATCTGTACAGGAAGCGATGGCTTCGGAGAAGTATGGAACAACGTATTAACGAGATTTTTTGATCGTTATCCAATTTCAGCAGATATCGTGATCAATGACTTCGGTGCTACACCAGGAGTTGTGTACCTACGATTGACGCAAGCAATGGAGGAACTTTCAGATGAAAAATAGTTTTGTAGAATTAAACGCCAGAGAACGAGTGAACGCTCTACTTGACAATGGACGTGAATTGATTGATCCATTCGATCAAATCATCGCGCCAAGTTTGCCAGCACAAGGAATCGTCCCTGAAAGTGATGACGGAATCGTTGTCAGCCGTGGCACGATCAATGGCAAACAAGCAGTAGTAATCGCTATGGAAGGAAAATTCCAAGGTGGCGGTATCGGTGAAGTTTCCGGTGCAAAAATCGTTGCTGCACTCGAACATGTATTAGAAGAAAACAAAAAAGGAAATGAAATCTTTCCAGTCATCGTACTAGATACAGGCGGTGTTCGTCTGCAAGAAGCGAACTACGGACTGTTATCTATTTCAGAAATCGGAAATGTAATCATTGCTCTAAAACAATATGTACCAGTCATCGGTTTGATTCCAGGACGTGTAGGATCATTTGGCGGTATGTCGATTACTTCAGCATTGATGAGTTATTTGATCGCAACAAAAAAAGCGCGAGTCGGTTTGAATGGACCAGAAGTTATTGAGCAAGAAGCAGGTGTTCGAGAATTTGATTCTAGTGACAAAGACTTGATTTGGAATACATTAGGATCTCGTCAACGGGTAGAATCAAAAATCATTGATGAACTAGTGACTGATAGTGTAGAAGCAATCAAAGCTGCTGTCATCGCAGCAATGGACGAACGAAAAGACACGCATCGCAGTGAAAGCTCAGCATTTTATTTATCATTACTTGATTCTTTGGATCTTTCAAAACCAATGTCCATTGACGATTACAATGAAGCGATTGCTAACCATCAAGCAAAATCAATGGACTTACCAGAAGTAGCAGAAGGAAATGAACCAGCTGCAGAAAGTGTTGGTTACGATTGGTTTGCGGCACTAACTGGCATGAAAAATCCAACTTCTTCTATCAGTACTGTGTATTATGGTAAATCAAGTAAATTCATAGAAGAAGCCATCGTGACCTCGATCGTACCTGATCCTAAAAATCCGATGTACCGTGTACGAAACGGTGAAGTTGGTTTAGTTGAAGGTTTCCGCATGGGACAAATTTTGGATCACGTTTACGAAGAAGATAAAGATAAAAAAGTGAAACGGCCAATCGTCGTTGTGATCGATGTACCAAGCCAAGCATACGGCTATAACGAAGAATTGATCGGTATTCATGTGGCTTTGGCTAATAGTGCTGCTGCTTATGCAAAACTCCGTCAAGCTGGACATCCAGTTATTGGATTGATTGCAGGAAATGCTATTTCAGGTGCATTTTTAGCGCATGGATTACAATCAAGCCGCTTGATTGCTTTAAACAATAAAGAAATCACTGTCCAAGCGATGTCTAAAGAAAGTGCTGCACGTGTGACGAAACGTTCGGTTGCTGAAATCGAAGCAGCTGCTGAAAAAGTTCCAGCCATCGCTTACGATATCAATAATTATACAAAACTAGGAGCAATCTATCACTTCCTAGAAGATATCACCGACCAAGCTGCTTCAGAACAAAATGTCAACAAAGTCATCGAAGCAATCAATGAAGCCATTCAAGATGTCCGCAATACAAATGACACGATGCTGACAAATCGATACACGAACGAAACAGCCAAAACATTCGGACGTGTCGAAACAAATAAAGTCCGTGCCAAAATGGACGAAGAATGGGATGCATAAAAAATGATTCAAGCACATGATATTGTTCTTTTTGATAAACATGAAATAGAAAGGTTCCCCTTGCCTGAATGGGTCGTTCTAACTGAAAAGATGTTCGGAACAGTCCGTCGTGCGTCGACAGATCACGCCGAAATACTACCGATTGGATTACGTGGCCCTGCCCGCAATCAGAGATGGGCAACAGAAATCTCAAAACATGCTGTCAAACAAGTCATTCATCCGTGGGACATCATCGAACAAGAATCGTATAGACAAGAGAAAATCATGGATTATCCTGTTTATCAGCAATTTCATGCTGCTAGAAACATATTATCAGGATGCAAGTGGGGAATCGGCGGCAGCTTAGGATTTGAATTATCAACTGGGATTCCGGCAGTAAAAGAAACCAGTGATTTTGATTTGCTGCTGTACGCAGATTCTCCGATTGAATTGCCAATTCAGGCAATTCGATCGCATCCTGCTTTTTTTGAGCAATTCGATACCCAAGTAGTGACTCGGCAAGGCGGATTTTCACTAAAAGAGTATTTGAGAGAGCCAGAGAAAAAAATTCTATTGAAAACAGTCGAAGGACCTAAATTAACCAAAGAACTTTGGTAATAAAGAAAAAGAGAGAGAAAGAGATGTTTGAAAACAAAAAAATCAAAATCAACGTAAGTGACTTCCAGAAAGTATCAGCTGTAACGGCTGTTATGATGCAAACGATATTGAGCTTTGCTTTGGCAAACAGCCACAGCGCAACAAATACAGCTTTTCTTGGTACCTTTTACGTCATCGTTAAATACACAGCACCAATGTTTATTTTTGCAATTGTCTATAATATGGTAAAAACAAGTCAGCATTTGTCTTATTGGGAATTTTTGAAAGAAAAGTTTTTTGAACTAGTCGTTCCGTATCTTCTATGGACGACGGCTTATCTTTGGCTATTTCCAGCAGTCCAACAACAAACTCCGTATACGGATACTGCAAGCTTTTTACTGAAATATGTGACAGGTGATGGAGCGCCTCATTTATGGTATACCGTGATGATGCTGCAGATTCAATTGTTCATGCCGTTTTTTGTTTGGCTCGGTTACAAAGTATTTGCTAATAAAAAATATGTATGGCCAGTATTGATTGGTTCAACGATTTTATATGTTGCATGGTATCTGTTCTATCAAACACAAGTATTGACTGGTCCTTATCATGACAGCTGGTACTTGTTAGATCGGTTTGTTGCTAGTTTCATGATTTACGGGATTTATGGGGTAGCCGCATTTGTTTATCACGAAAAAGTCTATCAATATTTGGACAGAGTACGTTATCTTTTCTTACCTGTTGGCTTAGTTATCGCGTTCTTTTCTGTCCGTTCATTGCTCGCACATCCAGGAGACTTGAGCTTTGCGAATGCGCCTTACTTGAATACGATCCAAAGTTTGTACAGCTTAGTCATCATCTTTGCTGTCTTCATGGGCGCTTCAAAAATGATTGTAAATGATTCGCCAAAATTACCATTGTTCAAATGGTTGTCTGTTTATGCTTACCGTACGTATTTAGCCAATGTATTTGTGTTCCAAGTACTGTTGTTATTGTTTAAAGATAGTTGGCTGCAGTTACCTTCAGGAGTCATGATTCTTGTAGCTTATCTAATGACGGCAAGTTGTGCATTTGCTTTAAGCTGGTTGCTTCACATCATTTGGGCAGCCATCAAAAAAGGGTTCAACAAGTAATAGAAAGAAGGAGTGAGTGTCATGATAAATGACGAACGAAAAAAAGCAGTGACTCAGCAACTCGCTGCGTTGGTAGAGGAAGCATTGCTCGCAGAAGTAACATTAAGCCCAAAACCTGGATTAGTGGATGCACTAGATGCGGGTGCACATTCCGATATGGACTATGCTTTATTTCTTAAGTCTGCGAAGACGCTGACTCCTTTTTTTGAAGAAATGGCTCAAATAGCATGGCAACATGCTATCGATCAGGAGTTAAGAGAAAAGATTGCTGAGATTGGACGGAAAGCGGAAAAAGCGATGTTGATTGCTACAGATGGCATCAATACCCATAAAGGAGCGATTTGGGCAATGGGGCTATTGACCAGTGTGACTGCACAAAAAATCAGTATGGAACAGCCTTTTTCTTTAACGGAAATACTCGGTGATGTCAGCAAGCTTGCTGCTTTTCCTGATACAAAATATCGTCATAAAAAAACCACTCATGGGTATACGGTGAAGCAAAAATACGGCGTAAATGGTGCATATGAAGAAGCAGTGTTGGGTTATCCGCATATCAGGCTTGCAATCCAAGCTGCTAAGGAGCTAGATAATGATTCTGATGTACAGAAACAAATGCATATGTTGTTAGTTTTGATGAGTTCCTTAGATGACACCTGCGTATTGCATCGCAGTGATCAGAAAACGTTAGTGGAAATGCAAAAACTTGCTCATGCTGCTAGTCAAAGTGCTTTACCAAATCGTCCATTTATAGCACTGTTGCACTTTTGTCAGGAAAACCAAATCTCTCCTGGAGGAAGCGCAGATCTTTTGTCTGCCAGCTTGTTCATGCTGAAGATAGAGGAAATATGGGCTGCCAACACATATGTCTGTCCGCTGTTACTCAATGAGTAAATTAAGACAAAACTACTAAAAAAACAGTTTATGCATCTGGTTATTGACTCTTCTTTTCGGCAAGGCTATGATAAAAATAGTTTTTTGTAATAAAAGATAACGAGGAAGACAATGAAAAAAATCAATTATTTAGCAATCATTTTGTTCGTGGGCCTATGTTTGTTTGCTTTGCCGACCCAAGGATTCGCTGTCGCAGGTGGTCATGGCGGCGGAACATCTAGCGGTCGAAGTTCGGGCAGAAGTTCATTTGGCGGTCGTTCATATGGGGGCAGTTATTTTGGCAGTCGTTCTTACGGCAGAGATTCTTATGGGTATTATGGTCCAAGTACAGGTCCTTCTAGTTATGAGCAAACGGGATTTCTTGCATTAGCTGTTTTGTCAGTAGGAGGGGTTTCCGCTTTTTCTATTGTCAAGAATAAAAGACAAAAGAAAAGGCTGAAAGCGGAGATATTGTCCCGCATGTCAGGAACGGCTAAAGAAAAGAAAGCACAGTTTCTGGAAATCCAAAAGATATTCATGAAGATCCAATCCGCTTGGGAAGAAGAATCTCCTGAAAAAGCCAGAAGCTGTTATACAGACAAGCTGTTTGCCGAACATCAGAAAGTTCTGCAAAAAAACAAAGCAGACGGTGTAAGAAATCATACTAAAAAAGTAACTATTCAGGAAGTAGGAAATTATCGACAGATCCACGAGAATAGTTTTGCCATCCGAATTGATTTCAGATGCTGTGATTATTTAGTTGATCGAAAAGATGGACGCTTGATCTCAGGAAGTACGACGCAACGACAGTATTTCTCTCAGATATGGTATTTTGATTTTTCTGAGAAAGAAAAAAGATGGCAGGCCGATTTTATTCAGCCGATTATGCTGGATTGACAAATAAATAAAACAGCTCACTAAAAAGTTGAGCTGTCAGACTGTAGACAAAGGTATCCCTTGCCTCTTTACGAAGAGTGTAGGTTGTTACTTTTGTCTATTTTTGTATAAAAATAGAAAACATTTGTCTCCATTTCTAAGCTGCTAATTTTTCAAAGTGCACCATTTCTCAAAATGCTTTTGATCATTTCTCCATCTAGTTTACAAAGGGTACTTTTGCGTTACTTAGTGTTGTGTAGTATACTTTTACTGAAGAGGTGATGATGATGCTTGTTACAAAATCTAGATTACAAGGAAGTTCTGTAGTGGTTACTTTACCTTCTGATAACGGAAAGAAACCTTCAGAAAACCAAGAATATATCGTTGTATATTCTGACGATGGGACAATTACGTTAGTTCCAAAAATTGAAGATCCATTTAGTGGTGGAGAAGAGGCCGAATATTATGAAAAAGACGAATGGGAAGATTTAACTCCTGAAGGGAGAGAAATGTTATAGTGTCAGAAGAAAGAATTTATATTCCTAAAAAAGGTGATATTGTGTGGATTGATTTTGATCCTTCGGTAGGAAAAGAAATTCAAAAAAGACGACCAGGACTAGTCGTCTCTCGTTATGAGTTTAATCGTAAAACAATGTTTTCGGTCATATGTCCGATTACTTCCACGATAAAGAATTTACCGACACGTTACTCATTACCAGAAGAGCTAGATATAAAAGGACAAGTACTTATTTCTCAATTAAAATCACTTGATTTTAAGGAACGAAGACTCAAAAAAATAGAAAACCTGCCATTGCAAGACATGGCTAAAATTGATCAGATTATACAGTATATATTTTAAGTGTTGTAACTAAACTCTACAATATTTTTATATGCTAAACTTAACAAAATTTTTTGACATTTAAAAAGAAAAGTGACAATAAAAAAATAGCATCTAAATAGCAATGCCCCTCAAATTTAACTCTTGGGGGGACATTTCAAAAGGGATAAGAAAACAAACATTCTCGTCGTATCTGACTAGTGAAAAAGATGGCAGGCCGATTTTATTCAGCCGATTATGCTGGATTGACAGGAAATATTTATGAATGGAGCTGTGACAAAAATTTTGTCGCAGCTCCTTTTTCTGAATAAACGGTGTTCCAGAGATAGCCTATCGGCAATAAGGCACGATTTTGTAAAATATGGGAAGCTATTTTTCAAAATCGCTTCTTATCGCTCAAGGCTGAACCTCTCTGTCACAACCTCTCCACTAAATGGTGTTCAAAAGCTTACATTTACGGTAATAAGCTCAACCAAACGAAAAATAGGAAGCACTATTTTTGTTTGGCTGTTCTTATTACTTGATGCAGGACAGCTTTTTCATGACCTCTTTTTTGTAATAATAGGCGTATGTCTTTTTCGTTGAGAAGTTGAAAAAGCATACGGCTTATTTTTTGTTTGCTAGGCTTACTTTCTTTCCACTTCAAGTGGCAGAAATATCTACTTTTTATTGTGTAAGCGGAACCATATACTTGGAATCAGAAGGAGATCATTTCTATGAAAACAAGAACAATTGAAATACTTCACAGAATCATGACAGCCCAATATCCAGTAAAAGCGGAACGTCTAGCAGCTGAATTCAATGTCAGTCAGCGGACGATCCGACAGGAAGTTCTTGAAGCGAATATCTGGTTGAGTAGTAAAAAGCTTCCGGAAATCAGAACAATTCGCAACAAAGGTTTTTCGTTGAAACTGGAGAATGACAAGCAAGTTCGATTAGAAACTGAAATAAAAGAGGTGAAAGACGGCTTTTTGAATCGGCGGGAACGTATTTTTGATTTAGTTTTAGCCATTGCTTACAGCCGAAACCCGATCCATCTAAACAAAAAAGAAGAAGAATTTCAAATCTCTAAAAGTACGTTAGATGAAGATATGAGACGATTACGAGCAACACTGGTCAGTTACGGAATCGAGATCGTCAGTTATGGAAAGCAGGGACTGGTTTATAAAGGTTCAGAACGATCTATCCGTACGATGATCTATGATTTTATCAATCAGAATCTGGGGATGTCCGACTTCTTTATGAATCAAGATGCGCAACTAACACCGGCTCAAAAAATCTTTTTCCATTATTTTCCTTTGGCGGAAATCAAAAAAATAGAGGAGATCTATTCCAATAAGTTGTTAAAACAAGAGGATGATATTTATAAAAAGCAAATTCTGCTTTTTACATTGATCTGGATCCAACGAATCAGGAAACATGAATTCATCTCCGCCATTAATTGGAAAAATACAGAAATAAAAGACAGCAGCTTCTCTGCATTTATCGACTACATGATTACGGAATTTCAATTGAACAATGTCCCACAAGTAGAAAAAAATTATCTTCGTTTCACTATCGAGACGTTCAATGCTAGAGATATCTCCAATTCGATTGAGTGGGTACAAGCTCAACTACTAACGATCCAATTGATCCAATTTGTAGAGAACGAGACACACATACCTTTTCATCTAAAAGAAGAAGCTTTATTCGAAAATCTCTATAAACACATGGCTGCACTGATCATAAGAATCAAGCATGCTATTCAAGTCATGAATCCATTGAAAGAAAACATCCGAACAAATTATTTTCCAATCCACCGCGCAGTCACTCATTTTGTTCCTACGATCGAAGAAGTAATCGGCGGCAAGATACTGGAGGACGAGATAGCTTTTCTTGTCATCCACTTTTCGACGATTGCCAGTGTGATCAAGCGAGACCTGAATTATGTTTATCAATCAGTTGTTGTCTGTAATCACGGCATGGCTACCGGGAATCTGTTAGCAGAAAATCTGAAAGAAAAATTTCCTCAAATCGAGATTACTGCAGTTTTAAGTTCAAAAGAAATCGAATTAGTGGATAAACTGGATGTCGATCTGATTTTCAGCACCTTTCAATTGAATTATCGCAATAAGCCGCTTTTAGTTATCGATCCAATTTTGACTGAGACGAATATTTTAGTTATAGAAGACTTTTTGAAAAGAAATGAAGAACTGCAGCGGTTAAAACCTAACAGTCATGAATCAACGCAGTTATTCACTCAAATAATCGGTGTCATGGAAGAAAGTGGTGGCCGAGTAGATCGCATCATCTATGGCAAGTTGGAAAAATTATTTGAAATAAACAATCTAGAAATCAACAAAAGGGAGATCCAGCCTATGTTAAAAGATATCTTGACGGACAGCAATATCATGATCAAAGAAAAAGCCGCTACTTGGGAGGAATCGATTGAACGAGCTGCTAAACCATTGGTCAAAGAAAACATTGTTGAAGAACGCTATGTCGAAGCGATGATTCGCGCAGTGAATGAATACGGGCCATATATCGTGATCGGCAAACACATGGCGCTAGCCCATGCTCGACCAGAAGATGGGGTCAATAAGTTAGGAGTCAGCGTAGCTACGATTGAGCAACCAATCGATTTCGGTAATCCTGAAATGGATCCAGTAAAGATTATTTTTTGTTTAGCGGCAGTAGATTCCTACTCGCATCTGAACATCATGAAAGAACTGATCGAACTGATCAACAATGAAGAGAAGTTGGATCGATTGATCGAGTGCACAAATGTTGAAGATTTCAAACAACTGCTTTTTCAGTAGTTGAAAAATAATAAATGATACGGGGGAGAACAAAGATGAACAAATTGAACATTTTATTCGTATGCGGCGCAGGTTTAGGAAGCAGTTTTGCAGCACAGATGTCTGCTGAGGATGTTTTGAACAAATTAGGAGTAGAAGCCAAACTGGACCATTGTGATATTTCTTCTGCAGTGTCCATGAAACCAGATGTGATCATCACAGCAGAAAATTTTCGCTCGCAGTTCGAAAAATTCTCAGTCGATCCTAAAACAGCGATGATCTATTTAAAAAATATTGTCTCGAAAAATGAAATTGAAGAAAAAATCACCCCAGTTCTACAAGATAAGGGAGTTATCTAAATAAAAAAGAAAAGAGGATAAAAACATGGGCGTTATCAATTTTATCATCGAAAATATTTTGACTCAGGCATCGATCACCATTGCATTGATTGCTATGTTGGGTCTACTGCTGCAGAAGAAATCAGCAGGACAAGTCATTTCTGGCACGTTAAAGACACTCCTAGGATTCCAAGTGTTGAGTGCCGGTTCGAGTATCATCGTTGGAAGTTTAACTTATTTCGGGAAAATTTTTACTGAAGGATTTCATATGCAAGGAATCATTCCTTCTATTGAGTCTATCAATGGTCAAGCAATGAATGATTTAGGTTTAGGTAGAGATATTGCACTGACGTTCTTAGCGATTTTTGTATTCAATATTATTTTGGCTCGTTTCACAAAATGGAAGTACATTTTTCTAACTGGTCAAGCCATTTTATGGATGGCGACGATGACGACGGTCTTTGGTTATTTCGCTGGTCTGCGAGGGATCGTATTGATCTTAGTCGGTGGTTTTATCGGAGCTTGTTTCGCCATTGCTATGCCAGCAGTAGCGCAACCAATTATACGTAAGATTACAGGATCGAATGATATTGCTTTAGGGCATTTTTGTACGATTGGATACTTATTTGAAGCTGGTGTGGCTAAGCTTTTTGGTGAGAAAGGTGAAAATAAAAAATCGATTGAAGATATCAAATTGCCCACGCATTTCGAGTTTCTGCAAGATACTTATTTGTCTGTCATGGTCGTGATGGTCCCACTATATATCATCACTGTTTTGTTTGCCGGTGAACCATTCGCTTCTGAATTATCAGGAGATCAAAACTATATCATGTTTGCCTTTTTGCAAGCCATCCAATTCGTAGTAGGTGTGTATGTATTGCTGGCTGGTGTACGTCTACTGTTAGGTGAAATCGTGCCGGCATTTTGAGGGATAGCTATGAAATTAGTTCCTGATGCGATTCCTGCCTTAGATTGTCCAGTTTTCTTTCCCTATAGCCCAAATGCTGTTATTTTAGGTTTCATTACGACAACAATCGGTACGATTATTGCCATGTTCACTTTGCCGATGTTCGGCTTAGCGATGATTTTACCAGGTATGCTAACGAATTTCTTTGCCGGAGGAACAGCGGGGATATTTGGCAACGCAGTTGGCGGACGTCGAGGAGCGATCATTGGCGGTATTGCTCATGGCTTCTTTATTACATTATTGCCTGCTTTGCTAGTAACGATCTTTAATTCGATGGGATTCATCAATGCTACAGCAACCGATGTAGATACAGTAGCCGCCGCACTCTTATACGCTTGGATCTTAAGCCCAATTTTGAAAGCATTTTAATTGAAAGTAGGGAAAATGATGTTCGGATTTTTTAAGAAAAAAGAAAATGAACCAAAAAAAAGATCGATAAAAGAGGAAAAAATCCTCTCGCCAGAAGTGACCGAAAAGATTCAATCAGAGATTACACAATTAAACCAAGAGATTTCAACGACCCAAGAGAAGCCCAAATTAGCGGAACTTTACGAACAAGTTGGACTTAAATTTTCTGAATTGTATGAGAACGATCAAGCCATCCAATATTTAGAAAAGAGCTTGGAAAATAAACAGACGATCGGAGATGGGTATAAAAAACTGATGAGCCTCTATAACCAGAAGCGTGCAGATGCTGCTCGTGCGGGTGATGATCAAGGAATCGATTACTACATGGGCAAAATGGATGAGATGCGACAAATTGCAAAACAAGTAACGATCAAAGGAAACAAATAAAAAGATAAGGTGGCAATAAAAGATGTATACAACATTGAAAGAAGTAACAAAAACAGCAGAAGAATTGAATTTTACAGTTGGAGCTTTTAATACGCATAACCTAGAAATGCTTCCTGCCATGCTAGGCGCAGCAAAAGAAATGGGTTCGCCGATCATTATTCAAACAAGTGTCGACACCGCAAAATATATCGGTATGCATGTGTTAGTCAATGTAATGACAGCTATTGCAGAAGAAGAAATGGTTGATGCAGTCTTGCACTTAGACCACGCCCGAGACTTTGATGATATCAAAGAAGCAATCGATAGCGGATATACTTCTGTCATGTATGACGGGTCCCATCTGCCTTTCAAAGAAAATATCTTGAAGACGAAAGCAGTGGTAGAATATGCCCATGCACACGGTGTTTCCGTAGAAGGAGAACTTGGAACGATCGGCGGTACAGAAGAAGGAATCCATGTCGCTGAAAATGACAAGGTATATACAAGACCGGAAGACGCAGTGAAATTTGTAGAAGCTACAGGTGTGGATGCATTAGCTATTGCTATCGGTACGAATCATGGACAATTCAAATCAAAAACAGAAGTGAACATTCCCTTGCTGAAAGAAATCGATGCAGTAGTCGATGTCCCCCTCGTTATCCATGGCGGAACAGGTGTGAAAGAAGAAGATTATCCCGAATTGATCAATAACGGGATCCGCAAATTCAATGTTGGAACGGAGCTTTTAGTCAACTGGACAAAAGTGGCTAAAGGAACCTTTAGTGAAACAGAAATCAACAAGTCTCTTCGCCATAATGTGATTCCAGCAAATGAAGCAGTAAAAGAAATTGTCAAGCATAAGATTGGACTGTTTATGAACTTGGAAAGTCCAATTAACTTAGGAAACAAATGAGATGAAAAAGTATTTCATTCTTCTAGCTGGTAGTCCTGGTACAGGAAAAACATATCTTATGAATAAACTACGGGAACGATTTCCAGATATGTATGCCATCACACTCGATGAAATCAAGGAATATTATGCAGAATCCATCGGTTTTAACAACTTGGAAGAACGGGCGAAACAAGAAAGGACGAAAGTTTATCCTTTCTATTACAAAGCACTTGATCTGTATATGGAAGCAGGAAAGAAAGTGATTGTGTCAGAGTATCCTTTTAGTGATAAGCAAAAAACTCGACTCCAAGAATTAGCAGAAAGATACGGATATCAGGTAATGACGATTCGCCTAACAGCAGACTTTGAAGTGTTATGGCAACGTCGGTACAAACGTGATCGTGAACCAGATCGTCATTTGAGCTATATCATGGATCATTATCACTATGGCGACATATTGGAAGATCGATCGAAAGGGACGAATCATATTACGAAAGAAGCATTCAAAAAAATCATCACTGACCGAAAATATGACGAATTTCAGTTAGGAACACTATATGAATTTGATGTAACAGACTATACTCAAGTAGATTACACTCCACTATTGGATAAATTAGAAAAAGAAATCAATGACAATAAGTAACGAAGAAATGGTTTGATAGTGACAGGTAATAAAAAAGACATTTGGTCCCCAGAGGAGCCAAATGTCTTTTTGTTCTAAAATATTTTTTTAATATTCTTTTATTTATTGCCGATTTCCTTGTGTTTATTTGCCGTAATTAGGTCAGTCTTCTATACTTGATTACATAGTCATACATTCGCTGAAAAGAAGGGAAGAGAATGAATAACAAGTTGGCTCAATACAAAAGACTGCTCGCACTTTCTCAAGCTGGTCTGTATTATGGAAAAGATGTATTCGATAAAGAACGATTTGAGGAGATTCGGACGATCTCATTGGAATTGATCAGTGAAATAGGAAAAGAAACTTTCGAAGAAATAAAAGCACTTACAGTTATTGAAGAAGGTCATCCCACACCAAAAGTCGATGTTCGTGCCTATATCAGAAAGGACGGCAAGATCCTACTAATCGAAGATAAACGGACGAGAGAATGGTCACTGCCAGGCGGATTTGCCGAAATAGGTTTGTCCCCTGAAGAAAACGTGCGGAAAGAAGTCTATGAAGAAACGGGTTTAACAGTAGAATCTACTCAGCTGCAAGCGGTTTTTGATACGAATAAACAAAAAGATATTCCGCAGCTTTTTCAGTATTATAAGCTTGTTTTTGCTTGTACGATCCACGACGAAGATGCAAAATTTATTGAGAACAATGAAACTTCCGACATGGGATTTTTTAGTATAGAAGAGCTGCCAAAGCTATCAGAAAAACGAACAACAAAGAAGCAGTTGCTTATTTTAGAAAACAAAAATCAGCTCTATTGCGATTGAGTTTTTTCGTAAAAGAAGAAAGCTGTTTACTCTGCGAGTTCTCTAAAAAAGAACTCGTTCTTTTATTAAAAAATAGTTGCATTTGCAACAAAAAGAGGTAAACTAGTCTTACAAACAAAATAAAGGTGGGGTGAAATGGCTGAAATTCTTCGAGACATTGGAATGATTGCCCGAGCGTTGGATTCTATCAGCAATATCGAATTCAAAGAAGTTGATTTAACAAGAGGGCAGTATCTTTATTTAGTACGTATTTGCGAAAATCCAGGAATCATCCAAGAAAAACTAGCAGAAATGATCAAAGTAGATCGTACAACGACTGCACGAGCAATCAAGAAATTAGAATCCAATGGGATGATCGAACGTTTGGAAGATAAAGAAAATAAAAAAATCAAGAAACTTTATCCGACTAAAAAAGGAGCAGAAATCTATCCTTTCATCATCCGAGAAAACAACTACTCTAATGCAGTCGCATTAAATGGTCTGTCTGACGAGGAAGCAAAACAATTGGAATATCTTTTAAAGAAAGTATGCAAGAATGTTAGCGAAGATTGGAATTTTGTCAAAAAAGGTAATAAAAGGATCTATTGAAAGGAAGAAGCCGTGAATAAATACGAAATTCGAGAAATGACGCCTTCAGATGTAGACTTACTACAACAAATCAGTATCGAAACATTTACAGATACATTTGGAAAAGATAATTCGCCGGAGCATTTAGCTGCTTACTTGAGACAAGCTTATGCGCCAGAAAAACTTACAGAAGAGCTAAAAGAGAAAGAAACTGATTTTTTACTAGTAAGTATCGACCAAGAGCCTGCGGGTTACCTGAAACTAAATATAGGAACGAGTCAATCTGAGGAAATGGATGATCATTTTTTAGAAATCGAGCGAATCTATGTACGAAAAAAATTTAAACATCAAGGTATTGGTACATTTTTACTAGATACAGCTATCAAAAAAGCAAAAGAAAAGCAAAAAACAGCCATTTGGCTCGGTGTGTGGGAACACAACGATGCTGCGCTCGCTTTCTATCGCAAAAGAGGATTTACCAAGTACAGTGAACATGTTTTTTATATGGGAGATGATCCCCAAACAGACTATCTATTCATCAAGCAATTATTCTAATCAAGAGGTGTGAACATATGAAAAAAGTAATAGTGGATGCCAATTTTTGGGAAGTATTTCCTGAAGCAACCATCGAAATCTTATCCGTGAGTGGTATCGATAATCACGTAACAGAAGAAAATGAAGAAATGTATCATCAATTATTGAATAGCGCGGCAAAAGAAGCAAGAAATTACCTTACGGAAGAAACATTCAGCCAAAACGAAGTCATTGCTCAGTGGCGTCAGGCTTTTACCACATTCAAGACTAAAAAAGGTGCACGTTCTTCTATTGAAGCTTTACTGAAACGTGCAAATCAAGAACGGGAATTTTTCCCAATCAATCCGCTTGTAGATATTTATAATAGTATTTCCTTGTCTTTTGGCGTACCTTGCGGCGGAGAAGATATCGAAAAGATTTCAGGAAATCTGCATCTAGGAAAAGCCCAAGGTGGCGAATCATTCCTGCCTTTAGGTGCAGATTCCGATGCTCCGGCACTTCCGGAAGAAATCATCTACTATGATGAACAAGGAGCAATCTGTCGCTGTCTCAACTGGCGTGAAGCCCAAAGAACGATGCTGACGGAAGAAACGCAAGCAGCGGTGCTGGTCATTGAATCCATCAATGCTGAACAAGCGGCACGCGGCGCACAGGCAATCGAAGCGTTGAAGGAAAAAATCGATCAAACATTTGGCGTGTCCAGTGTCAGACACACACTAACCAAAGATGAATCAGAAGCAGAATTATAAAAGAATCGAAAAAAGAAGAGCGGCATTCATTGCCGTTCTTTTTTTGTAAAAAAAGTTTGTGGAGGAAAGCAAGTCTAGAAACTATTGCTTTATTTTTCTTGAATAGGATCAAACACAAGGTGTTCGCGCTTTCGTGATATAATGGAATCAGTTTATAGACAGGAAAGAAAATCAACTAGAAAGAAGGGTCAAACGATGATACAAAAAACACGTGTGATGCTTTATGTCAATGACGTAGAGATGATTTGCCGATTCTTTGTAGAAAAAATTGGTGCAGAAATTTCAGAAACGATCGAATTGCCAGAAGAATTTAAGAGTATTGTGCTGAGTATCTCAAAAGAATTAGAATTAGGTATATTTCCAAAAGTATTTGTGCAGAAGTTTTCACCAGAAGTATTGGGACCGCCACCTTCTTTAGTCTTTTTTACGGATGAATTTGAAACTATTTACGAGAACATGGACGAACCTGGAGAAATCACAGACAACAATGGCGTCTTGACTTTCAATTTTTCGGACCCTGAAGGCAATTATTTTGTTATAGGAAAAGCTGAGTCGTCTGATTGAATAAAAAGGAGGAAAAACAGTGGATCTAATGGGAAGGCTAGAAGGTTATTTGAAGTATCGGCGAGCAAAACATAGTGAGAAGCTTCGAGCAAGGAATCTCAAATCAGGGAAAAAGAAGACAAAAGGCTGGGGAAAAATGGTCGATACAGGTTTTGGCGGACTAAATAACCTAAATCCTGTCGATACAAAAGAATTCATCAAAGAAGAGCAGAAACGGATGAATAAAGGGTACGCAAAAAAATGAACGGAAATTTTTGGATAGAAGCTTCATTTCTATCAACCGGATAAATAAAATAAACAACAATAAAGTACTGCTACTTGTTAGTAAGTTTTATTTTTTATAAAATAACTATGTGGTTATTGTAGTTATGAAAGGAGTAGCAGATGGAAAAGGGTATCAAAGGGATATATAGATTATTTGCAGTACTAGTTATTTTTTTTATGATTTGGGCGATGGCATCAACTATTTTTTCGCCAAGGATAGGTGCGATATTCTCTTTATTCAGAGATAGTTATTCACCAAAAGTTACTATAGTTATTAATATATTTTGTCTGTTTTTTGCATTTCTTCTATTTTTTATTTTGAAAAATTTATTAAAGAAAATAAGAAGAGATTGGGATTTAAGTGACAAACTGCTCTTTTATATATTTGGGTTAGAGTTAGTTATTTACGCAGTCAGCTTATTTCTTTTTATTAGATTTATTGGTTTTCATCAACCAGTCGATGATACTGCTATTACATTAAAATTTTTAGAGCAATTGAAGGCTGGAGAAAATTGGGGATATAATTATATGTATTCCAATCCTCAAAACCTATTGCTGATGTATATCTTTAGGGGAATACAATTTTTCTTTGGTACGAATTACTATCCGATCATTGCAGTATTTTGTGGCATTCATCTAATAACGATCATCTTTCTTTTTCTTTCTCTGAGAAATTTAAAAGTTAGTAATTTTGCAACATTGATTACTATTCAAATCATGTTATTTGCCGTCCAGATAACATTACATGTTCCTGTAGCCTATACTGATATACTTTCATTGTTTTTTGGCTCAGCCACATTCTTTTTTATAACTAAATATGTAAATAAGAAGAAACAGTATGTGAATAGAAACATTATTTATGTACTGCTTGCAACAGCAACTAGCACGATTGGTTTTATAAGTAAAGGGACGGGTCTTATCTTGATCTTAGCGATGATCTTATTCTTTGCTTTTTATCATACTGGGAAATGGCGGTTGCTAGCATTCCTTCCTTTAGTTTTTTTAGTTTTAGGAAATTTTGGGTGGAAACAATTTATCGATGCACAAAAACTCTATCCGAATAGTCACTATGGACAGCCCAATACACATTATTTGATGATGGGATTGAACAATACGCCTATTCCTGATAATTTATCTGGAGATGACAAGTATCGTTGGGTAGTGGGTGCTTATTCTAGCGCCGATCAGAGATTTACATGGGATATGTTCTTGGATAAAAAAATGCCTAAAAAAGAAGTGGAAGAAAAGCACCTATCTATCATAAAAGAACGATTGAATGCGATGGATTTTAAGCAATTCTTAGCTGCAATCAATAATAAGGTTGCAGTTACTTGGAGCTCAGGTGATCTAAAATCATCATTTGAAATATTTTTGGGTACAGGAAAAAATGAAAAGAATATGTGGGTATTCAGAAGTAAAACAAGTGGATTGATTTTATACGCTGTAATGATGGTGATTCAATATCTAGTTTATCTTGGAATTATTTTTACCAGTATAAAATTTTTCAAGAATATAAATCCAATAGTTTTTTTGAGTAATATATATATTTCTGGTTATTTTGCATTCTTATTGATCTGGGAATCTAGTCCTAGATACGCTATGGGGATTTTTGTACCTGCGATAATAATGATAGGACTGTTGATTGAAAAAGAGAAGACAAAAAGAATCTCTTAGTTTGTAGTCATTCACTAAATGATGTAATGTAGATAAAAGAAGACAAGTCTAATAAATAAGTTAGATTTGTCTTCTTTATTTACAATAAAGAAATGTTTCTCTCTATAAGAAGAATCTCAAATAGTGGAAATATGGATTTTTTAATCAAATAGAACGTTCGGATTTTGCTTGAAATCCGAATTTTTTGTTTACTTATGTTTTGTTTTAGTATATGATAAAACACGTTGTTTTATTAATCAATCGAAATTTTAACGGACTTTATTTATAATGTTCGGATTTAGGGGGATGGAAGATGAAGGAAAAAATACTTTCCTACTTCGAAATAGAAAAATTGAACACCACGGTAAAACGTGAGGTACTGGCAGGATTTACGACATTTATTTCAATGGCCTATATCTTATTTGTAAATCCAACTGTATTAGGCGCTTCTGGAATGGATGAAGGAGCGGTGTTCACTGCGACTGCATTAGCCAGTGCGATCGGCTGTATTTTGATGGGGGTATTAGCCCGTTATCCAATTGGAACGGCACCTGCTCTTGGGATCAATGCTTTCTTTGCTTATTCTGTTTGTTTAGGGATGGGGATCCCATGGGAAACAGCATTGTCCGGCGTATTCGTTGCTTCTTTGATCTTTATTTTGATTACAATCTTCAAACTGCGGGAAATGATCATTGATGCGATCCCAGCAGATTTGAAATATGCGATTTCTGGTGGTATCGGTCTATTTATTGCTTTCCTTGGTCTGAGCGAAGGTGGCATCATCGTTTCGAATGAATCTACATTAGTAGGATTAGGATCACTCAACGTTGGTTCTACTTGGTTGACGATTTTTGGATTAGTCGTCACGGCTATCTTGCTTGTTCGACGTGTACCAGGTGGCATTTTCATCGGGATGGCAGCTACAACGATTTTAGGTCTGGTCACAGGTTTGATTCCAATGCCTTCTGAAATTGTTGCTGCAGCACCAAGTTTGAAACCAACATTTTTAGTTGCGTTAAAACATGTAGGGGACATCAATTCTCTTCAAATGTGGGTCGTAGTACTAACATTCTTGCTTGTGACTTTCTTTGATACAGCAGGAACTTTAGTTGGATTAGCAAATCAAGCAGGCTTTATGAAAGACAACAAGATGCCTCGTGTAGGGAAAGCTTTAGCTTCTGATTCAACAGCTATGCTTGCGGGCTCCTTATTAGGTACTTCTCCTGTTGGTGCATTCGTAGAATCATCAGCTGGGATTGCTGTTGGAGGACGCTCAGGAATCACAGCTATTACTACAGGGATTTTCTTCTTGTTAGGTTTGTTCTTTTCTCCATTACTGTCAGTTGTTACTTCACAAGTAACTGCACCAGCATTGATCATGGTAGGTGTTTTGATGGCTCAATCATTACGTCAAATCGAATGGGGAAAATTAGAAATCGCGATCCCTTCATTCTTAATCTTGATTGGCATGCCTTTAACTTATAGTATTTCAGATGGGATTGCATTAGGTTTTATTTTCTATCCAATTACGATGTTAGCGGCTAAAAGAGGAAAAGAAGTATCTCCAATCATGTATGGTCTGTTCTTTGTATTCGTGGGATTCATGTGGATATTGAATGTGAAATAAAGAGGTTGTGAAATCAGCGTTCTGGCCTGAGTATTAGAGAAAAAAACGAAAAAATAGTTCCTCATATTTTACCGTTTTTGGAGCTAATACCGAGGGACAGCTGAGTGAACACCGTTTATAAAGAGATTGTGAAATCAGCGTTCTTCCCTGCATCAATCAATCCTTTCAAAAAACAGTTGAGGAAATTTCCTCAGCTGTTTTTTTGTTTTATTCTGTTACCGATAACAAGGTGCAATGACTATTTGAAAGCGTTACAATTTTTGGTGGAAGAAACTAAACTAGATGATTAAGCGAAAAATAGAAACATCCATTTATAGGAGGGAAATCATGGAACGAAAATGGTGGCACCATTCAGTTGTTTATCAAATCTATCCAAGAAGTTTTCAAGATTCAAATCAAGATGGGATTGGAGACTTGCGAGGGATTATTTCCAGATTGGATTATCTGGCATATTTGGGCATTGATGTGATTTGGCTTTCGCCGGTGTACGAGTCTCCAAATGATGACAATGGCTATGATATCAGCGATTATCAAGCAATCATGGCAGAATTCGGTACGATGGAAGAAATGGAGGAACTGATTGAAGAAGCAAAGAAAAGAAACATCCGTATCGTTATGGATCTGGTGGTGAATCATACTTCTGATGAACACCCGTGGTTCATTGAGGCACGTAAAAATAAAGAAAATCCTTATCGTGACTACTATATTTGGCGTGACCCAGTCAATGGAGAGGAGCCTAATGGATTGCGCTCGATATTCAGTGGACCTGCTTGGCAGTTGGGTGAGCAAACAGGGCAATATTTTCTGCACTTGTATAGCAAGCGTCAACCTGATTTGAATTGGAAAAACAAACAGGTTCGCCAAGCGATTTATCAAATGATGAATTTCTGGATCGACAAAGGTATTGGCGGCTTTCGTATGGACGTGATCGATATGATTGGCAAAGAACCGGATAAAGAAATCACAAGTAATGGACCTAAACTGCATGAGTATCTTCAGGAAATGAATCAAGCAACTTTTGGCGACAAAAATCTGATGACCGTTGGCGAAACATGGGGAGCAACTACCGAGATTGCTAAACTTTATTCCAATCCTAAAAGAAATGAATTATCCATGATCTTCCAATTCGAACACATAGGATTAGATCAGCAAGAAGGCAAAGACAAATGGGATTTGAAACCTTTAAGTATCTCTGAACTGAAAAAAGTATTATCGAAATGGCAAACTTCTTTGGGTGATGAAGGATGGAATAGTTTATTTTGGAATAATCATGATCTGCCTCGAATCGTCTCACGTTGGGGAAATGACGATGTGTATCGAAAAGAAAGTGCCAAGATGTTTGCTATCTTGCTTCATATGATGAAAGGCACTCCTTATATTTATCAAGGAGAAGAATTAGGCATGACGAATTGCCCAATTGATGATATCTCGGAAGCAAAAGATATTGAGACAATCAATATGTATAACGAAAGGATTTCTTCTGGATTTACAAAAGAGGAAATCTTGGAATCAATCAATGCGAAAGGAAGAGACAATGCTAGGACGCCTATGCAATGGAACGCCCGTGAACATGCTGGGTTTACTACTGGAATTCCATGGCTTCGAGTCAACCCAAATTATAAAGAAATCAATGCAGAAGAAGCGTTAGCAGATCAAGATTCTGTTTTTTATATGTACAAGAAATTGATCGATTTGCGTAGAAAACATGACATCATCGTCTGGGGAGACTATGAATTAGTAGAAGAGACGCCAGAGCATGTCTTTGCCTATTCTCGCATATATGAAGATCAGCGATGGCTCGTTGTTTGCAATATGTCCAGTGAAAAACAGGTGTTCACTGTTCCACGTGAAGCTTTAAGGATTATTGTGTCAAATTATCCTCTGAAACAGTTACCAGACGGCAAAGTCGAGCTACGACCATATGAAGCATTTGTGGTGGAAGTAAAATAAATCGTTTGCTTAGATGGTTAACGAGTGTTTTCTTTCGGGGATCGTCTCATGTATTTGTTATATATAAATATTAAAAATGAAGAATAGCATTCAATTTTTTTCTTCTCTTCTGCCGAAATAGTTAGAATATCTTGTTTTGATGAATCGAGCTATACTTCAAGTAAGAAATTGTTGATAGCGAGGAGAGATAGTTATGGATCAGGAAATATTTCCAGAAAATTTTTTATGGGGCGGAGCAGTAGCTGCTAATCAATGTGAAGGTGCATGGTTGGAAGATGGCAAATTACCTAATGTGACAGATACGCTTATCGGGATCATGAACCAGCATCCTAGTATTCAGTGGAATGAAGAAAAAAAGATTTGGGAGATTGCTTTAGACGAATCACTCCATTATCTTTCTCATGAAGCGATTGATTTTTATCATCGATTTGAAGAGGATATTCGTTTACTGAAGGAGTTAGGTTTAAAAGCTTTTCGAACAAGCATCTCATGGGCACGAATATTTCCAAGAGGAGACGAACAGAAGCCAAATGAGGCTGGTCTCGTATTTTATGACAGACTAATCAATACACTAAATCGATATGATATCGAGCCAGTAATTACCCTTAGCCATTATGAAACCCCCTTAGCATTGGTAGGAGAGTATGGGGGGTGGCAAAATCGAAAATTAATTGACTTTTTTGAATTTTATGCGCAGACCGTCTTTGAACGCTACCAAGGGAAAGTGAAATATTGGATGTCCTTTAATGAGATCAATAATGCTTTTCGTATGCCTTATGCAGCTGCTGGATTGGTTACATTCCCTGCTAGAGATAAACTTGAACCCATTGCTACACTAACAAAAAAAGAGATTTATCAAGCCTGTCATCATATGTTTCTAGCGAACGCCCGTGCTACTCAATTATTAAAGAAAATCGATCCAAATGCTGAGATGGGTATCATGTGTAGCTTTTCTGCATTAGCGACTTATGCATATGACTGTGATCCAGAGAATGTATTTGGTTCATTGCAATTCAAACGCAATTCATGGTTTTTCTCCGATGTCATGTGCCGAGGGCATTATCCAGCTTATATTTACAGGACATGGAAGGAAGAAGACTGTGCACCAGTAATGTTAGATGGGGACGAACAGTGCTTGCAAGCTAACACGGCAGATTATATTGCATTTAGTTATTATCGTAGCGCTGTCTATAAAAAAGAAGCAGAAATGCGCGTAGATACTGGCGGAGCAAATGGTTTCGATAATCCCTTTTTGAAGGAAAAATCTCCCGAACCTTGGAGTTGGCCAATTGATCCTCTAGGGTTTCGTTATGTCATGAATGAATTGACAGACCGTTATGAATTACCATTATTCATAGTTGAAAACGGCATTGGACTAGATGAAGCACCAGATGAATTGAATCGAATCCACGATCCAAAACGTTGTGAGTATCTAAAAATACATCTTCAGGAAATAGCTGAGGCAATAAAAGATGGTTGCCAAATCATTGGTTACTTATGGTGGGGACCAATTGATATCGTATCGGCAGGAACAGGGGAAATGAGGAAGCGATATGGCTTTATTTATGTGGATAGACAAAATGATGGGAGCGGAAGCTTTAGGAGATTGAAAAAAGATAGTTTTGAATATTATAAACAAATTATCCAGTCTAATGGTAAAAACCTTGAATATAGATCTTTCTTCAAATGATTTTTAAACCTCTGCAAGTGACTATTGTCATTTGAGAGGTTTTTCCTGTATGTTTATAACAAAGAGGAGGTGTAAGCAAATGGACTTAAATAAACGACAACTCCAAATTCTTGTAGTATTAAGAAATAAGAATCATTGGATAACAAGCGAAGAATTAGCTGAAGCTTTAGGTACCAACAAGAAAACGATCCAAACTGAAATCAAAAATATGCTTGCTATCTACGAGAAGAAAATCATTATCCAGTCAAATAAACGTTCAGGTTATTTTTTAGAATCAATTGAATCTGAAACTAAACAGCAAATCATACAAGAGGTGACGAAACATAAAATCTATTCCAGCATGGATTTCCGAGCTTCAACTATTGTGACGTACTTATTGTTTCAAAAAGGGTATGTCAGTATGCAAAAGATAGCAGACATTTTCTTTCTTTCAAAAACAGCAGTATCATTACAAATAAAAACGATTTTGCGTTGGATCGAGCGCAATCCTAAATTAGAACTGGAAGTTTCGTCGACAAAAGGACTAAAAATCATTGCTGAAGAAAATTCAAAAAGAATTTTCTTATCTCTTGTTGGAACAGAAACGGTGATCCAACACGCAAGGTTGCCTCAACAAATCAGTACAATTTTTTCCAATATCATGCCGACTGTCCAAAAGACATTAAAAGAGGTTCTTATATCATATAATTATATTGTCTCAGGAGAGGACTTCATTCGATTTTCTCGGTATCTCGTTTTGACCATTCTTCGAAGAGAAGAACCTTTAGAAAAAAAAAACAGGCATACATTATTTATTCCGATGGTAGAGACCCTCACAAAAAAATTATCATCAGAACTACCCTATTCTTTTTCCAATCAAGAAAAACAAGCAATTGAAAATCGACTATTAGAGTTAAATTATTTGATGATCAATGATGAAAAAAACAAAGAGATAGAGAAGAATCTAAGAGCATTTGAGCAAACGATTATTCGTTTTTTAGATCTTCCTGTTTCGTTATTGTTCCATGAAACAGAATTTTTGCTAACCCATATCAAACAAATGAAAACGAGGATGGATGCCGGACATAATACCATGAATCATTTTGTCCAAAAGATCATCTCCCGTTATCCTTTAGAAATTTATTTAATTCGGCGTTTCTTCCCAATACATTTTCAATTACGTCCCAACTTAGCTGAAAGCGCTTATTTGGTTTTGTATCTTGCCGAAGCGTTGAATCCTTTTCGAAAACAAGGGGAGATACTGATTGTTAGTAACCAGCCAATTAGTATTTTGAATACACTAAGAAAACAGATTCAACAAAGTATGAACATGTGGATCAAAGAATGCCGGATAGAACCAGTGTATCTTTTCAAAAATCAATCAAACAAAATAACGGAATATGATGCAATTTTGACTACTGAGCAAGAGCTTATTTTTGAGTGGGATGATTTGATTTATCTACCTAGTGTTCTAGATGAGTTTGAATCTTCGGAGATTTATCAGATTTTGCGTGAAAAGCTGACCATAGTTGAAGAAAAAAAGAAAACAAAACTGCTTGATTATTACTACAACGAAGAAAATCAAATAAAAATCCATAAAAAGATAGATTCCATTCAGCAACTAATCTCTCCTAGTTCTGACTTAGTTATGCTTCCGTTAAATGCCGAGACTTTGTTGTGCTGTCTTATCAAAAGCCAAGTAGAAACAAAAATCACAGAGTATCAGCTTGAGATACCACTTATATATCAGCAAAGGAAGATCAAGCGTGTTTTTTTTGTCTCCTTTGACTATAAGAGAAACGATATACTTGTTTTCTTTCAAGCAGTGAGTGATTTGCTCGGCTAAGTAAACCATACACACTATTGTACAGTTTCGTTCGCTATTAGAAGGGGTACTAATTGAATGGAGAAACCGTTTTCTAAGAACTATACTTATCTTGTAAGAAGGATTGCTACGGCATTAATTAACAAGGGGGAAGAAAAAATGGACTATTCACAATTAGCGAAAGATATTGTCCGATTTGTCGGAGGCGAAGAAAATGTCAGCAATGTTTACCATTGTGCAACAAGGTTACGCTTTACCCTAAAAGATAATAAGAAGGTAGACAAGGAGAAGGTAGAGCAACTAGAAGGTGTGATCACTGTAGTCGAAGCTGGGGGAATGTTTCAAGTCGTAGTAGGAAATGCAGTAAATGAGGTGTATGATGTATTATCCAAACAAATGAAACTAGAAGATGATGCATCTAGTGGAAAGAGAGGAACTGAGAAAAAAGGCATTTTAAACTCTTTTATAGACATGATCGCCGCTGTTTTTGCCCCGACTTTAGGCGTCTTGGCAGGAAGTGGTTTGATCAAAGGAGTACTCGCCTTATGTACGAGTTTGAATTTATTAACTACTGAATCAGGAACTTATATCATTTTGAATGCAGCAGCTGATGCATTTTTCTATTTCTTGCCTATATTTTTGGCATATACTGCTGCAAAAAAGTTCAATACAGATCGTTTCATCGCTATGGTTATTGCAGCAGCTCTCGTTTATCCTACGATTGTCAGTGCATATAGTGATAGCATAACCTTGCGATTTCTAGGGATGCCCGTGATTCTAGCAAGGTATACAAGTACGGTTATTCCAGCAATTTTAGCTGTATGGGTTCTTTCTTATATTGAGCCTAAGATTCGCAAAAGCTTGCACGAAAGTATTCGAAATTTATTGACACCATTCATTTGTATCATCGTGATGGTCCCAATTACTTTATTAGTTGTAGGTCCAATTGCAGATTATGCAAGTCAGCTGATTGCAGCTGGATATTTAGCTGTTTATAACTTTAGCCCTGTTTTATCTGGTGCTGTTATCGGCGGATTTTGGCAAGTGTTAGTGATTTTTGGGTTACATTGGGGACTTGTACCAGTAATGACCAACAATCTTTCTTTCTACGGTCGTGATACGCTAGGTCCAGCATGTATGACTGCTGTAGCTGCGCAAGCAGGAGCCGTACTTGGGGTATTTTTGAAAACGAAAAATAAGAAAGTAAAAAGTTTATCTTTATCTGCATTTATCACAGCATTATTTGGAATCACTGAACCTGCTGTTTATGGTGTGACTCTTAAATATAAACGACCATTTTACATTGCTTGTATATGTGGAGCTATATTTGGTGGAGTAGCTGGTGCCGCAGGAGCCGGTGCTTTGGCAGTTGCTACAAGAAGTATTTTGTCTTTCCCGATTTATATTGGTGAAGGATTTATTTGGCTAGTTGCTAGTTATTTCTTAGCGATGATCAGTTCCTGTATGCTAACTTTTCTCTTCGGCTACAAGGATGAAATCGAAGAAGAATCCTCAAAGGATATAGTGTTAAGTACTCCTGCAGCAGGTGAAATAATTGATTTATCTGAAGTAAACGATCCAACATTTGCTAGTGGATCTTTAGGAGAAGGGTTTGCGATCATTCCAACGGACGGAAAAATCTACAGTCCTGTAAACGGGGAAGTTTCAACAGTTTTTCCAACGAAACATGCAATTGGGGTAGTCAGTGAAGAAGGAGCAGAAATACTGATCCATATCGGTATTGATACAGTGAATTTAAATGGTAAATACTTTCAAAGTGCAGTATCTGATGGAAAAAAAGTACGTAAAGGCGATTTATTGATGGAAGTAGATTTGCAAGAATTAATCAAAGAGGGATATGATCCAACCACAATGGTTATTGTTACAAATAGTAGTAGATTCAGAAATATCATTACTAGTCATAAGAAAAATAATCAAACGAGAAAACTAGCAAGTTTAGGGGGATCGATATGAAAAAATTTCCAGAAGGATTTTTATGGGGCGGAGCGACAGCGGCCAATCAATGTGAAGGTGCATGGGATGTAGATGAAAAAGGATTATCTGTGTCTGATGTGTATACATTCGACAGCGATTTACCTAAAGAAAAATGGACAGATCAATGGCATATGATGACGCATCAGCAAGTAAAAGCGGCGCAGGATCCCAACAGCAAGTATTATTATCCTAAAAGACACGGAAATGATTTCTATCATCACTTTAAAGAAGACATCCGTTTATTTGCTGAAATGGGTTTTAAATGCTATCGGATGTCTATCGCATGGACAAGAATTTTTCCTCATGGTGATGAAGAAGCACCCAATGAAGCGGGATTATTTTTTTATGATCAAGTGTTTGACGAATGTCTAAAATATGGGATTGAGCCAGTCGTTTCTCTTTCCCATTATGAAATGCCGTTATATTTGGTTACAGAATATGGTGGATGGCCTAATCGAAAGCTTATTCAGTTTTACGTTCGTTTCGCTGAAACAGTATTCAAACGCTATAAAAATAAAGTAAAATATTGGATGACTTTCAATGAGATCAACTGTGTGAAACATCACCCTTTTGTTAGCGTAGGAGTAATTGAAGAAAACCATCCCCATTTGGAACAAGCGAAATACCAAGGTGCGCACCATCAGTTTATAGCAAGTGCTTTAGCTACAAAAGCTTGTCATGAAATTATCAAAGGCTCGCAAGTCGGTTGTATGATCAGCTATCAGCTTCTTGTTCCGTATTCTTGTGATCCGGATGATATTCAAAAAACAATTGAGCAGCAAAGAACTTCTTTGTTCTTTAGTGATGTTCAAGCAAGAGGATATTATCCAGCGTATACGCAACGAATGTTTGAAGAAAAAGGTATCAACTTAAAAATAGAAGTAGGTGATGAAGAAATCTTAGCAGCCTACCCTGTTGATTTTGTTTCTTTTAGCTACTACATGTCTAGTGCAGTCAGTGCTCATCCAGAAAATTTGGAAGGGGTCCAAGGAAACTTAATAACTGGAGGGATCAAAAATCCGTATCTTCCATCAAGTGAATGGGGCTGGCAGATTGATCCTAAGGGTTTGAGAATTGCTTTGAATCAATTATATGATAGGTATCAAAAACCACTGTTCATAGCTGAAAACGGACTCGGAGCTATAGACAAAGTAGAAGAAGATGGAACCGTTCAAGACGATTACCGCATTGACTATTTGAAGCAACATATTGAGCAGATGAAGGAAGCTATCGAAGATGGAGTAGATTTATTTGGTTATACGTCGTGGGGCTGCATTGATATCGTCAGCGCTTCTACTTCACAAATGTCAAAACGTTATGGATATATCTATGTTGATCAAGATGACGAAGGGAATGGCACAAAGAAACGGTTAAAGAAAAAATCATTTGATTGGTACAGACAAGTCATCCAATCAAATGGCGAAATCCTATAATAAAAGGAAAGAAGGGGCTGTGACAAAAGTCTTGTCACAGCCCCTTCTTTCCGAATAAACAGTATTTTCCTGCCAACTCCTCGTTTACAAGTCACCATAGTCATAAAACATGAGAAGCTGTTTTTTGAAATTGCTCCTTGTGACTCGGAGTTCAACGGCAGGCTCACGACCTCTCAATAAACGGTGTACAATCAGCTGACCATCGGCATTAGATCAAAAAACGACAAAAGCGGTCATTATTACGAGTTTTTTGACAAAAAATAAAAATCATACTATGATATGTACGCCAATGGAGGGGATGAAATGGAAAAGCCAATTGAAAAAGCGTTGGATGAATGTCTTTTCTTTAGTGTGAAAAAGTTAGATCGCCTATTGAATAAATTAGCGGATGAAGCGTTTAGAAAAACAGGTCTGGCACCAACTTATGGATTTATTTTATTGATATTAAAAGACAAAGATGGTATACCGCAAAAAGATATTGCACAAATGCTCTATTCTGCGCCTTCAACAATCGCTCGTTTTGTTGAAAAATTAGAATATAAAGGATACGTCAAAACAGTTAGCGAAGGGCGCTTGTCATTAGTTTATCTTACAGAACAAGGACGCCAATTTACTAAGGAAGTCGATGGTAGCTGGGAAGAACTCCATCAGTCGTACAAAGCAGTCTTGGGAAATGAAGCAAGTAAAGAATTAGCCGAGATAATGAATGAAGCAACAGATAAGTTACAAAAAAAATAAAAATTTTTTTAAGCAAATTAGTTGCATGTACAACTAACCGAGTGGTTTAATGATAGATGATTCTCGATAGGTTAATCAGAGCGAATTATGGGAGGAATGACAATGTCACAATTTGATCAATCAATTACTTTACCTTCAGGAGTTCAATTGAAGAACCGATTGATGCTGTCGCCTATGACGACACAACTCAGCTTCTTCAATGGAGTGATCACCGAAGATGAGATCACTTATTATAAACAACGTTCTAAAGGACTTGGTGCTGTTATTACTGGTGCTGCAAATGTCCAAGATATCGGAAAAGGCTGGCCAGGTGAACTGAGCATCGCTCACGATGAAATGATTCCTCGGTTAAGTGAACTAGCTAAAGCAATCCAAGGAGAAGGTGCAAAAGCGATTGTTCAGATTTTCCACGGTGGACGAATGACTAGTCGAGCTACTCTATCCGGAGAACAGCCTGTATCTGCAAGTGCAGTTGCAGCGGAACGACCTGATGCAGAAACACCGCGAGCATTAAGTGAAAATGAAATCAAAGAAACAATCCAAGCATTTGGCGAAGCCACACGCAGAGCGATTGAATCAGGATTTGATGGTATCGAGTTGCATGGAGCAAATACGTATTTGATCCAACAATTTTTCTCTCCGCATTCGAATAGACGAGAGGATCAATGGGGCGGTAGCTTAGAAAATCGCTATCGTTTTATTGACGAATTATTAACAACGGTTTTCTCAACGGTTGAAAAATATGCAAAAAAACCATTCATCGTAGGGTATCGTTTCTCGCCAGAAGAATATGAAACACCAGGTATCCGTTTTGAAGACACGATCTGGCTTCTTGAACGATTACGTGAGACAAAATTAGATTATCTGCATGTTTCATTAAATGCGTATGATCGAAGAGCCCGTTCTGATAAATACAGCGATCAGTCGATTCTTGAAGCTGTCCATGACACGATCCAAGGAAAGATCCCTTTAATTGGTGTCGGAGGCATCCGTACTCGCAAAGACGTAGAGCAAGTACTGAAATATGCAGAACTTGCAGCAATTGGACAGCAAATGATCGTCGATCCTGACTGGGCAGAGAAATTATTGGAAAACCGTGAGGATGAATTTGTAACGAAACCTTTTGAAGAAGCATATAAAGAGCTTTATTTGCCAAGTCCATTATATAATTTCTTGAAAGCACGTTATCAATAACTCAATTTTTATAGAAAGAGGATGGAAAAATGAAAGTATTGATCGTATTAACAAATGTAGAAAAATACGAAAAGATCGAGCGTCCTACAGGTTTGTGGTTAAGTGAACTGACTCATTTTTATGATGTATTAGTAAAAAATGGGATCGATGCAGATTTTGTCAGTCCTAAAGGCGGATATGTACCTTTAGAACCGCAAAGTGTTTTGAATATGGATGAAATCGATTGGGCCTATTATAAAGATGAAGATTTCAGAAATCGGGCCTTGGGAAATACCTTACGTCCTGATGATGTGGATGCAAAAGATTATGCAGCAGTTTATTATGCTGGTGGCCACGGAACAATGTGGGATTTTCCAGAAGCAACAGATCTTGGGAAAGTTGCTTCACAAATCTATCGAAATGAAGGACTGGTCTCAGCTGTTTGTCACGGTGTTGTCGGATTGTTGCCAGTTACAGATGAATCTGGAAAGTCTATTTTAGCTGGACGCACAGTGACTGGATTCAGTAATGGAGAAGAGGAAGCCAATGGTACAACGAATGAAGTACCATTCTTAGCAGAAGATGCTTTGAAAGAAAAAGGAGCTGACTATCAGTCAGGTTCAGCTTTTTCAGAAGTCGTTCAAATCGATGGACGTCTTCTTACAGGGCAAAACCCTCAATCTGCTCATCAATTGGGCGAAGTAGTGGTTGAAGCATTAAAGCATTAAAAATTGTCAGCATAAAAATGTTTTGCCTATTCTAACTATTACATTACACACGCTAAAACACGTCTTTTCGTTCTTTTCTGTTTCCTATTTGGACAGAGGTACGCAAAAGGCGAGTTTTTTGCCTTTCTAAGAGTACATTTTTTGAAACATCTCTTCAGAAATGATACTCTTCAATTAGGTCAACTAATTTATTACTGAGAAGCAGACCTAGTCACACGGTAGGATGGACAGAGTGTGTTCTGCTACGCTGCTATGGATCATAGGAATGAGTAAACATGGTTTAAGAACATTGTGATTTCAGCCCATGTTGGCAGTCGCACACTTAATAAGAAAGAGGAATACAGATGAACATTGTAATTGTCGGCGGGTCGTTTGCAGGGATTCATGCGGCTATTTATCTTCGCCAATTGATACCAACAAGTGAAATATATTTGATTGAAAAGCAATCGAAGTTAGGGTGGATTCCCAGCGGGTTCAATCTGATAGTAAAAGGAAAGGTCACCAGTGAAAAACAACTTTTTTGGATCACCAAAGAAGAGCTGATCGACCGCTATCGTATCCATGTTTACACAGAAAAGACGGTAATAGGATTGGAAGAAAAGAAAGTCGTTTTAGCAGGCGGAGACAAACTGGATTTTGATCGTTTGATTTTGGCGACTGGTTCAAATCAAAATTTTCGAAATGTTCCTGCAGAAGCAAGGTTCATTCACCCAGTTAAAAAGATACAAAACATAGCTGCTCTTCAGCAAAAGATCATGGATGCAAAAAAAATTGCCATCATTGGAGCAGGTCAAGCAGGGATCGAAATAGCTGAAGGCTTAGCATCAGGAAAAACACAAATCCATCTTTATGAAAGCCGAAAGTCGATTCTTTTTCGTTACCTAGACCCTGAAATGACGGAGCCGTTAGTAAAGGAAATGAAAAATCAAGGGATATCGCTTTTCTTAGAAGAGCAAGTCGTATCTTTGTCCGAAAATGAAACCGCTGTAGTAGAGACGGAAAGAAGAAGGGAAAACTATGATCTTGTTTTGCTGGCTAACCATTCTCGCCCCGACAATCAGATGTGGGAAGAACAATTAACATTGAATGATGATGGAACGATCTGGGTAGATGACTATTTGCAAACGTCTCAAAAAGACGTCTATGCAATTGGCGATGCAATCCAAGTCACTTTTCGCCCAACAAATGAAAAAATGTACGTTTCTCTAGTAAATAACGCTGTCCGTACAGCGCGAAATGTCAGCAAGACAATTAGTGGTTCTGCGACAAAGGATCAGGGAACCTATCGACCAGTTGGTAATCAGTGGTTTGGCTATTTCTTAGGAAGCGTAGGTATGACAGAAGAAGAAAGCATTTTTTATCCCCAAAAAATTGAAACAGGGTACGCGGAATACAAGCTTGCAGCAATAAACCAGAGCAAAGTCAAAGTCAAATTCCTATTTGATTCTGAAAAAAAGATTCTTGGAGCACAGCTCCAAAGCAGAAAAGAAATGTTCCATCTTCTTGACCAACTGACAATCGCAGTAGAAGAAGGCTGGACGTTCGAACAGTTAGAAGAACATGAGCTGTTTTTCCAGCCAGAATATCGTGTACCTAATATGGTGTGGTCAAAGGTGGCGAATACTGCCTATGAAGATTGAAGCATTATTAGAAAGAAAAGAGCAGTTACAGATCCTGATTTTGCGAAACCTTGTTCTGCAAGGGGGAACAGCCTCTATCAATGGATTGAGAGAGCATGTCCAACTGTCAAAAACCTCTTTTGATCAATATTTGGAAGATATTGAATTGATTGGACGGATGATGGGAAAAAAAGTAGAAGTACAGCGAAACGAGTATCAGGCGCTGCTTGTGTTGGACGAAGATGTCAGTTTGGAAAAAATTCTTTTGTTTTTATTACAGGAAAGCTTGAAGTTTAAAATGCTTGTCTATTTATTAGAACACCAGCAAGTATCCATCGTTCGATTAGCGACAGCGTTTAATATCAGTGAGTCTTCTGTTTTTCGAAAAATCAAAGAATTGAACCAGCTCTTAGAGGAATTTGGATTACAAATCAAAAACGGACAATTATACGGAGAAGAGCTACAGATCCGATATTTTTATTATGAATTATTCCAATATATTCCGGAAAATCAACGACCGCTTTTTTTGCAAAATACACCAGAAAAAAGACCATTCATTCTAGGATTGGGCCGCGTATTAGAAACGACGTTTACGGCATCAGCAGAAGCACAGATTGCTTGCTGGCTCGGGATCACGAAAAAAAGACTATTGAATGAAAAAAGTACGTACGAAACTTTGAAAGAAAAGAAATTACTCTATCAGTCGGACCGGCTTTATCAAGCAATCGATCCAATCATCGTGATGCATCTTAGTCGAACAGCAGCAGAACTGAATGTATACGAAACAATGATGTTTTACAGCTTTTTTGTTTCTTTTTCGATAGTCGACGAAGAAATATTTTATCAATATGATTTGACACGGAGCAAAAAGTTACCCACCGCTGTTTTGGATACTTATATTCGGGAAACGATGCTATGGCATTATCGTCCTCGTCGTTTGAAAATCAAAGAGGAAAAAGCAGTAGGGTACCAAATTTCACAAATCAACAATGAATGGTTTTTCTTTGTTGGAAAGATCGAAGTCTACGAGCGTGATCGGCTTTTGGAGCAGCAGCAAAAAATGCTTGGGCATTCCTTAACACAGTTATTGGAGAAACTACAGGAAACAGCGATGCAGCAATTGCCAAGGAAAAGCGCCGAAGACAGTGCACTTAGTTATCTGATGATCCAGTATGCCAATGTTCTTTTGATGATCGATTTTTATATTGCGAAACCAGTAGTGATAGGGATCGATTTAGAAAGTTTGCCTATTTACCGTATTGCTTTCCAACAGTATCTGATCAGAGAACTGAGAGGAGTCAGCGGTATTGAGATTGAAAGTTATGAAGAAGGAAAAAACTATGATTTGGTCATAACGTTTTGTCAGAGAAACAAGCAACAGAGTGAATATTATCTATCAGAATTTGCGTCGCCTTATGACATTATCCGATTGAAAAGAAGAATAGAAATGTTGAAAAAAGAAAAGAATTGATCAAAAACTAGCATCATAATAAAAAACTGTCAAAAAAAAGAAAAAAAGAATAAAATTTTGACAGTTTCTTTTTTTAAATGAGTAGTATGATAAAAGCAGTTAAAGAAAGCGTTTGCAGATAATGGAGGGAATCATAATGACAGAACCAACGTATATCATGGCGATTGACCAAGGTACAACTAGCTCACGAGCAATTATCTTTGACAAGAAAGGAAGACATATCGGCAGTTCTCAAAAAGAGTTCACGCAATATTTCCCGCAAGAAAGCTGGGTTGAACATGATGCAAATGAAATCTGGAATTCTGTACAGTCAGTTATTGCCGGAGCTTTCATCGAATCAGGGATCAAACCAAACCAGATTGCTGGGATTGGCATAACGAACCAGCGTGAAACAACAGTAATCTGGGAAAAAGATACAGGACGTCCAATCTATCATGCAGTTGTTTGGCAATCCAGACAATCAGCTGGAATTGCAGATAACTTAAAAAATGAAGGATATCAAGAATTTTTCCACGAAAAAACAGGACTAGTGATCGATGCCTATTTCTCAGCAACGAAGATTCGCTGGATTCTTGATCATGTAGAAGGTGCGCAAGAACGCGCTGAAAAAGGCGAGTTAATGTTTGGAACGATTGATTCGTGGTTAGTATGGAAACTGACCGATGGACAAGCACATGTTACTGATTACTCGAATGCCAGTCGGACGATGTTGTTCAATATCCATCAGCTAGATTGGGATCAGGAAATTTTGGATTTATTGAATATTCCTCGAGTGATGTTACCAAAAGTTACTTCTAACTCAGAAGTTTATGGTTATACGCAAGGTTATCATTTTTATGGAAGCGAAGCACCAATTTCAGGGATGGCAGGAGACCAGCAAGCTGCATTATTCGGACAAATGGCATTCGAACCAGGTATGGTCAAGAATACTTATGGTACAGGTTCATTTATTGTCATGAATACCGGTGAAAAACCGCAATTATCCAAAAATAATTTATTGACGACAATTGGTTACGGTATAAATGGAAAGGTTTACTATGCTTTAGAAGGAAGTATTTTTGTGGCTGGTTCTTCGATTCAATGGCTGAGAGATGGTCTTCAAATGTTGCAAAAGGCTAGTGATTCGGAAGCCGCGGCAAAACGCTCCACAAACGAAGATGAGGTCTATGTTGTTCCTGCATTTGTTGGACTGGGTGCTCCTTATTGGGATCAGGCAGCACGAGGGGCTATGTTTGGTTTGACACGTGGAACGACAAAAGAAGATATCATTAAAGCTACTCTGCAGTCGATTGCCTATCAAGTGAGAGATATCATCGATACGATGCAAGATGACACTGGAATCAAGATTCCTGTATTGAAAGTGGATGGCGGTGCAGCAAATAATGAATATCTGATGCAATTCCAAACAGATATCTTGAATGTACCGATCCAACGAGCAGAAAACTTGGAAACAACAGCACTAGGGGCAGCATTTTTAGCAGGATTAGCTGTCGGCTATTGGAAAGATACAGACGAGATCCGTGAATTTTATGAAGCTGGCAAGCTATTTGAAGTTCAAATGGAGGAAGAGCGCCGAGAAAAACTTTACAATGGCTGGAAAAAAGCAGTAAAAGCTACCCAAGCATTTGAATAAGGAGGAAATCCATATGTTTTCAAACAAGACAAGACAAGATAGCATTCAAAAAATGCAGCAAGAAGAATTGGATCTGTTGATCATCGGTGGCGGAATCACTGGTGCCGGTGTGGCAGTCCAGGCAGCAGCATCAGGAATCAAAACAGGATTGATCGAAATGCAAGATTTTGCAGAAGGGACGTCCTCTCGCTCGACCAAACTTGTGCATGGCGGTATTCGTTATCTGAAAACATTTGATGTGGAAGTAGTAGCTGACACAGTTGGTGAACGTGCAGTCGTACAAGGTATTGCCCCACACATCCCAAAACCAGATCCAATGCTTTTACCAATCTATGAAGATGAAGGAGCAACAACCTTCAATATGTTCTCTGTCAAAGTAGCAATGGACCTTTACGACAAACTGGCAAATGTGACAGGAACTAAATATGAGAACTATACCCTGACACCAGAAGAAGTATTGGAAAGAGAACCATTTTTGAAAAAAGAAGGGCTAAAAGGTGCAGGTGTTTATCTGGATTTCCGCAACAATGATGCCCGTTTAGTGATCGATAATATCAAAAAGGCTGCAGAAGATGGGGCTTATCTAGTAAGTAAAATGAAAGCGGTTGGCTTTTTATATGAGGGCGATCAAATCGTTGGTGTCAAAGCTCGTGATCTGCTGACAGATGAAGTGATAGAGATCAAAGCAAAATTAGTGATCAATACGAGTGGTCCTTGGGTAGATAAAGTACGGAACTTGAATTTTACGCGTCCAGTCTCTCCTAAAATGCGTCCAACCAAAGGGATCCATTTAGTCGTAGATGCGAAAAAACTGCCTGTACCGCAACCCACATACTTCGATACAGGAAAACAAGATGGGCGGATGGTTTTTGCTATCCCAAGAGAAAACAAGACTTACTTTGGTACGACAGATACGGATTACCAAGGAGACTTTACGGATCCAAAAGTCACACAAGAAGACGTGGATTATCTATTGGATGTAATCAACCATCGCTATCCAGAAGCAAATATCACATTGGCAGATATCGAAGCAAGCTGGGCAGGGCTTCGTCCACTATTGATTGGTAATTCTGGTTCTGATTATAATGGCGGAGATAATGGATCGATTTCAGACAAGAGCTTCAATAAAGTGATTGATACAGTAAGTGAATATAAGGAAAATAAAGTTTCTCGTGCTGAAGTAGAAGATGTGTTGAACCATTTGGAAAACAGCCGTGATGAAAAAGCACCTTCTACGATTTCCAGAGGTAGTTCTTTAGAAAGAGAACCAGATGGCTTGTTGACTTTATCAGGTGGGAAAATCACTGATTACCGTAAGATGGCAGAAGGAGCTTTACGATTGATTCGTCAGCTGTTAAAAGAAGAATACGGAATAGAGACGAAAGAAATCGACTCTAAAAAATATCAGATTTCAGGTGGAAACTTCGATCCAACGAAATTAGAAGAAACAGTGACGGAATTAGCAAAAGAAGGAGTAGCAGCCGGTTTAGAGGAAGAAGATGCTACTTATATCGCTGATTTTTACGGGACTAATGCTCGACGTATCTTTGAATTAGCAAAAGAAATGACACCTTATCCTGGTTTGAGTCTCGCTGAGTCAGCTCGGTTACGTTATGGCTTAGAAGAAGAAATGGTTTTAGCTCCAGGTGATTATCTCATTCGTCGTACGAATCATCTGTTGTTTGAACGAGATCAGCTGGATGAGATCAAGCAACCTGTGATCGATGCAATTGCTGGGTATTTTGGGTGGACAGAAGAGGAGAAGGCGCAACAGACTAAACGTTTAGAAGCATTGATCGCAGAATCAGATCTGCGGGAACTAAAGGGGGAGAAATAAATGAACAGTGATATGACTCAAATCATGGGGGAGTTTATTGGGACTTTGATCCTAGTTTTGCTTGGAGATGGTGTGTGTGCGGCTGTGAATCTAAACAAAAGTAAAGCACAAGCTTCTGGCTGGATTGTCATCGCATTTGGTTGGGGACTCGCTGTAACAATGGCTGTCTATATTTCTGGATTCATGGGCCCAGCTCATTTGAATCCTGCAGTCTCTCTAGCTATGGCGATGACAGGGGCAATTAGTTGGAATCTTGTCGTTCCTTTCATCATTGCGCAAGTTTTAGGCGCTTTTGCAGGAGCCATTCTTGTTTGGCTTTCTTATTTGCCGCATTGGAATGCAACGAAAGATGAAAGTGCGATTTTAGGTACGTTTGCAACAGGTCCTGCTATACGGAACTATCCAGCAAATGTAATCACAGAATTAATTGGTACTTTTGTATTAGTTCTTGGGTTGCTAGCTTTTGGACAAAACGAATTTGCACCTGGAACGAACGTATTCGCTGTAGGTGGATTGATCTTAGCCATCGGTCTTTCATTAGGAGGACCAACAGGATACGCAATCAACCCTGCTCGGGACTTTGGTCCTCGATTAGCACATGCGGTATTGCCAATAGCTAATAAAGGAACTTCAGATTGGGCATATTCATGGGTACCAATCGCAGGTCCAATGATCGGAGCAATTATTGCGGTAGGTGTCTATTCATTAATGGTGTAAATCTATAAAACATACTAAGGTTTGACAATCAAAAGGCGTCTTGCTATAGTTAAGTGGAAAATAAATAAGACCTAGAAGAATGGGGAATGTTTTGTGAGTGTAGCTGGTATCTAATCAGTAAGTCGAATAGCCAATAAACAAGGTTTATTTGGTGTGCTTATGAAACGGTACCTGTCAGGAAAACAATATCTTTGTATTCTAATGAGGATAGGACATGACTTTTTTAAGCTGTGTTCTATCCTTTTATTTATCTCTAGGCCCTTATTTATTTTGGGACAGGTATCTCTTCAAGAAAAGGAGAGAGTATGAACAACGAAATGATTAGTCAATTACAATTTGATCAGATCAAAAAGGAAGTCCAAGCAAGAGCAATCGGAAACTATAGCAAAAAACGAATCAGTAAGATGACGGCCTCGTCAAACCTACAAACCGTCTTGGATCGTCAAGAAGAAACAAGAGAAGCACGCTTGATCTTAGAAAGTAGTCAGCATGTTCCATTTATGGGATTGCCGAGGATTGATGCACTGACAGAACAAGTCAAAAAAGGATTGGTTCTGTCACCGGCTGATTTGATCGAATATGCGGATTTTCTAAGAAGCAGTCGGATGATCACAAAGTTTTTTGATAAGAATCAATACCAGGCACCTTTGTTATTTGCTTATAGCAAGCATCTTCCTGATTTGATAAATGTAGAAGAGTTGATTGACCAAAAAATAAAAAATAATAAAGTCAGTGACGATGCTTCACGTAATTTGCGTAAAGTACGCAAACAATTACAAATAATAGAAAAAGAAATCCAGTCAAAATTGCTGAAATTCTTGCGTCATCCGAAAAACAAAGAAATGATCCAAGAAGCAATAATCGTTCAAAAAGGTGAATGCTATACGATTCCTATCAAAGCCAGCTATAAAAATAAAGTAGATGGGACGATCATCGATGAATCGAACAAAGGAACGACGGTTTTTATTGAACCGACTGTGGTTTCTAAACTGAATGAACACTATCAGTTGTTAAAAGCTGAAGAAATAAGTGAAGAATATCAAGTTCTGGCTGCATTGACTGGTGCTATTGCAGAAAATGAAGAAGCAATCGACTTATTGATCGAAACGATGACGGTATTAGATATCATTTTTGCTCGGGCAAAATTCAGTCGAGAAATCAATGGGATCACGCCTAAAATCAATAAATCAGAACATATCGTCATCAAACAAGGCAGACATCCATTTTTACCTGATCATGCGGTACCATTGGATGTTGAAATCGGTAAAGACTATCGAGGCTTGATTATCACCGGAGCAAATGCCGGCGGCAAAACAGTCGTGTTGAAGACGGTCGGTTTATTGACTTTGATGGCGATGTTCGGCATGCAAGTTCCGGCAAAAGAAGGGACGGAGCTTGCTGTCTTTGATGAGGTTTTCGTCGATGTCGGTGACCACCAAAATTTAGAAAATGCGTTGAGTACATTTTCTGGTCATATGCAAAACATTGCTGCTATTTTGAAAAAGATAAAAAGGAATACATTGGTACTTCTGGATGAGATTGGCAGTGGAACAGAGCCAAATGAAGGGGCTGCATTAGCGATCGCAATCATGGAATCTATGTATGAGCAGGGGGCATTGATCATTGCCACGACCCATTATGGAGAAATCAAGAAATTTGCTAGGGATCATGAAGATTTTGTGCCAGCTGCTATGGCTTTCGATCGGGAAGCACTTCGTCCTAAATATCAATTGCGTGTTGGAGAAACAGGAGAAAGCCAAGCTTTATGGATTGCTCATAAAATGGCTATGTCTATGAAATTGATCCAGCAAGCAGAGCGTTACCTGGAGGAAAAAGCCTATCGGACACAGAAAAAAGAATTTCCTCCTAAGACAGCAGGTATAAATAGGAAGGACAATAAAAAAGAACGCCAGCTCTTTGCAAAAGGCGATCGAATATTTGTGAATGAATACCAAAAAGAAGCATTAGTTTATGAGGATATAGGTGAAGATACGATTGCCGTATATTTAGAAAAAGAAATGATCCGTGTGCCTCGTCAGCGCGTTCGTCTGGTGCGTTCAGCAGAAAATCTGTACCCGACAGGTTACGATTTAGATAGTCTATTTATCGATTTTAAAACACGGAAACAGCAGCGTGACCTAGAGCGAGGATCAAAAAAAGCCCATAAAGCGTTAGTAAAAGAAATGCGTAAACGACAGGAAGAAAGAAGAGGAAAAGATGAAAACAACAAGTGATTATTTCAGACCAACGCATATGATCAGTGATTGCAAAAAAATAACAGCAGTAAAATCATTGGTTTTATTCTCTATGTAAGCTAAAATAAAAAAAAGAGTGCTGAGGAGGTGGGACGGTCAAATGAAAATAAGCACAAACTGGCGTAAAGAAATCCAAACAATTCCGAATCTTTTATCGATATTCCGTATTCTCTTGCTGCCGATTTATCTTTATTTTGTGCTGAGACAGTCGTTTTATGTAGCAGGAGCGGTCATTGTTGTCTCAGGTTTGTCAGATTATCTAGATGGGGTCATTGCTCGGAGATATAATCAGGTAACAGACTTAGGGAAGGTGCTTGATCCGTTTGCAGATAAATTGACACAACTTTTTCTGATTTTGTCTATGGCATGGTATCGACCGTGGCTTTGGCTGTTGTTTGGTCTATTCTTGATAAAAGAAGGCTTTATGTTTGTAGCTGGATTAATCGGGCTATCTAAAAATATCAAATTAAGTGGTGCGAAGTGGTATGGCAAAGTAGCGACTGCTGTCATCTATGTTGGCATGATCCTTTTGCTGCTTTTCCCAGAATTACCAACGCTGTGGGTGAGAGTCATTTTTGCCGTCATCACTTACGGTCTTTTACAATCTTTTGTCTTGTATGCTGTCGAGTACCGAAAGATGTTTCAAAGAAAATAAAGAAGGGGTGTGACCTATGTCGCACTCCTTTTTTTTGATAAATAGACTCCCAATAGCTACTTCTCGATAATAAGCCAACCAAACCAAAAACATGAGAAGTTGTTTTTAAAATTATTTCTTGTAACTCGGAGTTAAATGGGTAGGCTCACAACCTCTACTGACTAAGGCTTGATATAAGCATAACCTTGGGATTGCAGTTCAACTAAATCAAGTACACCTGCTGGTACAACGATTACTTGTTCAGGTAAAGAACTTTCTGAAATATGATTAGCACGCATAGCATTCGCACAAGCGTGAAAAACGACTTCTTTCAAATCTAAGAATTCTTCATTGGCAGAGTCTAGATAACCGGTAATTGCGATACCGTTGACGGAAACGACGATCGTCGTTTCAGGAGAAGCTTTTATCAGGTTTTTTACGTTTTTCCCTGTTTCTGACCATTTTTCTAATTCATCAATATGGAAAACGACTTTCATTGAAATCATTCCTTTACTTTTTAATAATCATCTTGATTGCTTGCTCTAATTTAGCCGCTTGTTCTTCTGGATTACTATCGGGATTTTCAAAGCAATTTTTCAGATTGTCTGCAACGATCATTCCCATTACGCGATCAATGCTAGAACGAACAGCGCTTAATTGAGTGATGACATCCATACATTCTTTTTCATCTTCGATCATTTTTTGGATACCACGAATTTGCCCCTCTGTACGTTTCAAACGGTTCAGGATATTTTTATTCTCAATCTCCATAGCACATTCTCCTCTATTTTTTATAACTCGATAATACCCCTAATCGGTATTTTATGCAAATATAAAAATCAGTTAAAAAAATGAAGAGTCATTCTGGTTGACAGAATAAGAAAGCTCCTGTTTAATATACCCCGTAAGGTATTTATAAAATATAAACGAGGTGCAGAAAATGAGTTTGTTATTTCAGCCAATAAAATCGATAACAGTCCCAGAATTAAAGGAAAAGCTTTTAGAAAAGTCAGTATTACTTGATGTTAGAACACCTGCAGAATACCGGGGTGGGCATATAAAAGGAGCTAAAAATATTCCATTACAAAGCATAAACAGATATGATGGAGACAAAGAAAAGACCGTTTATGTGATTTGTCAATCAGGGATGAGGAGTAAACAAGCAGCAAAAGAATTAAAGAAATCTGGTTATGATGTGGTGAATGTACGTGGCGGTATGAATCAATGGTTTGATCGAACAGTAGGAGGGAAATAAGATGAAAATCGTTATTGTCGGAGGTGTAGCAGGTGGAATGTCTGCTGCTACACGGCTTCGCCGATTAATGGAAGATGCAGAAATCGTTGTTTTTGAAAAAGGACCGTATGTTTCTTTTGCAAATTGCGGCTTGCCTTATTATCTTTCTGGTGAAATCAGTGACCGGGAAAATCTTCTTGTCCAAACGCCAGAATCATTATCCGCTCGTTTTTGTTTAGATGTGCGTCCAAATCATGAAGTGACAGCTATCTTTCCTGAAAACAAAACGGTAGAAGTCGTACATGAGGGTCAAAAACACTTGGAACAGTACGATGTATTGGTTTTATCTCCTGGTGCAAAACCAGTTGTTCCGTCGATTCCAGGGATAACAGAAGCCGACAATGTTTTTTCTATTAGAAATGTACCAGATATCGATAAAGTGATGCATGCATTAGAAAAACAGCCAAAGCGTGCCGTGATCGTTGGTGCAGGATTCATCGGATTGGAAATGGCAGAAAACCTAAAAAAAAGAGGTTTAGAAGTCATGGTGATCGAACAAGCACCGCATATTCTTCCGACACTGGATGAAGAAATGGCAGCTTTTATAGAAAAAGAATTGTCTCATCAAGGAGTAGAAGTGATTACTTCTCATGCTGTCGCTGGATTTGAAGACCATGGGAAACGATTGCGACTGGATGACGGGCGTACCATTCCTGCTGATTTAGTTATTTTATCCATTGGTGTTCGTCCTGATAACCAGCTAGCAGTGACTGCTGGAATCGAATTAGGTATACGCGGGGGTATCCTAGTAGACGAACGTTATCAAACGAATATTCCTGATATTTATGCGGTGGGGGATGCTATCGTTGTAAAACAGCCAATCACTGGAAAAGATGCACTTATTTCTCTTGCTTCACCAGCCAATCGTCAAGGTAGACAAGTTGCGGACACGATTTCCGGAATTTCTCGAAGAAATCAAGGCAGTATTGGCACAGCAATTATACGAACGTTTGGAATGACTGCCGCATCCACCGGATTAAGTGAAAGAACAGCCAAAGAAAACGAGCTGTCTTTTGAAGTCGTTCATGTGTCAGGAAAAGATCATGCAAGCTATTATCCAGAAGCAACAGATATTTTACTGAAGTTGATCTTCCATCCAGAGACTGGCGAGATTTATGGTGCACAAGGTGTTGGGGCAAAAGGTGTGGATAAACGGATCGATATTTTAGCAACAGCAATCAAAGGGCATTTGACGATCTTCGATTTGCCGGAGTTAGAATTGACGTATGCACCGCCATTTGGCTCAGCCAAAGATCCAGTAAACATGCTAGGATATGCAGCAATGAACATTGCAGAAGGGCTTAGTGAAACCGTACAATGGCATGAATTGCCGACAGAATTAGCCAAAGGAAAAATTTTATTAGATGTGCGAACAGCAGAAGAATTGGAAAAAGGCAAATTCAAGGAAGCCAAACATATCCCTTTGAATGAACTTCGGGACCGAGTAAATGAATTAGACAGCCAACAAGAATATATCGTCAGCTGTCATAGCGGATTACGTAGCTATCTAGCGGAAAGAATCTTGAAGCAGTCTGGCTACCACGTAAAAAACCTTGATGGTGCATTTTCTTTATATCAGACTGTCCGACCTGAAGAACTGATATATCCTAACAAATGATACTCGTTAAAAAGCTTGCATTCGACTCTTAAAAGAGGTAAACTAATCGGTTCCGCCACTTTAAAAAAAGAGGAGAATGTGTATGGTCAACACACAAAAGCAGTTAGAAGAAGCATATCTGAAGAACGTGTATCAAAAGCTAATCGATAAAAGAAACGAACTGCGTGAATCGATGGATACGGCAAAAGTAGAAGGAAACCAGTTGCTGAAAGAAATGGCTGGCGAGCTTCGATTGAATTTTGACAGTTACTTAGATAACCTGGATACTTTTTCGATGATTGAAATGAAAAATAGAGAAATCGATCAGATGAATATCAAACAGAAAAACGCAGAAAATCAGCTAGCAAAGATCGAACGTTTATTGAAAAATCCCTACTTTGGAAAAGTCGTTGTAGACTTTCTGGATAATGAGCCAAAAGAATCCTTTTATATCGGTACAGCAAATTTCACAGATGATGCAGATGAAAATCTTGTTTATGATTGGCGTTCACCAATTGCCGAACTTTTTTACAATAACATGATTGGCCCATCTTCTTATACGGTTCGTCAAAATAAAATCGATACGGTTATCAAAGAAAGACGTCAATTTATTTTGGAAAGAGATCGTTTGGTCAAGTTTTTTGATACGTCTGTAGCTATCCAAGACGATGTGTTATTAGAAGTGTTAGGTCAAGATGAGACCAATGAAATGAAGGCTATCACTGCTACGATCCAATCGGAACAAAACACAATCATTCGGGATGTGAAAAGTCAAAATATCTTGGTAAATGGCGTAGCAGGAAGTGGTAAAACCTCTGCTATCATGCAGCGTATTGCGTATCTGCTCTATTTATATCGAGATACGATGACATCTGATGACTTGCTGATTCTATCACCTAATCATCGGTTCATCGACTATATTTCGAATGTCCTACCATCATTAGGCGAAAGAAATCCACTGAATCTAACCATCTTGCAGCTAGTTTCACAGCTTTCAGCAGAGGAAATAGAAGGTGAAGAAGCTTATTTCAAACGTATCACCAAAGAAAATGTATCAGAGCAAGCAGAACACTTGCGTAGTAAAGAGTATATTGATGATCTAAAACGATCAGATCCTTTGTTTCTAGATCATCCTGATTTTATCCGTGGACTTACTAAAAATGGAAAAACAGTTCTTTCTAAAAAAACGATCGAAAAAATATATGAGAAAGTCCCTGCTCATCCTAAATTGATCGACAGGCTTCAAGCAACGAAAAAGGCACTGATGAGCGAATGGAAGAATCATCTTTTGAAACAAGCAAAAAGTCCTGCTGTGCAGAATCAGGTACTCTCGTTGACAGAAGATAGGCAGTTGAAATTATTCGGTGAATTGATTTCTGATGATTCGGAACAAAGTATCGCAGTTTATGCAAGGAAACTTTTACAAAAAAACTATCGAAAAATAACCAGACAGATTGAAGAAATGGCATGGGTGGATGAGCACCGATTGTTTGAAAGAATTTATGAAAAACGATATGGCTCAGCTTATGTTTGGCAACACACACGTACTGTTGATGAAGCAGTCATTTTATTAGCTATTCATCATTTGCTTGTTGAAAAGGTAAATGTACCAGCGTTTCACTATCTATTGATTGATGAAGTACAAGATTATACCCTGGCACAATTAGGTCTATTGATCGAATTATTTCCAAAAACTCACTTTACTTTAGTAGGTGACGAGAATCAAGCAATCTTTAATTCTTCCACTACTTTTGCTGATATTATGCGTTGTTTCGACGACTACCATCTGCCGATCCATCGGTATGATCTTAGAAATAGTTACCGTTCTAGCGGAGCAATCACAGAGCTTTTCAAAACCTATGCTGTGGATCAAGAGAAGATCGACATCGTATCGATCCGACCGCAAGGAAAAGAACCCGAATACCGCTCTTTTCGATCCTCTGAAGAATTGTTGGAAATACTAGCTGAGATTTTGGCTTCTCTAAAAGGAGAAAAAGCGGCAATTATCACCCAAACAGAAGAGGAAACCCAAACGCTACAAGAATCGATTAAAAAAAGTTCATATGGATTAGAAAACTGCCAGATCATCCCTTTGAGTCTAGCAAAAGGACTGGAATTTGATCATGTAATCTTGTACCCATTTGAAAACGATAAAGATGAGCAAAGAAGACGCAGACAAATGTACACGGCGATATCTAGAGGAATGAAAAGCATTGTCGTATTGGAAAGAGAAACATAATTAAGAGATAAAAAAATAAAAAGAATAACTGATAAAAAGAACAAAATATTTTTCATTTGCCGATGAGAAATGTTTTGTTCTTTTTCTTAGGAAAAATTTAGGAACACTTTATGTGAAAAGAAATGAAAAGTATGGTAAACTCCTACGTCGTAACAAAAAATGTGAGGTGAGGATATGAAAAAAGTAACAAGAGAAGAAGTTGCATCGATTTTGGTGAAAGATAAGTATTTTTCAAAAGGTAATTATTGGTTAAAAATTTGGCAAACGCTAGTGGCTCTTTTCGGTTGGATGATCGTTGTTCTTCCTTTTATATGGGTATTTTTCCCATTAACAAGACCAGAAAGAGCCAAAGATTTTTACTTGTACGCTTTTTTATTGGAAAAGAAAATGCTGTATTTCTTCATCGGCTTTTTTGCATTAATCTTTTTCAGCTTCCTGATTATCTCATTTGTGTTGACTAGATGGAACAATCGAAATTTGTATAGAAAAGTAAATAAGTCTTTTGAATATGAAGATGAAGAATTGAAAAAAAGACAAGAATTACTTGAAGAAATGTATACGGAACGTTTTGGAACAAAAGAAGAGAGAGAAACGGTCCGTTTTTATTCTGTCTCCGAAGAGAAAAATCTAGATACGACACTCATTGCAGATTTGTATAAAGAAAATGGGGTGGAACTGAAATGACCTCAATCACTCATACAGGTAATCAATTCCTAGATACTTGTTTGTCTATCATGTATTTTTTTCTCGTTTCTTACCCGATTTTAGGCGGATTTGCATGGTTTATTGGTGTCTGGTGTTATGTTTTTTTATACAAACATAAACAAAAAGAATGGGTAGATGTTCCATCGGGTGTCGAACCGTTCATTACGATCATGGTGCCAGCCCATAATGAAGAGATCGTGATCGAAGATACGATCGAGTATTTGATGACGAAATTGAATTATCACAACTATGAAGTATTAGTGACCGATGATGGTTCAACGGACCAAACACCAGAAATATTAGCCAGACTGATGAAAAAATACGCTAATCTTCGTGTGGTTCGGATCGAAAAAAATAAAGGGAAAGCCCATGCGTTTAATATCGGACTTGCCTTTGCAAAAGGGAAATTGATTTTAAGCAATGATGCAGACACGGTACCGGAGCCAGATGCACTGAACAGGTATGTGAATTATTTCATTCGCCCTGGTGCAAGACATATTGCTGCGGTCACTGCAAATATGGATGTCCAAAATCGTACCAAGTTGATTGCAAAATCGCAAACGGTTGAATTTTCAAGTATCGTTGGAATCATCAAACGAACACAGTCAGCTGTATTCGGTGGTCTTTATGCGTACAGTGGAGCAAATACGATGTATCGAAAAGAAGCCTTGATCGATGTGGGCGGATTCAGACAAGATCGAGCGACAGAAGACATCAGTATTGCTTGGGACCATCAGTTAAATGATTGGGTGTCTGTTTTTGCTCCTGGGATCATCTTTTTCATGGAAGTACCTGTGACGTTGAAGATGCTATATCGACAAAGAAAACGTTGGGCAAAAGGTGGAACAGAAGTCTGGCTGACGAATTTCAAAAAAGTGATGCTCCATCCTTTTGAACATATCGGAAGAACGATCATCTTCATTGATCAAACATTGAGTATTGTCTGGTCAATATTCTTTTGTATTTCCGTGATTCTTTTTATTGGATTGATTGGGCATTATGTGTACCAAGGAAACTATGAACAGATCTATGTCACTTTTACATTCAGTTTTGTGTTCATCTGCTTTGAAATGGTCGCAGGATTTTTCCAGTTGCTAGCTTCGCTGATTGTAGATGATCGACGAAGAAAATTGAAATATCTTCTTTTCGCGCCACTATATATGCTTTTGTTCTGGATAGTGAACGCGATAACGATCGTGACGACTTTCATTCCAGCAGTCAAAACGATTTTAGGTTATGGAAGCGGGACATGGAAAAGTCCGGAACGTACAAAAAAATAAAAGATGCACCGTTTTTTAGACAAACAGCCTGTTGTGTTTATGGTTCTTCCAATCATTTTTGCTTATAATAAGAAATTAGTTAAAAAGTAGTAAGGATGGGAAAAGTGATGAAAAAAAGAATGAAGCCGTTGATCTGGCCGATTGCTGTTTCCGGTATTTTCTTCTTCGGACACACAGCTTTTGCAGAAACTTCTGAACCTGCTCAAACAGACCCTTCAACAACTATAAGCTCTTCTGATGCTGAAAACGGAACCTCGGAAACAGAAATGACTTCCAATGTACCGACAGATAACTCAGGAGAAACGATTTCGTCTTCAGAAGATACATCAACGAATAATTCTACCTCTTCTGACCAAATCGATCATTTGCAAGACTTGGAAAATAAAAGAAAAGAACTCGAAGAAGCATTAGAAGCTGCAAAAAACAAATTGAAAGAAGACCAAGCAGCAATCGATCAAGATTTAGCTGATCTTAAAAATAAAGCGGGAAATGACCGTGCACAACTTGAGAAAAAGCTTGCCGAAGCGAAAGCAAAAGCGGAAGCTGTCCAAACAGATCTTGACGGGAAGATCCAACAAGCAAAAGAATTCAATCAACAATTAGATCAGGTTGCTCAAACAGCTTCTGGAAAGTTAAGTCAAACTCAAGCGGATATCACAGCGGCCAGTCAAGCGATCCATGGAAAGATCAGCGAAGCGCAAACAGTTGCTAATGATTTTGAAGCAAAAAAAGCAGACTTAGCAGCTAGTTTCCAACGAATAAAAGATATTTTGCATTCGGCAGGAGAAAAATCAGTGGCCTCTGGAACCACGACAGAAACAGTTCAGCAAACGACAGAGCCATCCGAATCAACAAGTCAGACTTTACCAAAAACAAATGAAAAAACAGCTTCTGTCAATTATTCCTTCGTAGGCACAGGTGTGCTAGTTGCAGCAGCTTACGGAATCATTCGCAAAAAGAAATAAAAAAGAGAGAATGGGAAGGTAGTGAACCTCGAAGTTAGACTGAAAAATCTAACTCTTGGATCCCACTACATGCCCCATCTCTTTTTATTTATTAAGACAGCTATTCCTACTTATCTTGTGGAGACAGCTGTTCCACTACATGTGACCATCAGCATGCCATTGTCGCTGCCTAATACTTCGTAGTCCATTTTTACGCCGATGATTGCATCAGCTCCTAATGCTTTTGCACGTTCGGCCATTTCCGCAAGGGCTTCTTCTCTTGCGCCCATTAGTTCATTTTCATAACTTTTTGAACGGCCGCCAAAGACGTTTCGCAAACCAGCCCCCAAATCTTTCAATACATTGATCCCAGTAATAACTTCACCAAAAACGATTCCTTTATAAGCTACTACGGTTTTTCCTTCCACACTATTCGTGGTTGTTGTAATCATTTGATCACTCCTCTCTTTAATGAAAGTATAACAAAGTTCAAGATGCGCAACACATATTTTCCCAAAATTAGGAATTTATTATATACTTGAATTGTTCATTAATGAAAGCGAAACCAATCGTTAGCAACTATGTAAAAGAAAGGAAGATTCTTGTGAAAAAGAGTATTTTGCTTATTTCTCATAGTCAAAAAGTAACAGATGGTATTAAAGAAATGATTGAGCAGATGCAAAAATCCCAAGAGGTGCAGATCTTTTCTCTCGGCGGAATAAATGGCGAGATCGGATCAGACCCGATGAAAATCGTAGAAGCTGTCAATGAGTCAAGCGATGCAGCTAGTTATTTTGTTTTTGCGGATATCGGCAGCGCGGTATTGAATTCGGAATTGGCAAAAGACATGTTGGAAGAAGAACAGCAGCAACGTTATCATCTGGTGGATGCGCCTTTAGTGGAAGGAGCTTTTGCAGCAGCCATCACCGCCGGTATAACGGATGATACTCAGCAAATCTTAACAGAAGCACAAAATGCCGGAAAGAAAGGATGGAAATAAATTGAAAAAAATCATGAATGATCCAAGCAATATTGTCGAAGAAATGCTGGAAGGATTAGTAAAAAGCTATCCAGAACTTGTTCATCGTGTAGAATCTTCCCGTGTTGTAGCCAAGAATCAAAAAGCAGAACAAGTTGGTTTGGTTTCTGGTGGAGGAAGCGGACATGAACCATCCCATGCCGGGTTTGTAGGGGAAGGAATGTTAAGTGCAGCGGTGCTTGGTGATGTGTTTACTTCTCCAACTCCAGATCAGATTCAAACGGCTATCAAGGAAGCGGATAGTGGAAAAGGAGTTTTACTGATCGTTAAGAATTATACAGGGGATGCATTGAACTTCGATATGGCAAAGGAACTAGCTGCTATGGACGATATTGAAGTAGAAAGTGTAATCGTAGATGATGATATCGCTGTTGAAAATAGTACGTATACTGCTGGAAAACGCGGAGTCGCAGGTACTGTCCTTGTACACAAAATTGTGGGCGATGCAGCAAGAAACGGTGCTTCCCTAGCTGAGTTGAAAGAACTGGGAGAAAAGGTCGTACAGGCAACTAAGACGATCGGTGTAGCGCTTCGGGCAGCAACTGTACCAGAAGTAGGGAAACCAGGATTCGAACTAGGAGAAGATGAGATCGAGTACGGTGTTGGTATCCACGGTGAGCCAGGCTATCGTCGAGAAAAGATGCAGCCTTCTAAAGTACTGGCAAAGGAACTTGTTACTAAGATTTTAGATGATTACTCGAATTTGCCAAAAGAAGCAGGTGTATTCGTCAACGGAATGGGCGGGACGCCTTTGATGGAACAGTTCGTATTCATGAATGATGTTTTAGCTCTGTTGGAAGAAAGAGGCGTCAATGTAGTTTTCCGAAAAGTCGGTAATTTTATGACCTCACTAGATATGCAAGGCCTTTCTCTGACGCTGATCGACTTGACGGAGACACAATGGAAAGATTCTTTAGAAAGCAATGTACAGACGATTTCATGGTAAGACAATCTCAAGATAAAAGGGTGATAATATGAAACTAACCGTTCAAGAAATCCAAGAATGGCTCTCACAATTTGCAGAGGCAATCAATCAGAACAAACAATATCTCAGTGATCTAGATACCCCGATTGGCGATGGAGACCACGGAAATAATATGGGAAGAGGGGTTTCAGCTTATGAAGAAGCTTTTCAAACCGATCATCCTGAAACAATTAGTGATACATTCAAAGTATTCTCTATGGCGATGATATCGAAAGTCGGTGGGGCTTCTGGTCCGTTATACGGATCTGCATTCATGAACATGATGAAAGCGACAAAAGAGGTCGATTCTATTGATTCTCAAGAAAAATTAGGAGAAGTGATCGAGCAGGGAACAGCGGGTATTCAAAGCCGAGGAAAGGCAGAAGCTGACGATAAAACGATGTTAGATGTTTGGCTACCAGTTACAGAGGCATTGAAAGCAGGAAATCTAACAAAAGAAATCATTGAACAGGCAAAAGAACACACCAAAGACTTGGTAGCTAAAAAAGGACGAGCTTCCTATCTAGGAGAGCGTGCAATCGGACATATCGACCCGGGAGCTGCTTCCAGTGCCATTTTATTTACGACACTACTCAATGTGATCAAAACTTCATGACCGTTCCTGTAAATGGAAACAGAGGCTGAACTCGAAAAGCAAGCAGTTGCTTTTTCGATTCAGCTTTTTTACAGTTGTTTCTTTTAAATAAGATAGTTAAAATAAAAAAGAAAAGAGGGAACAAAATGGATCTAATGAAAGAAGACTATCAGTTATTTGACAGAGACAATTATGCATTCAAACAACTCAAAGAAATACATACACCAGATGAAGTCGAACAAATCAAACAAGAATACAAAGCACATTGGCAAAAATGGAAAGAGATCCAACTCCAGACTGCTGCACTTTTGCCTGATACGTATGGCATGAGCAAACCTAAAATCGAGAGTTGGACGAATGGCTGGAATTTACGCAGTCATTTTTGGAGCGCGTACCGAAGCGAATCTCGTCAAGACGAGAATGCCTGTCTAGCAGTTTTGTTGAATCAAAAACAATACCAAATCTATTTGATGTATCAGCACTATAAAAGTGACACGAGAGAAGGAAGCGTTGAAGGATACAATCAATTGCTATCTTTACTGCAGGAATGGAGTACTCAGGTAGCGATTGAAGAATATTATATCTGGCCTCAGCCTGAAAATGAGCTGGAAGATCATTTGCCTTTGTCCGTTTATTTATCAGATAAGAGCAAGCAAGAAGAGCTGCGAGAGACAATGGGCAATCGAACCTTCCAACTTGGCAAACTGTTTTTTTCTCCAAATGAATACACAAACATCGAAGAGAAAACTGCTGAGGCGCTCAAAGAACTAGCGCCATTGTATCATGCGATAAAAAATAAGTTATGAAAAAGCTGATTGCGTTGCGTACTAAATAGATGGCACATCATCGAATCCACTGCTCTCATGATGCAACATAAACAGACACCTGCGAAAAAATCATTTTTTTCGCAGGTGTCTGTTTGGTTTTTCCATCAGCCAAATCAGAATAAAAATTTAAACAAATCTAAAAACATAACGGTTAACGAACTCTAAAAAACGACGATTGCTTGCGTCTCGCTCATTCTTTTGTATATGTGTTTCGATTTACATAACAGAAAAAATGAAAAAATATTCATTTTGTTATCAAACAAGGAAAAGTAAGAAAAAGGCTTCTTTTTTCACTGATAAGCCTATGGTAAAATCCATTTAAAGCGTTTTCTTTACGAAGAGAAGTAAGAAGGAGCAAGTATGAAAAAAATCATTTTCAGAGGACTCATAGTTGTCATTGCACTGAGTATAGGAGGGAAAATATTGATGGATAGAAGAGAAAAAGACAATGAAGAACTGCGTACCATCCAAACCGATCTGGCAAATTATTTGTATAATCATTATGAGATTTTTAGAGAAAATCCTGAACAATCAGAAGAATTAGACAAAGCATACAATGGAGGGAAAGGTGACTTAAGTACTCAGGAATACTTAGATAAAAGCTTAGAGATAAGAGAATATTCAAAAATTAAAAAAATAGAATTTACAGGTTTCTCTGTAACCCCTATGAAATCTTTAGAGGTACACTTCGAAATCAATGACCTGCTTTCCCACACTGCGACATTAGGAGTAAAGTCTGCAGAAACAGGTCAGTGGATCTATAGGATTGATAGTGGTATAGAAAAACCGGGGCAAGATCATTATCTCAGTAGAAAAGACCAAGAGACCAATATGAGTATACCCATGAATATCGTCACATTCTATGATGGGGGGATCGACTGATGGATCAGAATCGAGTTTTTTCAGAAACAGTTTATCAAGTAGAAGTAGGAAAAATTAAAAATGGTGATAGAACGGGGAAACGCAATGAATATTTAATTCTTGATAGGGTAAACACCGACAAACATACGATCGGAAAAGAAAAAACACCAAAGAAAAACGGTATGCAGGCCATGGTCGTAGCTGAAATCAAAGATGAGTATAAAATGTATGTAAAAGATAAACTGAAAAAAGTTGAGGGCTACCCCAAATCCGTCATCAAAAAAGACCTGACTATCGCCTACGCGGGCACTAAAAACTGGCAGGACTGGAAAACGAACATCCGAGAAGTCGGCTTTGAGGACAAACACGACAACGGCGCCTTCCAGTCGGCTTTAGCGTATGCCGATGCAATCGAAAAGACCTATTCTGTCAAAGACGGCTACACCATTTCCACGACCGGTCATTCTTTAGGTGGAGCGCAGGCAATCTATGTCGCTGTTTTAAAAGGTTATCACGGATTTACATATGCAGCGGCAGGCCCAGGCTTGAGTGAGAAGCAGCTCATGAATTATGAAGGGCAGATCATCAATCTGTATGACACTTCAGACATCGTGACTAGTGGCTGGCTGACTGGCGGGAAAGGCCAACTGCCATTTCACAGTTTCGGAATCGACAACGCCGGCTGGAAAAACTATGGACACGATCTAAATCAGTTCAATCTCGACAAAAACGGGAATTACATCGATAAATATGGCGATATCGTCATCTATTCCGACCAACATGGAGGGGTCGCCCTCGAACAGACCTTACTCGCCCAGCAAATCATCAAAAACAAAGCTATGATCCGTCAAATGGAGACATATGGCGAAAAAAATCAATGGGAGAAAGATCGGATTAGTCAACTGAAAGAAGAAAACAAGTGGCTCCAGCTACAAATCAGTGCTTTCTCCAAGCTAGTGACTTGGCGGAAAAGATTCACAGCGAGCAGCGGCGGTCTGTCGACCAATGAACAGATCTATTTAGACGACCAGCAGGCGCTGATGATCGTGAAACATGCGGCTTCCGTCTTCAATCAAGCGATGGAACAAGTGCTAGTCATTTACCAGCGTGGAATTCGTGATTTGGAACAGCTGTGGGCAGATGGTCTTGCGATGGTCCGCAGACAGACACCGCTTTTGTCTCAGAACGAAATGCTCGATGCTCTGCGAGAAGTCGGTTGTACAAAGCAGACGATCGTTGATGAACCTACGCAGGAATTCCGGGAAAAAATCTTCAAAATCAAGCAGCTTTCAGCAGAATTCTCTACCTTGGCAAAAGAGATCGAAGCGAAAATCAATGAGCTGGTCCAACGTGATCGGGACTTGGCACGACAATTATTTTAAAACAAGGAGTAGTGAGATGGAAAAAGAAAACCAGATTCATGAAACATACCGAAAAGAACGACTGCAGCTAGAAGATCAGGAAGATCAGCTCAGACAGATGCAAAAGAACATGCAGCAGCTGGCAGAAACGACTTATTCCAATATACGTTTTTCGGTGCGTTCCTTTGAATGCCCGAAGGATTCTTTGTATTTTGCACAAAAAGAACTCAGACGTTTAGAAGAGAGGTTCTCTCATGAATTGATGCAGAAACGAAAAAAAATCTATGATCAGCAAGATGAAGTCGAACGCCGTTATCGTGCTGATCTGCAACGATTAAACAAAAAGTAACAGGAAAGGAGATAATAAGTGATCGTTCTAGAGGAAAAAATTTGGGAAGACTACCAGAAAGAGATACAAAAAATCTCAGCAAGAGCTTTAGGGATTGCGATGACTCAAGACAAAGTCACGAAATGCAAAAAGGCGAAACAAGCCGCAGAGGTGGAAGCAAGCACGGCAAAAAAAACGGTATCCTCTGCAACGACTGGATTGGAAAAAGCAGTAAAGGGTCGTTTCGGCAAAAAAGTAACAGCGGCATTTAGTAAAAAAAGCCGAATGTTAGTAAGTTTTTAGAAAATCAGGTACAGTAATAAAGAGGTTGCGAAAAAGCTATTCTGCATCAAGCAGTAAGAACAAGCAGAGAAAAATAGCTTTTCATATTTTTCATCTGATTGGGCTTAGTGTCGTAGATGCAAGCTTTTGAACACCGTTTAAGGAAGAGGTTGTGAACTTGCCGTTTAACTCTGAGTCACAAGGAACAATTTCAAAAAACAGCTTCTCATGTTTGATGATATTGTGACTTGTACCCGAGGAGTTGGCAGGAGAACACCGTTTATTCAAAAATTAGGAGTTGTGACAAGGCGTTTGTCACAGCTCCTATTTGACATAAGCGGCAATTTTCAATTTTACTTATAGATAGTATCAAAAAATGATTTTAGGACATAAAACACTCATCACCATTATTACCGAGAGTCTGATCCTGGTGGCCGAGGTGGCAAGCGATATGCTTTTCCATGAAATGAGTATTCTGATCGTGGTCATAAACGGCATGTGTCTGCTTACTTATCGCACAAAAAGAAAAATCTTGATACAAATCAATTAACCAAGTTAAAAGAACAAGTAGAATAACAAACAAGGAAGAAATCCAAAGGAGGAAACTGCTATGAGACATGAAGGATTGTGTGTTTCACTCGTTCCATTATTCAATCATCTCGAGATAGAAGATCAGCAAAAAATCCACTCGCTAGTGACACACAGAAAAGTGGAAAAAGGAGAACAGATTCTTGCGCCGAATGGAGAGTCTCAATTAGTGATCGTGGCTTCCGGCAGTATGAAAGTGTATCAATTATCTGCTAGCGGAAAGGAACAGCTTTTACGAGTAGTAGAGCCGGGCGGATATGAGGGAGAGAGCCAGTTGCTAGGCGTTCCAAATGAGTCTTTATTTGGCGAAGCACTAGAAAAAACGGAAATTTGTGTATTGAGACAAAAAGATTTCTCGGAACTTTTACTGCATTATCCCGCCCTTAGTCTGAAACTTTTAGCAATCAACGCTGAGAAATTAACAAAAGTACAGCAGCAGACAACTTTTTTGATGATGGAAAAAGTAGAAGAACGAGTCGCTGTCTATCTGCTTGATTTAGCTAAAGCGACAGGGAAGAATCACCTTTTCCTGCCAATGAAAATGAAAGAACTTGCTGCATTTATCGGTACGACCCCCGAAACTTTATCTAGAAAATTTAAATTATTAGAGGAGAATGGTTATGTAAAAAGAGAGAATCGGGAAGTCTGGATCATTGATAAAGAGCAGTTAGAAGACTTGTAAATACAAAAATGACCTCCAAATGTTGGATTTTTGATCCCAATTTGGAGGCTAGTATGAAATTGAACATGCTCTTTTTTGTTATCCTTCCACTAAATCTCTTCTCCTATAACCGATAGCACCAAGGACGATCAGTGCAAGGCTGATACAGGATAACGTAAGGAATACGGAAAGATCGAAAGAATCGTTTGGCATCCGTGGTACCCAGCTAGGGACCGCTGTTTTGGAGAACCATTCTGGCAAATCCAAAATCCCGCCAAAGTAATTGAGCGCAAAGGAGTAAGCTAAGTAGATATAAGCAAATTTACCCATTCGAGGAAGCCATCCGAATAGAAAGCCACTCATCCCGATAAACACTAAAACAGCAGGCAGAAAGTTGAATCCGGCTTTAAGAAACAGCAATAGATCCATATCTTTCGCATCCTTCATCGATGCCAAAGCAGAAAGACCTAGCGCACCAGAACTAATCAGAATCGACAATATAGAAAACAGGATCGCTAGTAACAGATTTGTCCAATAAAGTTGGTTCCTAGAAATTTTTGTTGCGAACAGCTGATTCATACGTCCGTGGGTTTCTTCTGTAAATAAACGATTGATGCTAGCAATTGGTAAAATAGCAGCTAGACAAATCAAAACGACCATAATCGTGCTTGTAAAGTTTTTTTCAATTGAGACGCCAGATTGGATAAACATCTGTTTCATTAAGTCGTTACTTTCTAAAAACTGTTGCATATTCCCGTAGATAGAGCCGTATGCCGCCCCCATCAAACCAAAAGTGATGAGCCAACTGATTGTCATTCCTTTATTTAGATAGAATAATAAACCACGCAAGGATAGAAGAGAACGTTTAGCATACGGTTTTCCTTCACGTTCGGGGATATAGCCGGTGTTCAAGTCTCGATGTTCCTCTAAAACAAATGAACTGATTATCAAGATGAGACTGAACAAAAACAAATAAAGCAAAGGAATCCAGTTATTAGTTGTAAATGGATAGGTCAAATAAGACCAGCCTAAAGGATTCCACATCGAAAGGGAGGAAACAGCTACATCTGTTATTGCTCTTAGAAGATAGAGTCCACCTAAAAACGCTAGAGACAGACCATTCGAACTGGCTGAACTTGGCATCAGTTGTGCAGCAAACAGTGCAACGGCACTCCCCAAAATCCCCGTACTACCTACAGATAGCCCAAAAAGCCAAGCACCTTCTGCAGTGATCGAATCTGCTTGAAAAAAAATCATCGTACAGCTGATCGATATTGCTAAAAGCAAATTGATTAGAATACTTTCAGCGATGACAGCTAAAGAGTTTGCTTGACGTCCGACTCGAAAGGAACGAATAAGTTCAATCAGACCAAGCTCTTCTTTTTTTCTCGTTTGGCTCACTACATGCAAAACCGAGATCACAGCAGCAAACAAACTGCAAAAAAGCAACATTTCATTTGCATACATCGCTCCTAAAGTATACTCAGCAGCATTCGAAGCGGGAGTTGGTCCGACCATTGCTATCATTGCCGGATTTTGCATTGTTTCGTATAATCCAGCTAACCCTTGTCCTGAAGTCAATTCTTCAAATGCAGGGACAAAACCACCAGAAAAAGCAGTGACACCGACTAGCCATATCAAGATCTTTTTCCAGTCACGGCTAAGGTTTTGAGAAAAAAGGGTGGACCAGCGTGAAAATTTATCAGTCATTTCGATTCCTCCTCATCCTTCATAGTGCCTCATGAATAAATCTTCAAGAGTCGGTGGAATAGATTCAAATTTTTTCACACCTAATTTGGAAGCTTCAGCTAAAATCACATCGAAAGCTTCGTTGTCAGCAGCAAATTGAGCAAGGTGGCCTTTTTGCACAAAATCATGGACACCGTTCAATTGTGCTAAGTGGCTGTTATCTGCTTCTGTTTCTATAGTAATGGTCGAGCGGGTCAAATGACGCAATTCATCGAGTGTTCCTTCTTCTACGACTGTTCCCTCGCGGATGATCACGACTTTATCTGCCAACCGTTCGACTTCACTGAGAATATGAGAAGAAAGCAGGATGGATTTGCCCTGTTCTTTCAGTTTTTCAACTTCTTCTTGAAAAATGGTTTCCATCAAGGGATCTAAACCAGATGTAGGCTCATCAAATAAATAGAGATCCGAATCAACAGATAAAGCAGCAATCAAGCCCACTTTTTGACGATTTCCTTTTGAATAGTTTTTTGCTTTTTTCTTAGGATCAAGAGAGAAACGTTGAATCAGTTCGTCCTTTTTTTGAGCGTTCCCTTTTCCATGAAGCTTCATGAAGAGATCGATGATCGCTCCTCCAGTCAAATTTCCCCATAAAGAGATGTCACCTGGAACATAAGAAAGACGTTCATGGATAGATAAACTATCTTCCCATACATCTTGACCAAAAATCGTTGCCGTTCCGCCGTCTTTTTTTATAATCCCTAAAAGTGTCCGAATCGTCGTGGATTTTCCAGAACCATTTGGTCCGATAAATCCAACGACTTCACCTGAATGTACGGTGAAAGAGACGTCTTTTAAAGCTTCGAAACGACCAAAGTTCTTTTTCAAATGTGTGACTTTGACGATTTCTGCCATAAAAACCCCACTCCTTTTTTTGAAAATATATACTAAATAAGATTAAACGGTTTAATAAAATGGTTTTATGCCTTTTTATAAAACTTTTTTTATTATTTTAGTACATAATATTCTTTTTATAAATTTCTGTCAATGAATTCATAAACAAGGAATTGCTGGCTTGATACTTTCTCAATAGATAGTTATAATAAACCTCAGAATAAATTTGAACTATATATATTATAAAAGTTTAAAATTACGGGAGGCTCTACAAATGAACGGTTTTGAAAAGAGAGCACAAGAGAAAAAGAAAGAGATTTTACAAGCAGCTTTTGACTTGATGAACACAGACATAGGAACCGCCGGAGTGACGATGGATAAGGTAGCTGAGAGCGCTCAGGTAAGTAAAGCGACGATTTTTAAATATTTTGGCAGCAAGGAAGGGCTGATTTATGAAGTATTTTTCACATTTATGAATGATTTAGGGCAAGAAGCGAAAGCGTTGATTGCGGAAAATCTTCCATTTGAAGAAACGTTGATTGCCATGAGTGAAAATAAAATCCGCTATCTCAATCGAGTGAACAAACAATTTTATATCGATTTGATGACATACTATACAAAAAAAGAAAAAAAAGAATTTTCTGACGCGATGGATGCGTATACGCAAGAAAGTTTCAGTATCATGCTTGATCTTTTCCATCGAGGGCGTAAAGAGGGAAAAGTGGATTTGAAATATTCTGATGAGTTCTTGATCCTCTATTTTCAAGCAATGGTAGAAGGAATTTCTAAGCCGGAGATATACGCAAAACTGCTTCCATATACAGCAGAATGGACAGAAGTCCTGATCAAGGGAATCGCGCCGAAGAAGAAATAAAGCATAAAAAAAGCCGAAACTGACGATAAAATGTCAGTTCGGCTTTTTTGGTTTATAAATGACGTAAAATCAAGCGGATTCTCGTGCTTCTTTGTCATAGACATCATGAACGTTGATGAATGGATCAAGAATAGGGTTTTGTCCGTCTAAATCTGATTGGAACCGAATGCCATCGATATTGATTCGAGCATTTCGATAGAAATCCGTACCTAATTGTCCCCAAGCGGGAGTAGAAGCATCTACATTGCAGAAAATATCGAAACCTTGACTCTTTAAGTAAGCAAATTTTTGATTTTCTGCTGAATAAGGCTGCCAGTCGCTAATATCTGCACCAAATGGATAAATCAGGATATTTGTTTTTCCTAGGATAGGTGCAACTTCTTGCTGCCATAATTCATTGTCTTTTTTGACATCCTCTAATGAAGCTTGAGTCATATTCAAGTGTCCCCAGGTATGGGAAGCAAAGCTCCAGCCATCTTTCTTCAACTGATCAGCTACTTTTTTAGCTTCTTCGATCTCTTTTTTTGTTTTCTCGTTATCTCCGTATTGAGACTTGGATGTTCGATAACCTAAAACACCGTTGTAACCTGTCAGGGCCAAGGTGCCTTTTGCGCCTCGATAAGAAAAATCAGGATGTTTCTTGACAAAAGCATCGATTAGAGGAACCATGTCAAAGTCCCCAATTTCTTCCTTATCATTCTCTTTATAAACATTTTTGATTTCATTGTTATTTGATACGACCAATCGGCTAGGAAAACCGGAATTATCCATATATTCATAATAGCTGACATCATCTTGCGAAAGAACTAATGGTTTTTTTCCTTCAGGTAGCGCGAGTCCGTTAAAGGAAAGATTTCCTTGTTCATCTTTTTGGATCAAATCATTCAAATTGACTAAAACAAAATCATTTTGATAAAGTTGTTCGATCGAACGGTTGAACTCTTCAACAGTTACCATATAGTCTTTATATCCTTGCGACTGTTGAGAGTGGAAGGCTTTTTGCGGGTCCACGATCAAGCTGTGAAAAAAGACGTGAGAGATCTGAGTAGGGTCAGACCAGTCAATCAGTTGTTCTTTCTCCTTTTTCAGTGTTTGAAGAAGTTGCTGTGTTTCTGCAGATCCGTTTTTATTGTTTTTCTCCAATAAAGCAATCGCTTGGTCATAATCATAGCTTTGTGCCAGATTTTTTGCTTGAGTAACTAGCTGTTGCTTATCATCCATTGGCTCTTTTGTCTTTTCTGTTATTTTTTTTTCAGGAATGATCGGTTCTTTTTTTGTGTATGCTCGGATGACAAAAAACAGACTTAAAATTAAAATAACGACAGTTAAAGCAGAAGTGGCTCCTAAAATAATTTTTTGCTTTTTTTCCATATACCTCGTCCCTTGCTTTTTCATTTTTTTACTCGTCCCATTGCTCATTGTAACGAAGAAAGAATAAGAGGAAAAGTAAAGTGACTTCTCGATAAATTGCAGAAAAAATACAGAAAAAATAGTTTCTTTTAACAATATTAAAAATAAAATGTTCGGGATTAGAGCGGATTCAAAAAAGAAAAAATGAGGAATTTAAAAAAAATATCCTTTTTCTGTTGACAAAGAAAAAGTTGCGCTCTATGATAGACACATATTAATAATAACAAGACGAAGATCGAAACGAAGTAGTTGTTAAAGCCAATGTTTCAGAAAGCTGGTGGTTGCTGCAAACCAGTACATGCTTTAAAGCGAATTACATTTCAGGAGTCTCTGGCAGTGATTGCCACGCGACAGCGTTAAATGTTCGAGAGGTATGTTGGATATCTAGACATACAAATTGGGTGGTACCGCGAGATTTCGTCCCTTGGCTATATGCCAAGGGACTTTTTTTATTTTCCATCCCGAAGAAATACTTAATGACGCATGCTAGCAGGTTCCTGCTTTCATAAAAAACTACACGGAGGTCAGTAAAATGAATATTATTGATGAATTAACTTGGCGCGACGCCATTAATCAGCAAACAAACGAAGAAAGACTTCGCGAGCTCGTTGAAGAAAAGAGCATTTCACTTTATTGCGGCGTTGATCCAACTGGTGATTCGATGCATATCGGACATTTGATCCCATTTATGATGATGAAAAGATTCCAATTGGCAGGCCATCATCCATATATTCTGATTGGCGGCGGAACAGGAACGATCGGCGACCCAAGCGGCCGTAAAACAGAACGTGTGTTGCAAACGATGGAACAAGTGCAACATAACGTGGATGCACTTTCCAATCAAATGAGAAAATTGTTTGGTAAAGACGCAAATATCACATTTGTGAACAACTACGACTGGTTGTCAAAAATTTCTTTACTTGAATTTTTGAGAGACTACGGTAAAAACTTCAACATCAACACGATGTTAGCAAAAGATATCGTTGCCAGCCGTTTGGAAGTAGGGATCTCATTCACAGAATTCACTTACCAAATCCTGCAATCCATCGACTTTTTACATCTGCATAAAACATACGATGTACAACTACAAATCGGTGGAGCAGACCAATGGGGAAATATCACAGCTGGTTTAGACCTGATCCGAAAATTAGAAGGACCAGAAGCAGAAGCGTTCGGTTTGACGATTCCATTGATGTTGAAAGCGGACGGAACGAAATTCGGAAAAACCGCAGGCGGTGCCGTTTGGCTTGATCCTAAGAAAACTTCACCATTTGAATTCTACCAATTCTGGTTGAATCAAGATGATCGTGATGTAGTGAAATACTTGAAATTCTTTACGTTCTTATCTCAAGAAGAAATTGAAGAATTAGCGAAAAAAGTAGAGACAGAACCTGAGAAACGTGAAGCACAACGCCGTTTGGCAGAAGAAGTCACAAGATTTGTGCATAGTGAAGAAGACTTGAAAGAAGCGCAAAAAATAACACAAGCATTGTTCTCTGGAAATATTAAAGAACTAAATGCGGAAGAAATCGCGCAAGGATTCGGTAAAATGCCGAACGTTGAAATTTCAAGCACACCTGAAAATATCGTGGAGCTACTTGTTTCCACAAAAATTGAACCATCTAAACGTCAGGCACGGGAAGATGTTTCAAACGGAGCTATAAGTATTAACGGTGACCGCGTTACCGATTTAAATTTTGTCATAAATCCATCCGATGAATTCGATGGTAAGTTTGTGGTTATTCGAAAAGGTAAGAAAAATTACTTTTTGGCCAAAGTAATTGATTAGAATTTAGTAAGTTTTTGCCTTGAAAAAGGGGAATACTATTACAACATTCCAATTTTGAAACCCATCCTAAAATAGAACGCTGGTTGTCGTTAATACAATCTTTGCGAGGGAGTTTACTTTTGTAAATTCCCTCGTTTTTTTTAATTATTTCAAAAGTATGAACAATTCGAATAATTGATACATATTAAAATACGATTAAAAAACGGTCGAAAGCTTAGTTTACAGAATAGGAGAACAGGTGTAATGTAGGGCTCGACAAAATTTAAATATTTTTTTTAGGAGGGTTTCACTATGAGTGAATCATTGTCGAAAGATCTAAACCTAAATGCCCTATTCATTGGGGACAAAGCTGAGAACGGCCAAATCTATAAAGCTTTGTTGAATGAATTGGTGGACGAACATTTAGGCTGGCGTCAAAACTACATGCCTCAAGACATGCCTATCATTACGCCAGAAGAAAAAAGCAGTGCTAGTTTTGAACACACTGTGAATAAAACAAAAGATGTTCTATCAGAAATTTCAGCGCGGATGCGTACCCATTCCGTTCCTTGGCATAATGCCGGACGCTACTGGGGTCATATGAACTCTGAAACATTGATGCCATCTTTACTAGCGTACAATTTTGCTATGCTATGGAATGGTAATAACGTTGCTTACGAATCTTCTCCTGCAACAAGCCAAATGGAAGAAGAAGTAGGCATGGAATTTGCAAAATTAATGAGCTATAAAGATGGCTGGGGACACATCGTTGCTGATGGTTCTTTAGCAAACTTAGAAGGACTTTGGTATGCCCGCAACATCAAATCATTGCCACTTGCTATGAAAGAAGTGACACCTGAACTAGTTGCTGGAAAAAGCGATTGGGAATTGATGAACTTGTCAACAGAAGAAATCATGAACTTGTTAGACAGTGTTCCAGAAAAAATCGACGAAATCAAAGCTCACTCAGCACGTAGCGGAAAACATTTAGAAAAATTAGGAAAATGGTTGGTTCCACAAACAAAACACTATTCATGGCTAAAAGCTGCCGACATCATCGGTATCGGTTTAGACCAAGTAATTCCAGTGCCAGTTGACCATAACTATCGCATGGACATCAACGAACTTGAAAAAATCGTTCGTGGTCTAGCAGCTGAAAAAACACCAATCTTAGGTGTAGTCGGTGTTGTAGGATCAACAGAAGAAGGAGCAATCGACGGTATCGATAAAATCGTTGCATTGCGTCGCGTATTAGAAAAAGACGGTATTTACTTCTACTTGCACGTAGATGCTGCTTATGGCGGATACGGCCGTGCGATTTTCTTAGACGAAGACAACAACTTCATTCCATTCGAAGATTTAAAAGACGTTCATTACAAATACAATGTCTTTACAGAAAACAAAGATTATATCTTAGAAGAAGTACACAGTGCATATAAAGCAATCGAAGAAGCAGAATCTGTAACGATCGACCCACATAAAATGGGCTATGTTCCATATTCTGCCGGTGGTATCGTCATCAAAGATATCCGCATGAGAGACGTTATCTCTTACTTCGCAACATATGTATTTGAAAAAGGTGCAGATATCCCAGCATTACTTGGAGCGTATATCTTGGAAGGTTCAAAAGCAGGGGCAACAGCAGCCAGCGTTTGGGCAGCACATCATGTCTTACCTTTGAATGTCACAGGATACGGTAAATTGATGGGTGCATCAATCGAAGGGGCACATCGTTTCTACAACTTCTTGAATGACTTGTCATTCAAAGTAGGTGACAAAGAAATCGAAGTTCATCCATTAACTTATCCAGATTTCAACATGGTAGACTACGTATTCAAAGAAAAAGGCAACGACGATTTAGTTGCGATGAATAAATTGAACCATGACGTATACGATTATTCTTCATACGTGAAAGGAAGCATTTACGGTAATGAATTCTTAACTTCACATACTGACTTTGCTATCCCAGACTATGGCAACAGCCCATTGCAATTCGTGAACCAACTAGGATTCTCAGATGAAGAATGGAACCGTGCCGGAAAAGTAACTGTATTGCGTGCCAGCGTAATGACACCATACATGAACAAAGAAGAACACTTTGAAGAATATGCTGAAAAAATCAAAGCAGCTCTTCAAGAAAAATTGGAAAAAATCTACGCAGACCAATTATTGGCAAGCGAAGCAAAATAAGCAAAGTAATCATGTTAGAAAACAGCTTGAATGCTAACTGTTTCTGACGCATGTTTGGATCTGAAGAGCAAGGGGTGACCTAAGCTCTTCGATCCCTTTGTTTTGAGGTTGTCTTTGAAGAACTCCTTCAAGCAATAGACTCAAAGAATCCCCTCAAATATTCGCTGAATTGTTTCGTTTATTGCTGAAACTACTTCAAAGACACCGTTATTTTATCCAAAAAATCAAGGAGAGTGTCAACGGTGAGTAAATCTGAAGTAAGTAAAATGGGTCTTGGGACCTTTATCGGTCTGACAATGGCACTGTGTGCAACGGTTCGGAGTATTCCTACGTTAGCCGCAGTCGGTTGGACATTGATTTTTTATTCAATTTTTGCAGTTTTGTTTTTTGCCGGTCCGATATCAATGGTTTCCGGTGAGCTTTCAACGATGCTTCCTCAAGAAGGCGGTCCTCAGTTATGGGTAAAAACAGCACTGGGCAGCAAATGGGGATTTGTCGTTGCATGGCTATTATGGGTGCAAATGTTCCCAGGTATGGTAATGGTCGCTTCTACTTTAGGACCATTGTTAGGAAACACATTTGGTAATGTAGAACTTGGCAATAATCATTGGTTCGTTTTAGGTTGTATTTTAGTTATCTACTGGATCATCACGATCTTGAACTTGAAATTCGATATGGCAAAAGTCGGCGGGAACATCGGTGTATGGCTAGGGGTATATATCCCAGTAGTCATCATGTTCGTTTTAGGTGTTTTGGCAGCCTTCAAAGTCGGACTAGTCTCAAACGGCTATCTAGGTGACTTTTCATGGTCAAAAGCTTTCCCTGACTTGGAACATATTGATTCATTGAAATACTTAGCTGGTATCACATTTATTTTTGTTGGGATCGAAATGAGTTCTGTTTACATGCCTCGTTTGAAAGACGCAACAAAAAATTATACAAAAGGCGTATTTATCGCTTTGATCGGATTAGTTTTATTGAATGTCATCAATGCGATGCTTGTTGCCAATGTCGTACCAGATGGAAAAATGGAATTAGCAAATATCACACAGCCAATCTTGATTGATTGCCAAATCCTAGGCTTACCAGAAGTGATCGGAAATATCTTCAGCTTCATGGTATTTATTGGTGTGCTTTTACAATTATCAGCTTGGGTTACTGGACCATCAAAAACAATCATCCAAGTAGCTCGTGAAGGATTCCTTCCACCAAAATTCGGATTCCATAAAGAAAACAAATACGGCGTATCTAGAAATGTCGTTCTAACACAATCAATCGTTATTTCATTATTTGCTTTACTTTATGGTGTAATGGATGACGTAAGTGCTGTATTCTTGACACTTACAAATGCTACAACTGTTATTTATTGTATCGTGTACATTTTGATTGCTGTTTCATTGCTTAAAATGCGTAAGAAACATCCAGAATTCGAACGTCCTTACCGAATTGGTAAAAACGGAAACGGCTTAGCTTGGGTAGTCAGCTGCATGCTGATCTTCTCTATCATCGTTGTCGTATTTGCTACATTAGGTACAGCGACATTGAGTGATGCATTATTAGTAGCAGCTATCACAGTGGTCATGTTCGTTATTCCATTGATCATCAATCACTTCAAGAAAGATTCTTGGGGGATTGAGGTAGAAAAAAGTTTAGAAGAAAAATAAAAAAATAAGTCTTTCAGCCGACGATTTGTCGCTGATTTAGTAGGAGGTCCTGCCAAGTGAATAGTTTTTTCATGGCAGGGCCTTTTCATTTGAAATAGGAGATCGACGATGAATAAAAATATTTCTTTAAAAGAAAGTATCGCTGTATTGATCGTGTTGTTGGCACTCCTAGGAGTACTGATCATCGGATTCCAACTCTCGCCACATATCCCGATCCTTGCAGCTTTCATGTGTTTGTTGTTTTATGGCAGATTTAAAAAGTTTTCATGGGATGAGATCCATGACGGGATCATCAAAGGAATCACTCCGGGGATCATTCCGATCCTGATTTTTCTTTTGATTGGCGTCTTGGTTGCCTCTTGGATTCTATCTGGAACCATCCCTACGATCATGGTTTATGGATTCAAGCTTGTCTCTGTACGTTTCTTTTTACCGACAGCATTTCTTGTTTGTGCAATTGTCGGAGTGACAGTCGGCAGTTCATTTACGACGATTTCGACGATTGGGATTGCTTTTTTGGGAATCGGTCATTTGCTTGGATTCAACGATGCAATGACTACAGGTGCGGTCGTTTCTGGTGCATTTTTAGGGAATAACTGCTCGCCTCTATCGGATACGACGAACTTGGCGGCTGGTATCGGCGGAGTCAATCTATTCGAACATATCGCTGGCATGCGTTATACGGATTTTCCGGCATTCGTCCTTTCGCTGCTTTTTTATACGATATTAGGACATAACAGTCATTCAGCCGACCTAGCCAGTATCAATGAAATGATCCAAAATATGAAAGCAAGCTTTTGGATCTCTCCTTGGACATTGATTCCGTTAGTTATTTTATTTGGCGGGGCAATCAAAAAAATCCCAGCTATCCCTACATTATTAGCAGGATCGACAGCCGCCCTCGTTCTTTCCTTTATCCATGAGAAAAGTTTGACGATTGGAAAAGCAGCAGACATCTTGATGAATGGTTATGTCGCGCATACACCTGATCCCAAGCTAGATGAACTGCTTTCTCGAGGCGGGATCATGAGTATGTTGGGCTCAGCCAGTTTGATTTTACTGGCATTGGCATTAGGTGGTTTATTGATCAAATATTTGATTGTTGAGACCATCGTGCAAGAATTAAAAGAAAAGATGGACCGACCTTCTCGTTTAGTCGGGTTTACTGCCTTGAGTTGTATCGGAGTCAATCTGATCGTTGGAGAGCAGTACTTGTCCATCATTCTTCCGGGAGAAACATTCAAACGCTCCTTTGATGAGGTTGGCTTATCAAAAAACTATTTGACACGGACGCTAGCAGATTCAGGAGCAACCGTCAATTCTCTTGTACCGTGGGGAGTTAGCGGCACATTCATTATGGGGACGATGAAAGTTAGCGCGTTGCATTACTTGCCATTCGCTTTTTTCTCGATCCTTGCTCCTGTCTTTACAATAATAGGCGGTTTTTTATTGAATCGCCGACATGTGAAAAATTGAAGAAAAGATCAAAAGGTTGTGACTATTTTTGTCACAGCCTTTTTTGCGAAACTAGCGATTTATACGATTGAAAAACTATCTTTTCTTTAAAAAGAAATAATAGGAATAGAAACCTTGATAGTTGCGATAAAATAAAAATGGATAGATAAAATTCGAGAGAAACATGTATTGACGTGGCAGATGAATGGGGTAGATTTGTTAGTGTATCAGGAGTGCCGTTAGAAGAACAAAAGGAGAGAAAAGATGGAACTATTAGAAAAAGAAAGTATTGATTTTTATTTGGAGCGTGCTTGGACTGTGTTACGGTATGCTTTTTTCAAGGAAGAAGAGTATGACGGGCTAAATAGTCATCAGGAGGCAGTTTTAGAATTTCTCAATTACTCAAGCAGATTGTGTGCTGGTTGGTCATGGCGAATCAAAGAAGGGCTTATAGTTTCTAAAAAAATATATGCACAAAAACTTTACGAATTCAGAGAAGAAAAAATCAACTATACGGATATCCGATTTTTTGACAAGATGAAGGAGTACCCTATTTATGTGAATAAAGAAATGATGAAGGCGAAAAGAATCACGCCTGGATCATTCTGGGCTGAGGATAGTATCTATCGGTCTTCTTTTCTTGAAGCAACTCAAGGAGCAGAGGGAACGGAAGAAGAATTTAACCAGTTGAATGATCGTCTTTTCCCAGATAAAGATCATCTGCATATTTACCTTTGGAATAATGAATTTACGAATTATTATAATGAAGGTCGTTATTGGGATGGTGCTTATGTGTGGTCAGTGTATGACGAAAAGAGAAAGCGATTCACTGTTTTCGATGCTAGTTTAGTGATGATTTGATTTTTTGCATATAGTGAACTGGAAAAGGAGAGAGAAGATGGAACTATTAGAAAAAGAAACTGTTAGTTTTTACTTAAGACATGATTGGACTCCATTCCACTATGTTTTTTTAAAAGAGGAAAAGTATAGTGGGATAAACAGTCATCAGGAAGCAGTTTTAGAATTTCTTAATTGCTCAAACAGGTTTCGAGAATGTCTGCGTCTGATGTGGAGTGATAGAAATCCTATGAAAATAGATCATGAAGCATATGCTCGTAAATTTCATGAGCTTAACGAAGAAAAAATCAACTATACGGATATCCGATTTTTTGACAAGATGAAAGAGTATCCTATTTATGTGAATAAAGAAATGATGAGGGCGAAAAGAATCACGCCTGAATCATTCTGGGCTGAGGATGGTATCTATCGGACTTCTTTTCTTGATGCGCCTCAAGGAGCGGCAGGAACGGAAGAAGAATTTAACCAGTTGAATGATCGTCTTTTCCCAGATAAAGATCATCTGCATATTTACCTTTGGAATAATGAATTTACGAATTATTATAATAATGGTCGTTATTGGGATGGTGCTTATGTGTGGTCAGTGTATGA